>JAOHHD010000014.1 GCA_028117185.1 Luminiphilus sp.
AATCGATGCCTATCATGATAAAAGATGAAATCAACACGGCGCTGCAAGATGCCTTTGCGCCGCAGACCTTGATAGTGGAAAACGAGAGCTTTCGCCATAACGTGCCCGAAGGCTCGGAGACTCATTTCAAGGTGACGTTGGTGAGCGAGGCGTTTTCTGGACAGCGCAGTGTAAAGCGTCATCAGTCGGTCTATGCGGTACTCAAGGAGTGGCTAGCAGGGCCTGTCCATGCTCTGGCGCTGCACACCTATACGCCTGACGAGTGGGATCAGGTTGCGGCGGTGCCCGCGTCTCCTGACTGTCGAGGAGGAACGGGTAAGTGAACAGCGACGCTGAAGCCGCTGACCGTGTGGTGGCAGCCTTATATCGTTTTGTTCGCCTCGATGATTATGCGTCACTCCGTGCCCCCTTGTTGGAAGTGTGTCAACGGGCGCAGGTCAAAGGAACGTTGCTGCTTGCGAAAGAGGGCATTAATGGCACGATTGCTGGGCGCCGAAAGAGTATTGACACCGTCATCGCTTGGTTAGAGCAGGATCCTCGCTTCGCGAAACTCGACTGGAAGGAGTCTTTTCATAGCGCTGAGCCTTTTCATCGCATGAAAGTAAAGTTAAAGAAAGAAATCGTAACGATGGGGGTTGAGCATATTGACCCCACTGTTTGCGTGGGTCAGTACGCAACGCCCGCGCAATGGAACGCGTTAATCGACGATCCCGACTGCTTGGTCATCGACACTCGCAATGATTATGAGGTGGCCATTGGCACCTTTCGGGGTGCCATTAATCCAGCCACTGAGCATTTCCGCGATCTGCCTCGCTGGGTCGATAAGCACTTGCAGCCGTCACGCCATAAAAAAGTAGCTATGTTTTGCACCGGCGGCATACGTTGTGAAAAATCGACTTCTTACCTAGTGTCTCAAGGATTTGAACAAGTCTGGCATTTGCAGGGGGGGATTTTAAAGTATCTCGAGGAAGTGCCGGCGTCCGAATCGCGTTGGCAGGGCGAGTGTTTTGTTTTTGACGCCCGTGTTGCGGTGAATCACGATCTAGAAAAAGGCAGTTTTGACCAGTGCTATGCCTGTCGACACCCCATCACTGAAGCGGAAAAGCGGTCGCCAAAATATGAAAAGGGCATTTCTTGTCCGCAATGTTACGACACGCGCAACGACCGCCAGCGAGCGCGTTTTCAAGAACGGCAAAAGCAGGTTGATCTTGCGACGTCGCGAGGCGAGCGTCATATCGGGGGCGAGCCACCTGCTCGCCAGATCAATAATGCCTCATCGCAGTGAGCGAATGCGACTCGCTAGGCTGTCAGTGGGATGAAAGTAACTAACTGACTCACCATCACCCGCCGATATAACCCCAACCACTCGGACACTGCCGCTGGCCGTCCGCCGGAGAATAGCGCCGCCTGATGCGCCCTTTCTGGCGAAGCAATCAGATCGTGCCGGCCGGCTAGTGGCGCTGGTGACCAGGCAGTCTGGGTCGTACATCAGCGCTCGAGAGGATGGTGCTTCCGGCGGTCTCTCCGTTTCGCCCGAATCGGTTGTAGGCGCGAAACCTGCTGCGATGACCCGTGTGCCGCGTTGAGCGGGCGCGGGTGAGAGGGGAATCCAGGCGCCGATGACAGTGTTGGATAACGGAGTGAGAATCGCCCAATCCTCGGACATCGAGCCGCCGCTGATAATGAGGCGGGCTGGCAATGGGTTGCTGGGCGAGTGCGGCGCGAATAATTGAATAGGCCCTTGAGTGGCTGCGTAATCTTCGAAGCAATGCCAGGCGCTCAGCAATAACATGTCGGGCCCTGGCGTGATAGCAGTGGCGCTGCAGTGTTCAGTAAAATGCCGCATGCGGCCTGCTACCGAGCGGATGACCGGGACCTCAATGCGCACCATTGCGGAGCGCCAGTAGGGCGCTTGCGGGTCTGAGGTCAGTCTCGGGTCTGCACTGAGTGACGGGGACAGTATTAGCACGGTTAAAGCCCGCAATAGTTGCGCCAACGACGTAGTGATATGACATGGCTGCATTGCGATTCCAGTGCGTTTATGCGGGCGGAGTGACCTTATCATCGATCGCCTTCGGATCCGCGTTTTCTCTCGATGGGGCTGCTCATGACGAGGACCATCCTAGTGTATGCTCGTTGGACGATACGTTCGTTGGCTGCAGGTCTCGGCGACACAGGTTGTTACTCGAGTTTCGTGGTTTGAGAGGAAAAGGATTGGAGTCAAACACGTTGGATTACTCTGGGCAGCAGCTAAAAACAGGCCTCTCGTTGGCGGTCATTGCCAATATTATTTGGGGGGTCGCGGCGCTATATTGGATTGAAACGCAGCCGGTTAGAGCAGTTGATGTCGTCGCCCATAGAGCAATCTGGAGTTTGCCGATTGCGGCGGGAATCCTCCTCTGGATGCGCCGCTTGTCCGCCACCTGGGTACTGATCCAACACCATAAAACACTGCTGTGGAGTGCCCTCGCCACGCTACTATTGAGCAGCAACTGGGGTGTCTTTGTGTACGCAGTGAACGCGGGTCGGGCGACTGAAGCGAGCTTGGGTTATTTCATGTTGCCGTTATTGACGATTATTGTCGGCAAATTTGTGTTTAAGGAAGCGCTCAACACGGCGCACCAACTGGCAATCGGCCTAGCCGTCGCGGCGGTTGTTGTGCAGATTGTTGCCTATGGGAGCCTGCCATGGATCAGCCTAGTCGTATCGACTTCTTTTGCGCTTTACGGAGCCATTCGTAAAAATATTGTGGCCGATTCGATGCAGGGCTTGTTTATCGAAACACTCTGTATGGCGCCTTTTGCATTGGGTTGGCTTTGGTTCACCGGTGGAGCAGGAATGGGAGAGCATGGTCTGCGGGTAGACCTATTTCTTTTGTTAGCGGGGGTTTACACGACGGCGCCACTGCTCACCTATATTGCCGCTGCCAGATTATTGCCGTTGAGTATTGTGGGCTTTACCTCTTATCTGGGGCCGACGCTACAGTTATTGATTGCGCAAACCGCATTGGGCGAGTCCATTGATGTAGTGACGGCTGTCTCGTTCGGACTCGTTTGGATTGGTGTTGTGCTGGTGTCTGGTCAGGGGCTTCTTCGTGTTCGACGGCAAGGTCGCTAACAGGATTGAGAAAACAGCATCGATGACAAAAGGTTAAGCGGCTTTGGAAAGCAATCACGATGAGCTAATCGGCACCCCAGCGAGTTATTATCAGGGGCTGCCATGACCCAGTTAGGACCACTGCGCCACGAGTGGCGAACACTCCTTGATGACGCGTTTCGACAACCTTATCTGTCTGAGCTGAGTGTCTTTTTGCGATCTGAGACAGCGGCAGGGAAAGAGATTTTTCCGCCCGAGCATGAGTACTTTGCCGCTTTGAATGCGACGCCACCGTGTGCCGTCAAAGTGGTGGTGCTAGGGCAGGATCCTTATCACGGTCCTGGCCAGGCACATGGGTTGAGTTTTTCGAGCAGGGGCGGGGGTCGACCCCCTCCCTCTTTGCGCAATATTTTTCGTGAATTGGTAGCGGACATCGGCATTTCAGCGCCTGAGCGATCCGATTTAACGGGTTGGGCGGAGCAAGGCGTGTTGCTGCTCAATGACGTGCTCTCTGTTGAGAGAGGCCTGGCGGGGTCGCATCAGGGTAAGGGTTGGGAGCACTTCACAGACGCGGTGGTGCGTGCAGTGAATCGGGGTGAGTATCCTGTTGTGTTTATGCTCTGGGGTAACTCCGCCCAGAAAAAAGGCGCCGCGATTGATCGATCCCGGCATTGTGTATTGAAGGCTCCCCATCCCTCACCGCTGTCTGCCCATCGGGGATTTTTGGGTTGTCAGCACTTTAGCAAGGCGAATGCCTTTCTGCGCGCCAATCAGCGAGGCGAGGTGGATTGGTCGGCGTCTTCGTAGCAGGCTTGGATGGCAGAGAGCGCACACTCGGGACCCTCGAGTAATACTGAGGCGCTTGCAGCCTCAGGATTCAGCTCAATGAGCGCTTGCTGAGAGTCTCCCTGACCGGCTCGATTGACGACACTGCCGACGGCTCGATTCGCCGCGTTGCTAAGCCGCGCACCGGGTGCCACCGCGTCAAGTGTGTTGTCGATTAAGGCGCGATATAAACGCCGTTTTGGCGTGCCGCGGTAATGTAGCCGGGCGATAATCTCCTGCCCCGTATAGCAGCCCTTTGTGAAGCTGACGGTCCCATTGAGATCGTAATTTAAATCCTGCGGCAAATAGGCACCAATCGTATCGAGTTCCACTCTGGCCCGGGCTGTCATGATGTCAGCCTCAGCTAAAGACAGCCCTGTCGTCGTTTGGCGCTGCGTTGCCGTATCACTAGCTTGCCAACACTCGGTGATGCCGTGGCCTCGGTGGACCTCAATGCGCACCACTGCTTCACCGTCATACTGTAATAGAGCGGCGTGTTCTGTTGACGGTGCATCAGTATCAGCTTGTCGACATGAAATAGCCCAGTCTGAGTGACTGAGGGTGCTTTTAGAGAAGGAAAGATAAGGCTTGAGGTGGATTGCCAGCGCCGCCATCACGGCTTGTCGGCCTCGCAATATAACGCGCTCGTCACTGACAATGACGGCGAGTACGTCTGCGATCACTCTGCCTTTTGGGTTGCAAAACGCAGCAAAACGAGCCTCGCCGGTATTCGCATTCTCAAAGTCTGCGGTGGTTTGCCCTTGGAGAAAGTGGATTGCATCAGTGCCGGCTAATGTCATAACAACGTCAGTGTCCGCCGGTGCCGCGGGTTGCGGTGGTGTGTCAATGTCAGTCACGCGAGGTAGGTGTCCCCAACAGGTGCAGTAGAAGACGCCTATACTACACCTTTGGGTAGGCAGATTGGATCATTAGCATGGACCAGCGCGAAGAGTGGAACAGGGCAAGGTGGGCAAGTCGCCGTGGGCTGTTGGAATTAGATTTGTTGCTGTCGCCCTTCGTTGATGAAGGGTTTGCGCAGATGAGTGAGGAGTTACGCGCTGTCTATCGAGAGCTGTTATTTCAGGACGATCAAGATTTGCTCGAATGGGTCATGGCTCGCAGCAATGCCCCGGAGCCGCATTGGCAACCGGTGATTGCCGAAATAAGGCGCTTTCATGGACTGGAAGGATAGCCGGGGGCGTTATCGATATTCGGGCAGCTGTTCTACTGGACCCTCTAGGGCTAGCGTCGGATCAAAGTTGGGGGGTATCAGTACCGAGTCACGAGCGTCGGGCAAGGCGTCGGGGTAATCAGAATTAAAATGCAGCCCACGGCTCTCTTTGCGTCCAGATGCACAGGACACCATCAGCTGCGCAACCTGAGTGAGATTACGCATCTCAAGCAGGGGTCTCGTAATTTGAAACCGGCCGTAGTAGCGAGATACTTCCAGCTCAAGCAGGGCGATGCGCGCGGCGGCGTATTCTAGTCGACGTGAAGTGCGGACAATGCCCACGTAGTCCCACATTAAGCGCCTGAGCTCTTGCCAATTATGCTGTATGACGACCTTTTCGTCAGAGTCGCGAACACGACTGTCGTCCCAGACCGCCGGCGGTGTGATATGGCTAGAGAGCGAGGCAGCGATATGCTCTGCGGCGGATTGTGCATAGACAAAGCATTCAAGCAGCGAGTTGCTGGCCATTCGATTGGCGCCATGCAGTCCGGTGCATGCAGACTCACCCACTACATAGAGACCCGGAATATCGGTAGCGCCATGCTGATTCACCACAACCCCGCCGCAGGTGTAATGCGCGGCTGGCACTACCGGTATACGCTCAGTCGTGATGTCGATTCCCAGTGCCAGGCAGCGCTCATGGGCTTGCGGGAAGTGGCGCTTGATAAAGCTTGCGGGTCGGTGGCTGATGTCGAGATAGACACAGTCCGCGCCTAGCCGCTTCATTTCATGATCAATAGCGCGCGCGACAATATCTCTAGGCGCCAGCTCGGCTCGAGTGTCAAAGCGTGGCATGAACTGTTCGCCATCCTCGAGGTGCAGCGTGGCGCCTTCGCCTCGCAGAGCCTCGGTGACTAAAAAAGAGCGGGTCTTTGGATGGTATAGGCAGGTCGGATGAAACTGATTGAACTCGAGGTTGGCGACTCGGCAGCCCGCACGCCACGCCACAGCGATACCGTCCCCGCTGGCTCCGTCGGGATTGGTGGTGTATCGATACGCTTTGCTGGCCCCCCCGGTGGCCAGTACCACCGCATTGGCGCTTAGCGTTTCAACGCACCGGTCTTTGGTGTTGAGCAGGTGAGCGCCACAGACTCGCCCCCCTGCCTTGATGACATCAACCAAGCAAAGGTCAGTGAGTAATGTGATATTAGACGACTGCTCCGCGCGACGAGCGAGCACCTCGGAGATGGCGAGGCCTGTTTGGTCGGCTGCGTGTATGACACGTCGGTGGCTGTGGCCGCCCTCCATCGTGAGGTGAAATTCGCGAAATTCAAGGTCAGGTTGATCGTCTCTCAGATCGAATGCCATACCTTGTGACACCAGCCAATCGACGCTCTGTCGGCTTCGTCCGATGGTGAAGCGCACCGCTGGTTCATGACATAGCCCCGCACCGGCGTTCAGCGTGTCACTGACATGGGCATCGACTGTGTCGCGGTCGTGTAATACGGCTGCCATTCCGCCTTGGGCCCAGGCGGTTGAACCTGAGCCAAGCTGACTTTTCGAGAGGACCGCTATTTGCAGGTTGTGGGGTAGTTGCAGTGCGAGACTCAGCCCAGCGGCGCCGCTGCCAATGATGAGCACGTCAAAGCGAGGAGTGGTGGGCATGTCAGGTTGACCGTTGGTGTGACGCGAGTGCAGTATAATAGCGGCCTATTAGTGTAATTGATCGGGAACTTTTTGCTTGCGACGCAATCTGATAAGTCCGTAAATAGCCGGGAGGGTATATCACCCGGCATGTTGAGTGAATTGAAGGTGCAGTTTTGACAGCCTCTGAGACAGATCAGCAACTGGTTCAGAGGGCGCAACGGGGGGATTTGCGGGCGTTTGACCTGTTGGTACTTAAGTATCAGGGGAGAATTGCTGCGCTGGTCAGCCGGTACGTGTCGGATCCGTCTGAGGTGGAAGATGTTACACAGGAAGCCTTTATCAAGGCATACCGGGCCATCGATAAGTTCCGAGGGGACAGCGCCTTCTATACGTGGTTGTACCGCATCGCCGCCAACGCCGCGAAAAACTATCTGGTGTCGAAGCGCCGCCGTCCGGGGTCTGACGCCACAATAGAGGACGCTGAGGTGGGCTCTCAGGCTGCGCTGTTGGCCGATGTAGGAACCCCTGAGGCGGTCGCGATGGGAGAAGAGCTGGCCGCAGTGGTGGAAGACGCGCTGTCCGCGCTGCCTAAAGAGCTTCAGGCGGCACTGACATTGCGAGAGTTTGAGGGCTTAAGTTACGACGATATTGCCGCAGTGTTGGACTGCCCCGTCGGAACCGTTAGGTCTAGGATTTTTAGGGCGCGCGAGGCGATTGACGAGCGTGTTAAGCAACAAATGAGTGGGGAGTCGGGATTCAGATGACAACCAGTGACAGAGAGTTAGAAACGTTATCCGCGATAATGGATGGGGAAGCTGATGAGCTTGAGCTGCGGCGTGTGCTCGACTCCACCAGTAGCGATCCGGCGCTAAGGGCAAGATGGCGTCGCCAGCAAATGGTGCGGGAATTGCTCCAAACCCGCAGGGTCAGCCAGCCCAATATTGAGGTGTCTTCTGCCGTAACAGAAGCGTTGGCCGGCGGAAAAAGTGTCTACAAAAATCCACTTTGGAGCATGGCGGTAGCCGCTTCGGTGACCATGGTTGTTGTGCTGGGCGGGCAGCAATTGCTGGTGCCTAACAATAACGCGATGCAGGGTAGCGTGATCAGTGATGTCGTGGGTGGTGTTGTCCCGGTTTTGGGTGCACAGCCCGTGCAGGCGAGTCTCGGTGCGAAGTCGCTACCTGTCGCCGCCAGACAGATAGATACGGCCGATAATGAGCGACGAGAAGTGGCGGCGATGTATGAGCGGCTGGCGCAAGATCGATACCGTAATTTGGGTCGTCACCACGCCTCGGCTGCTGCGCAAACTCATCCTGCCCCTTATATCTCTTACATTCGTGCGCCGGCACCCACTGGGCAAGAATCTGCGCTGCAGTGAACCTATGAGGCCTTGGTGGATGCGTTTTGTCGGCGTGTTGTTGCTGTGCTTCGTGTCTTTTTCCGCGGTGGCGCAAGGCACTGACCTCGACTGCGAGTTGGCGCTAGAGCCTGAGCTAACGCTCGCAAAGCTTTTGGATGCCCATAAAGCCGTTGCGTACCAAGGAACGGTGCTTTATGAACGAGCGGACAATCGACAATTTCTTGAGGTTGCCTGGCCCAGCGTAGATGGCCCTAGCGAAAGCCGCAACGGAATGCTGCGGCGTCTCAATGCTCAAGTAAATCCTCAGGCAGAGTATTGGCCCGCTGCGCTTAGCCAAAAGAGCCGCGTGTGCGATCTCGGCAAGTTTTATTCGCTTAGCCTTGATTCGAGTCGCGTCATTGCGGGTCGATTGACGAGGAAGCTCGTGCTTCGCCCGCGTGACACTTTGCGCTTAGCGCATTTTGTGCATGTGGATGTTCAAACGGGCATGGCGCTTGCAATGGTAACTGCTGAGCCGGGCGGAAAGGTATTGGAGCGTTTTGAATTTGCTGCTATTCGCTATGGTGAACTGCCTCCGTCGAACGGTGTCGCGGCGGATGCCGTCTCGATTGTACGGGGCCGAGGAGTGATACCCGGTTACTTTATGGTCTCTGAGAATACTGAGCAAGGCGTGTTTGTGGTGAGTGACGGATGGGCTACTGCTTCAGTATTCGTTGAGCCGTTGCCCCCGAGTGCACCTTCTGGTGAGGGTGCGGTCATTGACGGTGCCACCCTCACCTATACCCGAGGTACGCGGGCCGGTAGTAGTGATTTATTGATCAGCGTGCTGGGAGAAGTGCCTGTGGTCACGGCAAGACTGTTAGCGGATGCGGTGCGCTCTGCTGAGCAGGGACCATAGTGGGCGGGGTAACGGAACCCGGCATTGTGGTTGCCGTAGAGACCAACGCAGTGTGGGTGGAAGCCGATCGTAGCGCCGCATGTGGTCGCTGTGCTGCACGCGCGGGTTGCGGGCAAGGCGCCTTGTCAGCCTTGTTGCAACAAGGGAAGGGTCGTGTGAGAGCGCTGTCGGGCGATACGCTGCAGGCGTCGAGCTGTCAGCTCGGTGATGAGGTCTTGATCGAAATCCCCGATTCCACCTTACTGGGAGGCACGCTATGGCTTTACGGTGCGCCCTTATTGCTCGGGACCGGTCTGTCATTGTGGGCGGCGTCCTGGGGCGATTTGTGGGCCGCTAGTGCATTCTGCCTTGGGTTATTGAGCGGGTTTGCTATCCTTCATCAACTGAGTCGTCGCTTTCAAGGCAGGTTGCCCGGTATGGCCGAGCCTAGGTTAGCGTCCAAAACGGCGGCGTCGCATTTCGAGCTGCTCGCGAAACAGTAACGTCAATATTCTTAGATGTGGAGTACGGCCATGATGGTACGCGCTGTGATGTTTATTTCTGCTTTTTGGTGTCTGATAGGCGTAGCTAGTCTGTCGAGTGCGGCGCTACCTGACTTTACTGAAATAGTCGAAGCATCGTCACCTGCAGTCGTGAAGATATTAGTAGAGTACGAAGCTGAAAACCCCCGCTACCAAGAGGAATTAGAAGAGCTACCCGAATCGCTGCGGCGATTCTTTAACTTTCGGGGTCGCCCCCCAGTGCCGCGTGAGCGAGCGGGTATGGGCTCTGGATTTATCTTCTCTAGTGATGGCTTTGTGATCACTAATCATCATGTCGTCGACGGTGCGAAACATGTCGTGGTGCGTCTGCCTAATAGGCAGGAGTTCGACGCCGAGATCATTGGTACCGATCCACGTTCTGATCTGGCGGTGCTAAAAATTGTCGCTGATAGCCTGCCCATTTTACGCTTGGCCGATGACGGGGCTGTGAAGGTGGGTCAATGGGTGCTGGCGATTGGCTCGCCCTTTGGTCTAGATTTCTCCGTTACTGCTGGCATCGTTAGTGCGCTTGGCCGCAGTTTGCCGACTACTTCGGGCGACAACTATGTGCCGTTTATTCAAACGGATGTCGCGATTAACCCGGGTAACTCGGGTGGGCCGTTATTCAACCTTGAAGGAGAGGTCATCGGTGTCAATTCGCAAATATTTACGCGCTCCGGCGGGTCAATTGGGTTGTCATTTGCTATTCCGAGCTCGGTGGTTCGCAATGTCGTTACTCAGATACAAGAAACGGGCGCGGTCGAGCGCGGATGGCTGGGTGTCAGCATTCAAGATGTAGACCGCAATCTCGCCGACTCTTTCGGCCTGGAACGCCCTCGGGGGGCATTGATTGCCCAGGTGGGTAATGGTTCGCCTGCCGAAAAAGCTGGTCTGGCGCCTGGCGATATTATTGTTAGCTTTGATGGTCACGCAATCGAAACTTCAGCAGACCTTCCTCACATTGTGGGTCTCATTGCGCCGGGGACGTCGGTTGAGGCGGTGATTATTCGCGATGGCAAAGAGCGGTCTCTGCAGGTCGAAGTGGGCATGCTGGCTGCGGATGCAGTGGCGAGGGTTGAGACAGGGGCCGCATCAGATGGCACGGTGAGACTCTTGGGCATGCGTATCGCACCGGTTGAGGCTGAAGTGCTATCGGATCTGGGGTTGTCTGGCGGGGTAGAGGTCGTGGGTGTCACTCCGGGCTCTCCAGCAGATGAATCGGGTGTGGAGGAGGGCGACATATTGACCCGATTGGGCAGTCGACCCGTGAGTCAGTTAGCTGATCTTGACGGCGCGTCCGCGGAGTTAGTCCCCGGTGCTTCCGTCCCGGCGAGGCTGATCCGTGGACGGAGCCCGCTGTTCATTGGCATTCGTATACCTGATAGCGACTGATGTTCGGATGTTTAGCGTGCTAAAATGGCACGCTTCGATGTCATGGATTGTTGTTTCTTACAATCCTTATTCCTTTTGAGGCGACCAATCAGTGGCTGAACTCAGTCATATACGTAATTTTTCCATCATCGCGCATATCGATCACGGCAAGTCGACGCTGGCTGATCGTTTTATTCAGCACTGCGGTGGGCTGTCAGAGCGCGAAATGGCCGAGCAGGTGCTTGATTCCATGGACCTGGAGCGCGAGCGCGGCATTACGATCAAAGCGCAGAGCGTTACGTTGGATTACGAATCTGCGAGCGGCCAGGTTTATCAACTGAATTTTATTGATACACCAGGGCACGTTGATTTTTCCTATGAGGTGTCGCGTTCGCTGGCAGCGTGCGAGGGCGCCTTGTTGGTCGTGGACGCCGGTCAGGGCGTCGAGGCGCAGTCGGTAGCAAACTGTTACACCGCAATTGAGCAGGGTGTGGAGGTGCTGCCTGTGCTCAACAAGATGGATTTGCCTCAGGCTGATCCTGAGCGCGTGCAGCAGGAGATCGAAGAGATTATTGGGATCGACGCCACCGAGGCGGTCCCCACGAGTGCGAAAACCGGGTTAGGTATCGAGGATGTGCTTGAATATCTCATCAGAAAAGTACCGGCCCCGGTGGGGGATCGCGATGCACCACTGCAAGCCCTGATCATTGACTCCTGGTTCGATAATTACCTGGGTGTTGTGTCGTTGGTGCGGGTTAAACAGGGTCAGCTGAGTAAGCGGGATAAGTTCGTTGTAGCGTCTACAGGTAAGCAGCATCAAGCGGATATGATTGGGGTGTTCACGCCGCGTCGGACCACCACGGGCTGCCTGATGGCTGGCGAAGTGGGCTTCGTAGTAGCCGGTATTAAAGATATTAAGGGCGCGCCAGTGGGCGACACCTTGATTCCAGCCTCGCATCAAGAGACGCCGGCCTTACCCGGTTTCAAACAGGTTAAACCGCAAGTATATGCGGGCATTTTCACAGTCAATTCTGACGACTACGAGGACTTCAGAGAGGCGCTGGGGAAGTTGACGCTTAACGACGCGTCGCTTTTTTATGAGCCAGAATCTTCTGATGCGCTGGGCTTCGGATTTCGCTGTGGCTTCCTCGGTATGCTGCACATGGAAATCATTCAAGAGCGGTTGGAGCGTGAATACAATTTAGATCTGATCACTACGGCGCCGACGGTGATTTATGAAGTCGTGAGAAAAGGTGAAGAGGTGATATATGTCGATAACCCCTCGAAGCTTCCCGACCCTGGCGACATTGAAATCATGCGCGAGCCCATCGCAAGATGCACTATTTTGACGCCGCAGGAGTACCTCGGGGCCGCCATTACGCTGTGTGTAGAGAAGCGAGGCGCTCAGGTTGACTTACAATTTTTGGGGCAGCAGGTGCAGCTCATCTACGATGTGCCGATGGCTGAGGTCGTATTGGACTTTTTTGATCGCTTGAAATCGGTCAGCCGAGGGTACGCCTCGCTCGACTACGGTTTTGAGCGGTTTCAGTCGGCTCCGCTATCGCGATTAGATGTTCTAATTAATGGCGATCGCGTTGATGCATTGGCGATTATCGTGCACCGGGATTATGTGCAATCTCGCGGGCGCGTGTTGACTGAAAAAATGAAAGAACTCATCCCGCGGCAGATGTTCGATGTTGCCATTCAGGCGGCTGTTGGAGGCAAGATTGTCGCTAGGCAAACCGTCAAGGCGTTACGTAAAAATGTGACTGCCAAGTGTTACGGTGGCGATGTGACACGAAAGAAGAAGCTGCTCGAGAAGCAGAAGGCGGGTAAAAAGCGTATGAAGCAAGTGGGCAACGTTGAGATACCCCAATCGGCATTTTTAGCTGTACTCCAGGTAGATCATTGAGGCCGGCGATTTTTTTTCATACATAAACGACTCGTTTTAGTGACAATTGGGGCGTATGCCTAAGGCGTCTAGCATGATGAATATCGATTTTCCGCTGATTCTTGTGATTGTTGTATTGGGTAGCGGTGCGATTTGGCTTCTAGACACGCTGCTGTTAGCCAAGGGGCGTCAATCCCGTCGGCAGGAATTGGCTGCGCGGTTTCCTGGTTGCGAGCAAGAGGGCTCAAAGGCGGCGCACTCTTTTAATGAAGCGTGCCTGGCTGAGGCTGCTGAACCCGCTGTTGTCGAGTATGCCCGTAAGGGACCAAAAATAAAAGACATGGCAACAAGCACCAGACCCAAGGTGGCGAAGGGCTGCAACACCTTGCGCCAAAATGCGAGTTTAATATCGGTAAAGACCATGCCTTGCTGCTGCAAATATTGCGCGTAAGGCCACAACTGCATCACAGACAGCGTCTCTGGGTCGACTACATCCAGCGTGAGTAACTGAGGCGTGATGGCTGTATCCCATCGCCTTAAGGTTTCCTCCTCTACCACTGTGCCACTGGGCTCTAAGCGAGTCAGCTTGACCTGCTCCAACATCCAGTGATCGCCAGCGTGGGTCGCTCGTTCTGCCATCAGCGTGGTGTCTAAGCGTCTGTCCTCATCAAAAGTGAGTAACGTAATCCCGTAAGCAACGCCGCCTCTCTGGACTGCGTCGACATGGATAAAGGTATTACCGTCTCGATTCCACGCGCCAAACCGACCAGCGACCGCAGACTCGGAGCGTTGGGCTAATGCACGGTAGCTCATCGCCAGTTGCTCCGAGTGCGGCGCAACAAATTCCCCGACTGAAAATCCAAAAGCGGCTACGACGAGTGCCGGCTTCAATACTGTCACTGCCATACGGCTGATCGATACGCCTGCGGCACGCATCACCACCAATTCACTGGAGGCCGCCAGGCGACCGAGCGCAATAAGTGCTCCAATTAACGCCGCAAATGGAACGAACTCGTGAATCCGGCGCGGCAAGGTGTAACCCACGTACACCACGATATTAATAAAACCATACCCATCGCCTATGTCGTCGGTTTCATCGATGATGGAGGTCAAGGCATCGAGTCCCACTAACAGGAGCAACACACCGAGCGTTGCCATTAACACGCCCCCGCCGATGTAACGATCAATCTTAGACACTACCCACGCTCCAGCGCTTACTGATCCGCTCCCAATGCAGCAAAACGAGCGATAAAACTGCAAACCCCACGTGCACCGCGAGCATGACACTGGGACCCTGCCCTGACTCAATCAGCCCTCTGCCCTGAGTCAGACCGAGAAAATACAAAAGTAAGACGACCATCGCAGGTCCGATCTTTGCATAGCGGCCTCGTCGGGCATCTGTGCGGCTCAGCGCCAGCGCAATAATGGCGATGGCCGGCACCATAAGCGGCAACGACACGCGCCACCACAACGCGCCACGTAATTTTGGATCGCTGCTTTGCCACAGTGATTGCGTTGCCATAGCCTGAACTTTAGATGTGCGGCGGGGACTGCCTTGCGACTCTGGGATCAACTCGCCATAGAGGTCAAATTTTACCTCTTCGAGCATGAGCACCCCCGGCTCTCCCTGATATCGACTCCCACCCCGCAGCTCCAGATAACGACGCCCCGTCGATTCCTCAAAGATAATCTCGCCTTCTCGCGCGAAGGTAGCGTTATAAATATCCGACTGCGACCCTGGCTCTCGCTCGAATACAAAGATGTTATGCATCACCCCATTCTCGTCGATTTTCTCGGTATAGGTGACGTAGTGCCCGCCACGCTGCTTCCGAAAACGACCTTCGTTGAGGATATGAAGCCCCTCTGCTGATCGCGGGTTATCCAATAACACTTGGGCACGCGCGGAGCCCTCAGGTGCCGCGTACAACGACAAGAACGCCACCGCGCCAACCACCACCATGGTCGGCACCAAGACATACCCGGCGAGTCTACCCGGGCCAACACCACAAGCCCTGAGCACCACCATCTCGCTCTCAGCATAAAGCCGGCCCAAGCTGAGTAAAATACCGATGAAGAGACCCAGCGGCAGAATCATTTCGAAGAATCCGGGCAACTTGAACAGCATAATCGGCAGCAATACATCACCAGTCAGGGAGCCCACCGCAGCCTCAGCGAGGTATCGGATAAACCGACCTGCAAACACAACGAGGAACAGTACAAAACTGACTGCTACCGTGTGCAGTAAAATATCGCGTGTTAAGTACCGAAGTATCCGCATGGGCTCAATATTGGGTTGAAAGTCCGATAGATGGTTATTTCGTTAAGGGCCCGAGCATCATACACTAGCGCCCTCTCGCTTCCCGCGTAATACGATTAGGATATAGCATGGCCACATTGAGTATCACCGCACGCACCGCCAACAAGATCGACCAGATAAAGTCTCAAGCCTTAGTGGCGTTGGTTCCCGATAGAAAGACGCTGTCGCCTCCCCTGAAGGCACTGGATAAATTGATGGGAGGCACCGTCACCACCGCGATGAAAAACGGCGACTTTTCGTCGTCATTAGGCAGCCACCACTGGCTCCCCGGCCGCGCTGGAGTGCAACGTGTGTTGCTGATTGGCTGCGGAGACATCGGCAGCCACACTGTAAGCTCAGCCAAAAAAATGGCGGAGACGCTTGCCAAATCACTCATAAACAGCCGGGCAAAAGACGCCCTCATCTGGACTGATGGCCTGACAGGTAAAGTGCGACACGCAGATGTCTTGCTTGAGCAGATCGGATTGCAGCTCACGCTGGCACACTATCAATATGAACACACGCTCAACCAGCGTAAAAAACCGGCTCGCGTCCTCAAACGGGTCGCCGTATCGCCAGGTAACCTTTGCTCCCTTGCTGAAGCCAAGCGCTCTGTCCGGATAGGAGGCGCCACAGGCCAAGGGGCGAACCTCACTCGAGAGCTGGTGAACCTCCCGGGCAATATCTGTACGCCAAAATACCTAAGCGGTCAGGCGCGTCAGCTAGCGCGAATGCACACGAAACTGTCCGTCTCCATACTGGACGAGCGGAAGATGGCGGCACTGGGTATGCACTCCTTGCTTTCAGTGGGTAACGGCTCCGATCAACCCTCGCAACTCATCGTCATGACGTATCAGGGCGCCTCTGCAAAGACTCGCCCTTATTGCCTTGTGGGTAAAGGCATCACCTTTGATACCGGGGGTATCAGCCTGAAGCCGGGCGGCAAAATGGACGAGATGAAGTTTGATATGGGCGGCGCAGGCTCGGTATTCGGTGCGCTACACGCGGCTGCAGAAATGGGGTTACCCATCAACATAGTGGGCGTGATCGCGGCGGCCGAAAATATGCCCAGTGGACGAGCAACCAAACCAGGTGATGTCGTCACCAGCATGTCTGGCAAGACAATAGAGGTGTTAAATACCGATGCCGAGGGACGGCTCGTATTGTGTGACGCACTCACCTACGCTGCGCGCTTCTCGCCGATCGAAGTGATCGATATTGCCACGCTAACCGGCGCTATTATTGTTGCGCTCGGACACGAGGCAACTGGCATATTCTCAAATGATGACCATCTCGCGAACAGTTTGATTAGCGCAGGAGAGCGCAGCCACGATCGAGGTTGGCGATTCCCAATATGGGACGAGTATCACCGACAGCTCGACAGCCCCTTTGCCGACATAGCCAATATCGGTGCTGGCGGCGCTGGTAGCATCACGGCGGCCTGCTTTTTGGCACAGTTCGCGGAAGACTACAAATGGGCGCATCTCGATATTGCGGGCACCGCATTTAGAAGCGCTCCCAAAGGCGCGACCGGCAGACCCGTCCCGCTACTGGTAGCCTATTTGCGGGAACGTGCCGGTCATTCATGACACAGGTTGATTTTTATGTCCTCCCGCGCGATGGCACCCTACCGGTTGTTAACGCGGTAGGCCGTATTGCAGAAAAGGCCTTATCACGTGGGCACCGGATATTCGTTAGCGTCTGCGATGAAGATCAAGCCCACACCTTCGACGGTGCGCTGTGGACATTTCGCCCTGAAACTTTTCTACCCCATGCTCTGATGGGCGGTGATAGCAACGAGCCGGTTATCATTGGATGGTCTGAGCCGCCCCTTGAGCAAAACGATGTGCTGATTAACACTACCGGTGTGATACTGGATTACTTTTCTCGCTTTACGCGTCTTGCCGAGATCGTAGCACCAGATGAAGCGTGTTTAGCGTCGTCGCGAAATGCATGGCGGTTTTATCGCGACCGAGGCTACTCACTGACCAAGCACGATCTCTGAACGATCTGACTAACCATTAGAGGCCCATCACTGCTGTGACCATGGATAAGAATTTTTCACCCGCTGATATCGAGGGGCGCTGGTATGACTATTGGGAGTCCAATGGTTACTTTGCACCAACGGGCGAAGGGCCCGCCTTTTGCATCCCCATCCCTCCCCCCAATGTCACCGGCACACTCCACATGGGGCATGGCTTTCAACAAGCCATCATGGACGCATTGGTGCGCTATCAGCGGATGCGGGGGCACAACACGCTTTGGCAGGTGGGTACCGATCACGCGGGGATTGCCACGCAAATGGTGGTCGAGCGACAGCTAGAATCAGAGGGGTCCTCTCGTGAAGCACTGGGCAGGGAGGCCTTTATTGACCGAGTATGGGATTGGAAAGCGGAATCAGGCGGAGCAATCACGCAGCAATTAAGGCGATTAGGCACGTCACCGGACTGGAGCCGTGAGCGCTTTACGATGGACCCGGGACTCTCCAAAGCGGTTCAGCGTGTTTTTATCTCGCTATTTGAGGCGGGGCTCATTTACAGAGGGCATCGCCTCGTCAACTGGGACCCCACCTTTCATACCGCCATTTCTGATTTGGAGGTGGTGCAAGAAGAAGAAGCAGGCTCTCTGTGGCACCTGCGATACCCTCTGCAGGGCCACGACGGGCACCTGGTGGTGGCAACTACTCGCCCGGAGACCATGCTGGGCGATACGGCGGTTGCAGTACATCCCGATGACGAACGTTATCGACACCTGATCGGCAGCCACATCGCGCTGCCACTAACCGACCGTATTATTCCCATCATTGCAGATGACTATGTCGACCCTGAATTTGGCTCAGGCTGCGTCAAAATCACACCGGCACACGATTTCAATGATTATGCGATGGGAGAGCGTCATCAGCTTCCGAAAATTAATATCCTCACGGCCAACGCGGCGATCAACGATGCCGCACCCGAACGATTCAGAGGCATGGATCGTTTCGATGCGAGAAAGGCTGTGGTTGCTGAATTTGAGGCACTGGGACTACTCGATAAAATTGAGCCCCACACCCTCAAAGTACCGCGGGGTGATCGTTCGGGCGCTGTCATCGAGCCGTGGCTGACGCCACAGTGGTATGTCGATGCCAAAAAACTCGCCGCACCTGCTATCGAAGCGGTCGAACAGGGGGCAATCCAATTCGTGCCCAAGCAATGGGAAAACACCTACTTTTCCTGGATGCGCGACATTCAAGACTGGTGCATTAGTCGTCAGCTGTGGTGGGGGCATCGCATACCGGCATGGTACGACGAAGCAGGAAACGTCTATGTGGGTGATGCTGAAGCCGAGATGCGTAAAAAGCATCAACTGCCTGACTCCATGATCCTGCGGCAAGATGAAGACGTCCTCGACACTTGGTTTTCTTCTGCGCTGTGGACATTTTCGACCCTCGGCTGGCCAGAGAACACCGATGATCTCAAAACGTTCCACCCCGCATCGGTACTGGTAACTGGCTTTGACATTATTTTCTTTTGGGTGGCGCGGATGATCATGATGTCGCTACATTTCATGAAGGAAGTGCCCTTTCACACTGTTTATGTCCATGGATTAGTGCGCGACGGTGAAGGGCAGAAGATGTCTAAATCCAAAGGCAATGTATTAGACCCCATCGATCTGATCGATGGCATATCCCTGGACGCACTAGTAGCGAAGCGAACTGCCAACCTGATGCAGCCGCAACTAGCCGCTAAGATTGATAAAGCCACCCGTAAACAATTTCCAGATGGCATTCTGGGCTATGGCACCGACGCACTGCGTTATACGTTTTACTCTCTCGCCTCAACGGGAAGGGACATCAAATTCGATATCGGACGAATCGAAGGCTATCGCAATTTCTGTAACAAGATCTGGAATGCGTCCCGATACGTCTTGAGTCATGCCGAGGGTCACGACCTCCTATCTGAAAGAGGTGAAGACTCACTCGCAGATCGCTGGATCAAAAGCAGAATGGCATCGACCTTGAGGGCAGTCGATAGCGCCTACGCTCAGTATCGATTTGATCTCGCATCGCAAGCGCTATACGACTTTGTATGGAATGAATTCTGCGACTGGTATCTCGAGCTCTCTAAACCCGTACTGTGGGACGAAGATACCAACGCGATTGCGGCACTCGGAACACGGCAGACACTCATCTCAGTACTGGAACAATCGCTTCGTATGCTGCACCCCTTTATGCCTTATCTGACCGAAGAGATTTGGCAGAGCGTTAGCCCACTCGCCGGCACGAATACCGATGCACATGGCGACAGTATTATGCTGGCTCCCTGGCCCCGTTACAGCGCGGAGCAAATCGATGAGGAGTCAGAAAATGAGATTGAGTGGCTGAAAAAAATGATCATTGCGATCCGCACGATTCGTGCAGAAGCCAATATCCCGCCATCAACTGAGCTGACTGTGTTAGTGAGCCACGCATCTGAACTCGACAAAGCGCGCTTAACCCTCAACGCAGCGTATCTCACTAAACTGGCAAAAGTGAGCCGGTTGAGCACCCTCGCACCAGATGAGGAGCCTCCTCCCAGCCTCATGGCGCTCTGTGGCGAACTTGAAATTCGAGTCCCCATGGCGGGGGTCATTGATATCGAGCAGGAGCTGTTGCGGCTGGAAAAGGAGATCACCAAGCACGAGTCTGAGCTGTCTCGACTCGAGGGAAAGCTCAATAATCAGGCCTTTGTCGAACGAGCCCCCGCCGAAGTCGTGATCGCCGAGCGTCAGAAGCAAGAGCAAGCCGCATCATCAATTGCCACGCTGAAACGACAAAGATCGCAAATAGAGGTATTGCGTTCCGCCTAAAGCCCTGATAAGACTACATACAATAATAATAGTAATGCGGTGGAATTGTTATGTCAGACCGCCAGGTGGGAACCGTCAAGTGGTTCAACAATGCCAAGGGCTTTGGTTTCATTACCATGGCCGATCGCCCAGACGATATCTTTGTGCACTTTAGGGCGATTCAAGGCGATGGCTATCGCAGCCTGAACGAAGGGCAGGAAGTGGAGTTCGCTCTAGTCGATGGCCCTAAAGGTTTGCAAGCCGAGGAAGTCACCAAACGCTGATACCCTAGTGTCGGTAGGTTTGTTAAGCTCGCGCTCCCGGTGAATGCGAGAAGCCCTATGTCAACCTCGAAACCCTCTGTTGCACGCCCAACCAAGGCGGCATCTGCCCGTCAAAAAAAATCACAACTAGCTGCCGTCAGGGCTAAAAATGTGCGTCGCTTTCGGGGTGTCGCCATGCCTTACGCAAGTCATGCGTGCATCCGTGCCGTGAAGCGAGCAGGTCACGAACCCAGCATCCACGGCACCAAACTGTGGAAATCGAGCTGCCTCATCATTGATTACCTCAAAAAAAATACGCCTAAGCGTCGGCAAACCATACTTGATGCTGGCTGCGGATGGGGCATCACTGGGATTTGGTGTGCGCAGCAATGGGGCTCAGAGGTCGTCTCGATGGACGCGGATCCCGCTGTATTCCCGTATCTCGATGCTGTCGCGGCGCTCAATGGGGTTTCCACCACTCCCTGGGTGCAGCGCTTTGAAAAGGTGCAGAAGAAAGACCTCAAGCAAACTGATATTTTGTTCGGTGGCGATATTTGCTTCTGGGACGAACTCGTTAAGCCAGTAGGCACCATGATCGACCGAGCGATCGACGCAGGTGTCGGCACCATTGTGATCGGAGATCCCGAGCGACCCACCTTTCACAGAATGGCCGAAAAAGTGATTCAAAAACACGGCGGCGAGTTACTGAACTGGCGGCTCACGGGATCAGTGAAAGCAACTGGCGCTTTACTTGTGATTCACAACGACTGATCACTGCGTCGACACGACATCCATTGCCAACGGGCTTAACGCCACAGGCTCCACACAATCATGCAAAGCAGGCCGAAAAGCGGTGTCGCGCAGCACTCGTTTAAGCTTGGCGGCGGCACGGTCATCAGTGGCAGGATTGGAGACGGCAACCAAAACATTCTTGGCGACACCGCGATCCGTTACCGAGAGTGTCAGCTGAGCCTCAGATGACCCGGGCATGAAAGCCATAAGCCGTTTCAAAGCGGGGTATTCTGGGAGCGCTCCAGGTTTTTCGAACCGATCGGGCTGTAGCCGGCAAGCCTGCTCATAAAGCGCCATCGCCCGGGTCTTTTGCCGATAAAACCAGAGCCAATCGGCAAGCGCTGAGAGCCCGTCATGTTGATCAGGCGAGACACTCAACAATCGTTCAAACACATCCTCCCCTTTACGCACTAATCGTCTTTGCAGGGCCTCGAGGCGTGGCTCTCGCTCTAACGAACCCCATTCCGGGTCCGAAAAAGCAGACTCAAACCGCTGATCGTCAACGAGCACATCCAACTTAAACTCAAGCACATAATAGAAACCCGCTAGGCGAAACGTAAACGGTTGGCACCATTCGCTCCTCACCGAAGGGTCTTGGCATACCGCCGCAGTCATGGCGTCAAATCGGTCGTGAAACTGCAGTAACTCGCGGCCTCGCGGACCCCATCCAACATCCATCAATACATCTAAGGTGACGTCAAAAAATTCTAATGCCGCCTTGAGCTCACCCTCTTCGAATGGCGGCAATCCTGACCCGAGCAATCGGAACTGATAAGCCGCCCTTTCCTCTAGCGCTTCACGGTCACCAGATTCCAGATACAGGGCGATCAGGCCCCTCAAAATGGGTAATTGCTGATCCCCATACAGACCATTGTTAACCCGAACGTTGTGCAACGCTCGATCATAAAAGTCCGCCGCGCGAGACAGGTCACCCAACGCTGATGCGATGGCCGCAACCTCTACCATTAACGGCGCCAGCGCGGGGTGATAAGGCCCCAAGACTTGCTCACGTTCGCGCAAAATTGCCTCAGCCGCGGCCAGATCCGCCCTCCTGCTCAGATCAGGCGACACCTCCTCAATCCGATTGTCTGTGGTATCAAGTAACTGCACAAACAGCCCGAAGGGCACCGGCGTGTCGGCTAAAGTCATGTTGCCCAAAAACAACATCAGGAACATCAGGTATTTCAAAGCGCACCAGTTTGGGGGATTCGGTGGGGAATATAGCGAAAAAAAAAACCGCCGAGAGATCGGCGGACAAAAGGTTTACGGACTCTGGTCGCGACACGCTCTAGGAGGGAGCTTAGCGCGCTACATAAAACCTGTGATAAATCATGAATCAGCTGTATCATTACTACTAATGTATTTTTTTGATCCAACGTAGTCCCCAACGTTATAAGAGAGCCTAATGAACCTCAGTCGCCTGGCAAAAATCGATCTTAACCTATTGGTAGCACTACATATTCTACTCGAAGAAGGCAGCGTCTCAAGAGCCGCCAGTAAGTTGTCTATTACCCAACCCGCGATGTCAAAAACGCTGGGACGGCTGCGGGAGACCTTTGATGACCCACTGTTTGTCCGCAGTAAAAGAGGCGTACAACCTACGCCTCGCGCGCTCGGACTAGCGGCGGAATTAAAGGCCACGCTGGAACAAATCGACGGCCTACTGGACGCCGGAGAGTTTCTGCCTGCCGCCTACAAAGGCGAAATTACGCTGGCAATCTCTGAATATGTGGGCTTTACACTGTTACCGCCTCTCTCTGCTAGGCTGCAATCAAGTGCGCCGAGACTGCGACTGCGAACCATCACCAGAGCAGAGCGACAGCTGGATCAGCTGGCGAGCGGAGAACTCGACTTCGCTATCCAAATACAGAGAGAGGACTACGCACCAGAATTTTCCGTTTCACCTTTGGCAGATTCTCCGCTAGCGATATTCGTGCGGCAAGATCACCCCCTAGTCCAGCTGACGCTCACCAAAGAATTGATCCGCCAGTATTCGCAGGTTGCGCTCTATGTTGCCGACCGAGAGGAACTGATTGGAGGACAGGTATTGGCAAGAGGGCTATTTGAGAGTGAAAAGGGCATTTTAGAAACCTCTCACCTCTTAACCGCCTTTGAGATTCTCAAAGAAACTGATTATCTTCTGATCTGCCCCGCCTATCTTGCTCGCAACGAGGGCGCCACGCGTGACATTGTGGCGCTGACGTTACCAGTTGACCTGACCTTTAGTGTTCAGTATTCACTCATTGCGCATCGGCGAACCGATCACTCCCCGATGCATCGATGGCTCTGGCAGGAAATTATTGATACGGTTCAAGCGATGCGGTTTCGCACAGTCCATCGCGGATAAGCTATCGACTGACTGACAATGCGTGGCACAAATTGTGCGATAATTAACCTTGATAACTTGTGTTGCCCCCAATGAACTCATCTACGCGCCGCGCCATACCGCAGTTTGACACGCCTATCGTTGAAACCCATTGCCATCTCGACTATCTCGCTGATGAGGCGTTAGAAGACGCGCTCCAGGCGGCGGCGGATGTGGGCATTGAGCGCGTTGTCACCATTGCCGTGTCAGCAGACAACCTCGATACGGTGCGGCGGATTGCTGCCAATTACGATCAAGTCTGGTGCACACAGGGTATCCACCCCCACGAAACCGACAGCTGGAATGATGAGCTCAGCCTGCGCGTCAGAGAGGGCTGTGGCAACACAAAGGTCGTGGCGATTGGCGAAATTGGCCTCGACTATCACTATGATCACGCCGATCGCCGCGCCCAGGCGGCGGCGTTTGACGCGCAGCTAAACATTGCGTCAGAGGTCGCCTTGCCCGTGGTCATCCACACCCGCGAAGCGGATGAGGACACCCGTGCCATCTTGGCGAACCATAGCCAGACACTGAGTCATAAGGGGGTTATCCATAGCTTCACGAGCTCACTATCACTCGCCGAATTCTGCCTAGATGAGGGATTCATGCTGGGATTCAACGGCATTATCACCTTTCGCAATGCCGATAATGTCCGTGCCGTCGCTGATGCAACGCCCACCGACCGCATCGTCCTAGAAACCGATGCCCCTTATCTCACCCCCGTGCCCTATCGCGGACAACCCAATGAACCACGCTATTTGCCCTTTATTGCTGAAACGTTAGCTAGCATCAAAAACCTCGATACCGAAGTGTTTCTTGAACACGCAAGACGCAACAGTTACCAGCTGTTTTTTTAGACGATGACCGACATTTTTATTCCCGGACAACGATGGGTTAGTCATGCCGATAGCACTCTTGGCCTAGGCATTGTCACGAATGCAGATACCCGCCGCGTCACACTGCACTTTCCTGCTGTTGAAGAGGAGCGCGTCTACGCCACTGACCGCGCACCATTGACACGACTGCTCCTAAAAACCGGCGATCAATTGATTCGCATGGACGGCACCTCGCTGATCGTAGTGACCGCAGAACAGCATGCAGGCGTCATGGTTTACGCCGCGGAGGATGAACAGGGTGCGCTCTGCCAAGTTAATGAAGCTGAGCTTGATGCCCATATCGAACTCAACACACCGGTCGAGCGACTCCTCAACAGTCAGCTGGGCAAGCCGGCCGACTTTGGCTTACGGCAAACGACGCTAGAACATAGCGCCTCGGCTGATGGATTCGGTCTGCGCGGCTTATTGGGCGCTCGCACCACCCTCCTCTCTCACCAACTCTACGTGGCCGCCACAGTTGGCGCCCGATTTGCACCGAGAGTCCTACTGGCTGATGAAGTCGGGTTGGGTAAGACGATTGAAGCCGGCCTCATTGTCAGCCAGCAACTCCTGCGTCAGCGCGCACAGCGCGTGCTCATTCTCACACCCGAAACGTTGACTCATCAATGGCTCATTGAGATGCAAAGGCGCTTCCACTTGTCCTTCTCATTATTGAATGCCGCAAGACTCGAGGACACTGATCCCAGTGAGGAATTCTCTGAATCACCACTGGTACTATCTCCGATCAATCTTTTTGAATCTGACCCAACGCTTCAGGAATGTGTTCGGCAAGTTGAATGGGACATGGTAGTGATTGATGAGGCCCACCACATCACCGGCCTCAGTCATCCTCGCTCCAACCTGGGCGAGTTTATACACGCACTCTCACAGCAGACTCGAGGGCTACTGCTATTGACCGCAACGCCCGAGCAGGCCGGCCTTGAAAGCCATTTCGAACGGCTACAACTTATCGACCCGGCAAGGTTCAATCATTTTCAGCAGTTCGAACGAGAGCAAACGCAATTTGCTGCCTGGAACCAAGCGATCGAAAAACTCGAACAGGGTCTGCCCTGCGATCTACCAGCCGACATCGACACTGATGCCGAACCAGCTGAGCAGATTCAACAAATGTTAGATCGCTACGGCACTGGCCGAGTGCTGTATCGCAATACACGCCAAGGCATTTCTGGCTTCCCCAGTCGGCATCATCAGTGTTATCTCCTGTCAGTACCTGAGCGCTATGTCACCGATGCGAACCAGCTCCATCCAGAGACGCTCTACCCTGAGGCACAGTGGATTGAAGAGGACCCGCGGGTCGCTTGGCTTCAAGAACAGCTGAAGCAACTCCGACCCCATAAAGTACTTGTGATTTGTGCCGACAAGCACACGGCCATGGGCCTTGAACATCATCTTCACTTAAAGGCTGGCGTCCGATGCGCCGCATTTCATGAAGACCTCAGCCTGGTTGAACGTGATCGAGCCGCAGCCTATTTTGCCGAAGAATCAGGCGGCGCCCAGGCGCTTATCTGCTCTGAAATTGGCAGTGAGGGGCGAAACTTTCAGTTCGCCAAACACCTCATCTGTTTTGATTTACCAAAGCATCCCGACTTACTAGAGCAACGTATTGGGCGACTCGATCGCATCGGCCAGGGCAGCGATATCTATTTACACCTCCCTATTCTGAAGCATACCGGGCAGGAGGTGGTTTACAGATGGCTCGATGAAGGCCTGAACGCCTTCAATGCCACTTGCTCCGTGGGTCACCAGTTATATTCGGAGTTTGCTGGCCCCTTAGCCGCTGCAATTCAGGACGCTAGTGGGCTCGAGGATCTGATCAAGGCAACGCGTCAGCGTCGACAAGACCTTCTCCAAGAATCTGAGCAAGGACGTGATCGCCTACTGGAGCGCAACTCCCACGACACACAGCGCGGTGCAGCGATTATTGCCTCACTCGAAGAGCGAGAATCTTCAGAAACATTGCACGCTTTTTGCGAAATACTGTTTGATCGTGTTGGTATTGATCAAGATTATCTGGACGAGCAGCTGACCGTCATCAAACCCACTGAAAATTTGGTCACTGGACAACTACCCGGATTGGACGAGAATGGCGCCACAGCCACCTATCACCGCAACACCGCATTGAGTCGCGACGACGTTATCTTCCTGACATGGGAGCATCCCATCGTCATGGAATCTATGGCCACGTTGCTCAGCAGTGATATTGGCAAAGCCAGTATCGGCACCTTCAAGCACCGAGGCGTTCCAGCGGGCACCGTGCTCTTAGAGGCACTCTATCGTGTTGAATGTCTCGCACCCCGATATTTAGAGACAGGGCAATTTATCGACCAAGCACCCTTGCGAATGTTGCTAACCGTCGAAGGCAAAGAAGTCGGCGATCGACTGTCGTCGTCATTCCTCGCGGAGCATCTACAAAACGTAGCGACAGCTACCAGCGCCGCTGCGCTGAGCAAACTCCGCCCAACACTTGAATTGCTGTTCCCCGTGCTGGATGCAGCCGCGGTCAAAACGGTCATCGATCGACGCGAGCATGCGGTTGAGCACGCTAGACAAACACTCAATGCAGAGTGGGATCGGTTGCAGTACCTGCAATCCGTCAACCCCGCTATTCGGGAAGAAGAAGTGTTGGCCATGGCCCAGCATCGTGACGCCTGCTGTGAAGCCCTCTCGCAAGCGCAGCCAGTGCTGGAAGGTTTGCGCGTCTGTATCGCGGTCTAGACTGCGATACAGACTGCTGGATTATTCAGAGGACGGCTGATACCAAATCGGGGAACTATAGGCGCGCTCTTGAATCGTATCCGGCCTGCGTGTTTCTACGTCGCCGCCTAACGCCAGCTTGTCGAGTAGCGAGTGGCGTGCGGTCGGTATCTGTAATACGCGGACATAGTAAAAAGCCGGCTGGAGCGGGTCAAAACCTGGGTCGCGCCAGACAACACGCAAGCTGGACGCCCCGATTGTATTCGCCGTCAGCCCAGTTTGCAGATCAACCGAAGAACCGACAGGCAACAGCTCTCCTTCAGCACTGAGTCGGCTATCGCCACCTGACCAGGCGACGTCAATGATTTGTTCTTGTGTTTCGCCCGCTTCATCAAGCCATCCCTTAACCACCTGTACCCGATCAAGATACGCGGCTTGTGGATCAGCTGATGCCTCGATCATCAGGGTAAATTGATCGCCTGAATCAGCCCCCAGTATTTCGCCTCCCATCGGCACAGCGTCAGCAGCGATATTGCTTGGAAAAGACGCTTGGTCAAACGCAGATGCGGCGAGGTTCAGACCTGCAAACGTTCTCACGGCAATTCTCGGACCCGTGGTCGCATACACCTCTCGCCGACGCATAGCGGCCAAAACGGATTCTCGCGTATTGTCGGTTGCCCAAACTGCCGCCAGACCCGAGGCACTCATACCCCAGCCAAACGTCCCTCGCGCATTGTCAGACCACCCACTGGATTTACGAGATGGAACCGAATCGGTTGCCATCTTGCCGTGAAAATTATCCTCCTCAGCTGAGGGCAATGCCGTATGGGCATCGGTAGAGCCAATAACGCCGAACTGATAGGGGTTAAAACCGATTTTTGCGTCCAATTCTAGGCCCACTTTTAAGGCACTGCGAACATAGTCGCCCCTCTGCGGAACATAGTCTGTCCACTCACGCTGAATGTAATACGGGTAACGCTCGAAGTCTGCAAACGCGTCTCCGGGCGCCAGCACCGGGTGCGTCTCTGAATCGCCCTTGATCTGGGTGATCTCAACAATCGGTTCCCAGTAGCGACGCACCTCAGCGTAATCGCGATCAATGGCCTCTCCGCGAAGGTCGCGCACGTCAAACATAGAGCCTTTAGAAATATTAGAGTTGTGCGGTACCGCAATAAAGTCGCCGCCGGTAGCGCGGCTGGTCTCTTCTAACCAATCCCACAGGTCGCTGGGGAAAGAGCTATCGTCAAAACCAAAAGGCGCAAAGGTTTGTGCTTGCTCTGCATTAACATCTGACACCACTACTCGGTGAAGATTGGCCCCGCCTGGGATCAAAGAGTACTCCCAACCGATCAGCGCGGTAAAAACACCCGGATCATTGTGGCGGTCTGCAGCATCGGTAATCAATTTCCAAGTGTCCACCTCAACCGTCGGCTGCCGAGGCACCAACCCGCTAACCCTATCTTCCTCCCAGCCCAGCATTGCCTCCACCGCATTTTCCGCAGGCTTAGGTAATACCTTTGTAAACAGCTCACGGCCCGAGTCGCTATCAACCGCGTCACGCAATAAATACTGCACAATTCGGGTCCAAATGCGCTCACGCCAACTCAAATCCTCAGTAATCATAGGATTCAAATACAAGCTTCTAATCACCCCCAAATACTCGGCATGATCTGACACCACTAAAAAATCGAGCGGCGTGCCAATTTGCACCCTTGCTTTATGGCCGGGATGAACCACTGGCCGACCTTTTGCATAGTGGTATGCCGTATCAGGCGTCGCCGTCAGATTGCCGTTAGTAAAAGCATCGGACGAATAAGTGGAATGCAGGTGGGTATCTCCCCACAGTAACTGCCGCTCTTGTGAGTGCGTCAGCATGGATAGTCCCAATAACGACAGCAAGGTGATCGACACGCCCATCACCCTAATGAGTGGAAACAGACCAAGCTGCGGCCATCTTATTTTTAGTGTTGTCATAGTGGGGACCCCTTCAAGCCGTTACGCGCGAGCGCAATCAGTTTACTTTCCTTTCCAAGCAGGCGTGCGTTTTTCAAAAAAAGCAGTGATGGCTTCTTTTGAATCAGCACTACCAATGCAAATGTTTTGCAACGCGGCCTCTTTAGAAATCGTGTCGGCGAGGCTGTGTGTCGCGGAGAAATTCAGTGCCTCTTTGGCATATCTCAGCGCTAACGGTGACCGCTCAGACAAAGTCTTTGCGAAAGCCATTGACGCCTGACCGAAATCATCGTCGGCCAACACACGATTGGCGAGCCCCCACTCCACTGCCTTCTCAGCACTGACTTTTTCGCCGAAGGCCATTAGTTCATAAGCCCGCTTAGCACCGACGAGATGCGGCAATAACCAGGTAGCCCCTCCATCGGGGACCAAACCGATTCCAATGAACGGCTGATAGAGGTAACTCGATTCGGCCATCAACACGAGGTCACACGCCATCGCGTATGAATAGGAAATCCCGGCACACGGACCATTCACCGCCGCCACCCAAGGTTTACGCGCATGGTGAATGGCCAAAACGCCCGGCTTGTACTCTGCGTTCAACTGATCCTCTACTCCCTCCGCACCTGTAAACCCAGATTCCTCGGTATCAGACAGATCCGCGCCGGCGCCAAAAGCCCTGCCCGCGCCCGTGAGCACCACTACCCAGACATCTCTGTCGGCATTGACCTCTTGTGCAGCCCGGATAAATTCGCGGCGCTGCGTCACATTAAAACTATTTAATTTTTCCGGTCTGTTAAACGACACCCGGGCAACTCGCCCCTCTCGCTCAACTAGGATGGTTTCGTATTCACTCATTGTGCGCTCCTAAAAATCGTTAATAACGTGTGCTATTTGCCTTCTACTGCAGCGCCGGATACCAACAGCGCGTCGACGTCAGCGTCCGATAATCCCGACGCTCGCATGACAGAGGCCGTGTCTGCTCCTAGACTTCGAGTGCCGTGGCGTATAGCAGACGGGGTACGCTCAAAACGCGGAGCCGGCGAAGGATGGACTAATTCATCCACCTGGGTATAGACCGCCCGCTCGATATTAGCGCTATATTCGGTCGCCTCCTGCATCGTTAATACCGGCGCAAAACACGCGTCGCTGCCAGACATGATGCTGTCCCAATCATCTCGCGTTTTGGTCATCAGAACCGCCGCCAGCTTTTGCTTGAGTTCTGGCCAATTATCCACGTCATGCTGCGCGGCAAATTGCTGATCGGTGATCTCTGCCTTGGCCATTAATTCCGCATAAAACTGCGGTTCGATAGCGCCAACCGCAACATACTTCCCGTCAGCACACTCATAGGTATCGTAAAAATGCGCCGCACCATCAAGCAGATTAGACTCGCGCTCCTCTGCATTCCAAGCTCCCATCTGCTGAAAGCCCTGCATCATCCACATGAGCTGTGCCGTGCCATCGACCATCGCCACATCGATCACCTGCCCCTGCCCCGAGCGAGCGGTCTCGAGTAACGCGGCCAGAATGCCCGTTACCAACAGCATACCGCCGCCGCCAAAGTCACCCACTAGATTCAGTGGCACCACCGGTCTCTCACCTCGTCGACCAATCGCGTGCAAAGCGCCGGTAATCGCTATGTAATTCAGATCGTGCCCTGCGGCCTGCGCGAGCGCCCCTTGCTGACCCCAGCCGGTCATTCGCGCAAACACTAACTTGGGATTCCTGGCCCGGCACACGTCGGGGCCAATTCCTAGCTTTTCGCAAACGCCAGGCCGGTAGGGATCGATTAAGGCATCCGCCCGCTCTATCAATTTCATGAGCGCCTCGAGGCCCGCCGGTTGCTTGAGATCTAAGATTACCGACTTCTTGTTGCGGCCGCTGATCGGTTCAGCCAGCTTGGGATCCATCGCACCGGGACGCTCGATGCGAATGACCTCGGCACCCATATCGGCCAACATCATCCCCCCCATCGGGCCGGGACCAATACCTGCAAGCTCGATTATTGTGATGCCACTTAAGGTACCCATAAATTGACCGCCTCAGAAATTACGCTGGTTAAAGGGCTCGTATTGATCACCCAAACAATACCGGCCAATAATCAGCTTCATGATTTCAGAACTGCCAGCATAGATCGTCGCGATCTTCGCGTCGGCAGACTGTCGACTGATAGGGTATTCGTCCATAAAGCCCGCACCACCGTGGAGCTGAAGCCCCTCATCCGCTACGCGCTGCTGTAGCTCAGAGGTCTTCAGTTTCGCCATCGCAGCATCCTCAGCGCTGAGGGTGCCTTCATTGAAAGCCAGCGCCGCTTGATCGACGTAGCACTGTGCAATGTCCAGTTCGGCGCGAAGGTCCGCCATTTTAAACTGTGTGTTCTGCATGGCAGCTAGCGGCTTGCCAAACACCTCACGCTCTTGCACGAAGGTCGCCGTCAAATCCCAAGACAACTGTGCGGCCGCCAAATAACCCATCGCCCCTAACAAACGCTCTTCTGCCAGTCCGCTCATCAAGTAATAGAAGCCCTGATGCGCTTCACCTAGAACATTGGACTTAGGCACCCTGACATCGTTAAAAAATAACTCCGCAGTATCTTGCGCTTTCAGCCCCAACTTTTTCAAGTTACGGCCTCGCTCAAATCCCTCCCAGCTGGACTCCACTAAGAACAAAGTCATTGCGTGCGGATTATTTTGTGGATCTGTTTTCGCCGCCACGACCACCAGATCACAGTTAATGCCATTAGAAATATAGGTCTTCTGGCCATTGAGCAACCAATGATCGTCTTGCTCGGTCGCGTGCGTTCGCATACCCGCTAAATTACTACCCGCATCGGGCTCGGTCATCGCCACGGCTAAAATAATATCCCCCGACACGGCGCCGGGTATATAGCGTTGCATTTGCTCCTCTGTACCAAACCGAGTGATGTATGGCGCAACAATTCTACTGTGCAAGGAACCAAACCAGTCACCGCATCGCGCGTAGGCAAGCTCCTCAATAATGACTTGCTCCCAGCGAATGTCATAATCATCAAGACCGCCAAAGCGCTCTTCTGGCCAGACCATCAAGAACCCTTTCTCACCAGCAGCCTTGAAGATCTCCCGATCGACAATGCCTTGGTCTCGAAAGCGCTCCATCTCAGGAACGACTTCCTCCGCGAGAAAACGTCGGTACGCCTCTCGGAACATTTTTTGCTCTTCAGTAAACTGCCTAGTGAGCATTTGGGCTCCTTATCACTCTAAAAGGTTGTCAAAATCCAGCCACGGCCGTGGCTGGGAAACAATGAATGCGCAATCTGCTATCGCTACAAAAACGCTCAATCAGCGGAGTTAGGATCGAGCACCTCTTGTAACTCGCGCTTCAAAAACTTGCCGTTTGCATTTCTCGGCAAGGGCTCGGCCAAAAACCAAATATACTTGGGTACCTTGAACGCGGCTAGACGGGTTCCCATGTGCTCTCGCAAGCCAGGCGCGTCTAGAATCGCAGCAGGCTTCAGACGCACCGCGACACCGACTTCCTCACCCAATCGATCATCTGGTACCGCAAAAGCAACCCCCTCCAGCACGGCGGGATGGGTATATAGCGCGCTCTCTACCTCCGCGCCGTAAATATTCTCACCGCCGCGTAAAATCATGTCTTTGGCGCGGTCTACAAGATAGAGAAAACCGTCCTCGTCAAAGTAGCCAATATCTCCAGTATGTAACCAGCCATCAACAATCGTCTCAGACGTTGCCTCCGGACGATTCAGATAGCCCTTGATTACCGGAGCGCCCTTAACGCAGAGCTCACCCTTCTCTCCATGAGGCAATGACTCACCCGCCTCATTGACAATCTTGCCCTCTAACGTTGGCACTAAAGGCCCGCAACTTGCCGGACGCGCCACAAATAAGTCACCCGTCGTATAACTCGCAATGCCACACACCTCGGTCATGCCATAACCCTGCGCAGGCTTGGCTCGCTCAGTCTTCTCGACGACCTTACTCGGTAAGTCAGGATGCATCGCGGCACCCCCACCCCCTAGGGAATTCAAACTGGAGGTGTCGTACTCGTGAAAATCAGGATGCGCAAGCAGCTCACGTGTCATCATAGGCACCGCGCTGAGCGTATTGACCGCCTCGCGCTCGATCAGCTTTAAGGCCGCTTCGGTATCCCACTTGTACATCAGCACAAGCTTTCCGCCACCAATCGTTCCACCCTGCATCACACAGTTATTCGCCGTAACATGAAATAACGGCGTGGCCACCAGTGATGTGGGCGCTGGCGCTGACACCGGCGCCGCAACCATTTGATCTCGATTTAATGCTTGAGCGGTAGCAAATATTTGCCCCATTGCCGCCACGTTGAGCACATTATGCACGCAGCCTCGGTGGGTTAACTGAGCGCCTTTGGGACGACCGGTGGTGCCTGATGTATAAAAGATACAGGCATCGTCATCGGGGTCGATGGGGCTCGTCACGAGGGCGCCTTCGACGCTTACCACGTCGCACCACTGCGTTGCGGGCACAGGTGGCGCATCGTCTCTCACAGCCACCACCTCAATCTGATCAAAACGGTCCGCGATTTGCGCAAACACCCCTAGTCGACGGTCATCTGCGATTAATAATCGAGGCTCTGAATCCTCCAGCGCGTAGGCCATTTCGTCAGCAACCCACCAAGCATTCATACCGACCACGACGGCGCCAGCAGCAATCACTCCCCAATAAGCCACTATCCACTCTGGATAGTTACGCATCGCAATAGCGACCCGGTCACCTGAGCCAATGCCTTGCGATGCGAGCCAAGCAGAGAAATTCGCCACAAGCTGACCCGCTTCCGCATAGGTCAAACGCTCATCGCCGTAGACGATGTATTCCTTATCGCCATGCCCCTGCCCAAGCTGCCAAAGATCGCGAAGTGAGCCCGGCGCGTGCCGATAGGCTTTGAGCGTGCACCCGCCTAGTTCGATCGTAGTGAGCTCAAGAAACGCGTCGGGTGCGGTAACCATTTCCACCGCCTTCCGATAATTGTCGATAGCCTGCCCCATACCTTTTGCGCCCCCTTTAGCGCCGAGCGTGATGTGCTCTTAAAGTTGAATTGCTAAGCCTTCGCAAGATACCCTAACGACCTCGCGGCAACCAGTTTACAACATCAGTATTTTGGCATGTATCATGTCAATTGCACGATCAGGTCCATGAAGCGATCCCAACACCTGCGATCCAACTCACCACTATCGTCCCGCCAAAAAAGGAACCCCATGAGCGCACAAGAGCTAGACCTAGAAACCCTTGACCCCTGGTTGCGAGACAAAGTGCCCTCGTTTGATGGCGAGTTGTCCGCCGAAAAATTCGCGGGCGGACAGTCCAACCCCACTTTCAAGCTGACTGCCGGCGCACATCACTACGTCCTGCGCCGCAAACCGCCAGGAGAGCTACTCGCGTCAGCGCATGCGGTAGATCGAGAGTTCCGCGTGCTCGATGCGCTCGCGAAGACAGACGTTCCGGTACCTAAAGTCGTTGCACTATGCGAGGACGAGAGCGTCATTGGCTCTATGTTTTATGTCATGGAACATTTGGAAGGCCGTATCTTTTGGGATCCCACCGTGCCAGAGGTAAGTGACGCCGATCGCGCCGCCATCTACGACGAAATGAATCGCGTCCTCGCCGCACTGCACTCAGTCGACGTCGATGCAGTCGGCCTCAGCGATTATGGCAAGCCTGGGAACTACTACGCGCGTCAAATCGGACGTTGGACAAAGCAGTACCGGGCCTCAGAGACAGAACCAGTCGCCGAGATGGAAGCTCTCATCTCTTGGCTCCCTAACAATATCCCCGAAGGGGAAGAGACCGTTGCGCTGGTGCACGGTGATTATCGACTAGACAATATGATTTTCCATCCTACTGAGCCCAAGATTATCGGCATTCTCGACTGGGAACTGTCAACACTAGGGGACCCCCTTGCCGACCTTGCCTATCAGTTGATGGCGTGGCAGTTTCCAAGGCAGGGAGGTATTGTGGGGCTTGAGGGCGTAGAGCGTGGGCCTCTAATGATTCCGGCAGACGAGGCGTATATTGAAACCTACTGCCAGAGAACCGGCAGAACAGGCATCGACCACTGGCCGTTTTACATGGCGTTTTGCTTCTTTAGAATCGCCGCCATTTTGCAGGGCATTAAAAAGCGCGCTTTAATCGGGACAGCATCTAGCGCTGAGGCAGATAGCCGCGCGGTGATGGTCGGACCGCTCGCCGCCCTCGGTGCCGGTTACATCAATCAAGACGGGTAAGACTGTGGCCCAGGGACGTGCATTGACGCCTCAAGCCTCAGGCGGGCGCTTATGCTAGAGCGCCACGTCGACCGATGCTGGCACCCTTGACGGCGACGTTACCACTCCTTTGCCCCTGCTTATTACGATTGGCTTGGCTCCTAGACCGAGCAGCACCCGACTCAGCTTTTAACGCCTTCATCTGAACCGCGGTGGGTGGCGGGCGTCGGCGGGAGCTTTTAGGTCGCCGGTAGGTGCCAGGCGCCGGCCTCAAATCACCGTACTCGAAGCGGTGTAGGATTTCCTCGAGGGTCCTTGAGATCAGCGTGCATTGCCTGATGGACTCGATACGACTGTAGGCGGCTCGCTCCCCTTCTCTCACCAGCGCTCGCAATTCCTGCTTACTCGGTTGCGTGATTAGTTGTATTGGATTCTGAAAACGAAACTTGGGTACGATATTAATATCGCCGGAATATTCTTGGTCAAGCAGTGCATAAACTCCGTGCATCATCATATTGAATTTAGGCCAGTTATCGCCATATTTTTTCGCGACGCCACGGTAAAAATTGAGCATCTCACGGCCAATGCCCATACCGAGCGACGTCGCGGCTTGTCGCAATGGTCTCGCCTTATCGTCGCGGGGCAAAAAAGCCCGGGCGATGGGATTGACCATACTGACAATGTAGTGATTAGTGGAAAATAGTCGGGACAGCCTCTTTGCCGGCAAATCGTCTGCTACTGAGCCATCGACCCACCGTCGCGCCGGCAGATACGGCTGCGCCTCTCCATGCTCGTTCTTCGCCTCTAACATCACAGACGGGAATACGCCGGGTATCGCGCAAGAAGCCATTGCCGCCGAGCGGAGGTAGACATTCGGAGACGACACGGCATTGAGCAATCGGGAGCGCTGATGCGGCTCCGCAGGCGCTACCGTAATACTGACTTGCCTGCCGGTTTTGGCATAGGCCTCTGCGAAAGTAAGATTGGGAATGGTAGCGGCGATGAGCTGAGCTGTATCTTCAGCAGTAAAGCGCCCACCCTTGCCGGCGAACCATCGTCGTATGAAGTTCTTGGTGTCAGTGCCCCCAGTTTCCATCAGCCCAATCAGGTCGGCATCTTTCATTTCTTCATCGCTATAAGCGGCCAATGCAGCCGCCACAATAGACCCGGCGCTGGAGCCCGACACCACACGAGGCAGCAGCCCATGGCGTAACAATTCGCCCACCACGCCTAAGTGCAAAAATCCGAGCACGCCTCCACCACTAAGCATTAACGCCGAACGCCCGTAGCACACGTTACTGCGATAAAAGAAATCTAGCTTCTGCTGCGTCGGGATCACGTCATCAGGCAACTCTGCGATCAAACGCAACGTCTCGTCGATCTCAGTGATGTACTGCTCAACGAGTGTTTTAGTGCCCGCTTTTGCCCGACGGTACAAAATACTTTTGCCCATACCGCCCATGTTGCCGTGTATTCCCTCGTTGAGTGAATACAAAAGGCCTGTCCAGTCCTTTTTTTTGCGAAATTTGCGGAGACGGTCCAAGCGATAGCGGATCTGCGCATGGTCATAAAGACTCGAGGCTTCCTCCTCTCGCCACTCGGACATGCCCGTTAAATCGTCGTGGGCCTGAGCCGCTAGCTGCCAGTCCTGATAAGACTCAGCAGAATCCATTGCTTGCTCAAGTTCGCGTAGCTCAGTCTTGACAGTCACGTACCACTCCCCTCGTTCTCTGCCGCTGTGCGGAGGGCCTAGCATAGAGCCTAGCTTCCGCGCATGCCAGCTTGACAGCCACAAAAAAGCGTAGATGGATTGATTAGGCTGCCGTATACGACTCTAGCAAGTGTCGCTTGTACAGTTTTCCATTATCCATTCTGGGGAGCTGCTCCAAAAAATCAATCGTCTTGGGTACCTTGATACTGGAGAGTCGATCCCGCATCCACTCAGTCAACTCTGCAGCGGTTTGCTCCGTCGCATCGGCCCAGTCGACCGGCTGGACAACTGCTGTCACCACCTCCCCATACTCAGGATGTGGCACGCCAAACACTGCGGCATCGGCGACTTTATAGTGGGACACCAACAGCCCCTCTATTTCCGCGGGATAAACATTGACACCTCCCGTAATGATGGTGAAGTTTTTCCGGTCTGTGAGATAGAGAAACCCCTCCTCATCGAGATAGCCCATGTCTCCAGTCGTTGCCCAGCCTTGGTCATTAAAGGCCTCTCGGGTCTTTTCGGGCTCATCAAAATATTCAAACGGTCGGCTATCGGCGAAGTAAATTTCACCGACCTCGCCAACCGGCAATACAGCGCCATCCTCGCCGACAATCCGCGGGTCTCCGAATAGAGGCCGACCGACTGATCCTTTGTGAGTGAGCCACGCAGCAGAATCAATAATGGTAAAGCCAATAGACTCGCTCGCAGCGTAATACTCAACGATGACCTGACCCCACCAGTCAATCATTTGCTCTTTGATGTCGATCGGGCATGGCGCTGCCGCATGAATAGCCACTTTCATAGAGCTGAGGTCGTAACCAGAGCGGCTCTCCACTGGCAATTTGAGCATGCGCACGAACATAATAGGCACCCACTGACTGTGGGTAATCTGATACTGCTCTATGAGCGCCAAAGACCGCTCGGGATCAAACTGCTCCATGATCACAGAGGTTCCCCCGAGGCCAAGGACCATTAAGTTGTAGTGCAGCGGCGCGGCGTGATAGAGCGGCGCAGGCGACAAGTAAACCGTTTCTTTATCGAAACCAAAAAAGGCACCAATGCTACCGGCAAGTGGATGTGGCGCCTGAATACTCTCCGAATGAGGCTGCCAAAATACGCCCTTTGGTTTACCGGTCGTCCCTGACGAGTACAACATGGGCGCACCCAAACACTCGTCCTCAATGGCGGTTTCTGGGCACTCATCCAACAACGCATCCAGTGGATCAAAGCCCTCGATGTTGCCCCCTACAGAGAGACACCGCACTAATCCAGCCGCGCTACGCGATGCCTCCGATGCTACGGCAGCCAGACTACATGACGCGATAAAGACCTTAGCCCGACAGTTATTGATGATATAGGCCGTCTCATCTTTCTTAAGGTGGGTACTGATGGGCGTAAAAATAATCCCGGCACGGTTGGCCGCCTGCGCAACCTGCAGAAACTCAGGACAGTTTTTAAGCATCATGGCAATATGATCGCCAGGCTTTAGCCCCTGCGAGCGCAATAGGTGTGCAATTTGGTTGGAACGACGATCCAGTTGCCCATAAGTCACCGTCTCGCCCGAGTTGGCCATAATGTAAGCCGCTCGATCTGGCGTCTCGGTGGCATAAGTTGAAAAATGCGTCATGGCTGCCTCTATTTCGGATTATCATTCCCCGTAACTATACAAGTTCATACTGGAGATGGTAGTGACCAGAGACTGTGAATCGGGGCTCGATATCAGGCGTCTCTGCCGCACAGGAGGTCTAGTCGAACCGACATCAGGGCGTGCACCCGGATACGTTCAGTGTAACGTCGTCATGATGCCCGCCGATTCAGCACACTACTTTCAGGAGTTCTGTGAGCACAACCCTCGCCCCTGCCCGCTGCTCGCAATGAGCGACGCACCCGGCTCTGTTACGTTGTCGGCGCTTGGAACAGATATCGATATTCGCACGGACCTTCCGCGCTATCGAATTTGGCGGGACGGTGTACTTACAGAGCGCTGTGACGATGTTGCACACGTTTGGAAAGATGACTGGATCGCCTTTGCGCTTGGCTGTTCATTCTCTTTTGAAGAGGCACTCATCGATGCGGGCATCGAGATTCGCAACATCAGTGAAGGCGTCAACGTCCCGATGTATCGCACCAACATTCCCTGCGCCTCAGCGGGACCGTTTTCCGGGAATATGGTGGTCAGCATGCGCCCCATGCCGGCGGTCAACATTATTGAGGCGATCCAAATCTGCGCTCGATT
>JAOHHD010000015.1 GCA_028117185.1 Luminiphilus sp.
GCTTCGTCGTCTTTGGAAACGCGGTGTCTGCCGCCCTAAGACGGCTCGCAGGAGTGGAAGGCCAGTAGCTCAATTGGCAGAGCAGCGGATTCCAAATCCGCAGGTTGGGGGTTCGATTCCCTCCTGGCCTGCCACCTTAGGCACGGCGCCTGGGTGGTAAAGATAGGCTGGTAGTCGGCGATGGCCGTAGCCGGTGAATGGAGAGAGACATGAGTGAGGCCGCAGCAAGCAGGCTTGATTCGCTAAAATGGGCTGTCGTACTGGTGCTGGTCGCCGGCGGCATCTTTGGCAATAGCTATTATGGCGATCAACCGATCCTTTACCGGGTCTTGGCGCTATTGGTGTTGGCGTTGTTGTCCGGCTGGTGCGCTTCTCTCACTCAGAAAGGCGGTGATTTTTTTACGTTGGTCAAAGGCTCACGTAACGAAATTCGCAAGGTCGTGTGGCCCACACGTCAGGAGACCACGCAAACGACATTGATTGTTTTTGTCTTTGTGATTGTGACCGGCCTGATTTTGTGGGGTCTCGATAGCGTGCTGGGCTGGCTCGCGTCGTTGATTCTTGGTTGAGGGTAGGGATATGGCTTTAAAGTGGTACGTAGTGCATGCCTATTCTCAGTATGAGAAGAAAGTAGCGGTGGCCATCCAGGAGCGCATTGAGCGGCTCGATATGCAGGATCGCTTTGGTGAGATCATTGTGCCTACGGAAGAAGTGATCGAGATGAAGGGCGGGCAAAAGCGCAAGACCGAGCGCAAGTTCTTCCCCGGTTACGTGCTGGTGCAGATGGAATTAGACGATGACAGTTGGCACTTGGTGAAAGACACGCCACGCGTGTTGGGGTTCATTGGTGGCAAGGCCGATAAGCCCTCACCCATCACCGACGCAGAGGTCAATGTAATTCTCCAGCGCGTCGAGGCGGGCGTTGATCAGCCTAGGCCTAAGACGGTCTTTGAGCCCGGTGAGATGGTGCGGGTGATCGACGGTCCGTTCAACGACTTTAATGGGGTTGTTGAGGATGTGAATTACGAAAAGAGTCGCCTAAATGTGGCGGTGCTGATCTTCGGGCGATCAACGCCCGTAGAACTAGAGTTTGGTCAGGTCGAAAAAGCCTGATCGGGTGGGGTAAGCGTGAGCTTGCCCTCAAGTGAACGCCGCCTCGGTGGCGAAAATGGGGAGCCCGCGTAGCGGTCCGCGTCATGCGGCGTCTACAACGGCGTTGGAACCCAGGAGAGTAGAACATGGCAAAGAAAATCGACGGCTATATTAAGCTGCAGATTCCGGCGGGTCAGGCTAATCCCTCGCCACCGGTGGGCCCCGCACTGGGTCAGAAAGGGGTCAACATCATGGAGTTCTGCAAGGCTTTCAACGCCGACACGCAGGGCATGGAGCCGGGTCTGCCGATTCCAGTCGTGATTACGGTCTACAGTGATAAGTCCTTTACGTTTATCAAGAAGACGCCCCCAGCCTCTGTCCTGCTGCGCAAAGTTGCAGGTATTAAGAGCGGTTCCGGGCGCCCCAATACAGACAAGGTTGGCAAAGTTTCTCGGGCACAGCTCGAAGATGTGGCTAGCCAAAAGTGGCCGGATCTCACTGCCTCAGACATGGACGCTGCCGTGCGCACCATTGCAGGCAGTGCGCGTTCTGCGGGTATTGAGACAGAGGGTGTGAACTGATGGCTAAGTTATCAAAACGTGTGCGCGCTTTTCGCGAAAAGGTCGACGCTAACCAAACTTACTCTCTCGATGAGGCCATTGCCCTGCTGAAAGAGTTTGGAACGGTAAAATTTAATGAGACGGTCGAAGTGGCCGTGAATCTGGGTATCGATGCGCGCAAATCCGATCAGGGTGTGCGCGGTGCGACCACTCTGCCCCATGGTACCGGTGCTGAAGTGCGAGTGGCGGTTTTTACTCAGGGAGATAACGTTGAGAAAGCAAAGGCGCTGGGTGCCGACTTTGTTGGTATGGAAGATCTCGCTGAGCAGATTAAAGGCGGCATGATGGACTTTGATGTCGTGATTGCCTCTCCCGACGCGATGCGCGTGGTGGGAACGCTGGGTCAGGTATTGGGACCGCGTGGTTTGATGCCGAATCCTAAGACAGGCACGGTGACCCCCGACGTTGAATTGGCGGTCAAGAATGCCAAGGCGGGTCAAATGCGATTCCGCAGCGACAAGAACGGCATCATTCATGGCGGTATCGGCAAAGTGAGCTTTGGTCCAGACGAGATCAGAGGCAACTTAATTGCCGTATTAGCAGACTTGAAGAAGTCTAAGCCCGCTTCAGCGAAGGGTGTCTACGTCCGAAAGGTCACGCTGTCGACCACGATGGGCCCCGGCGTCAGTATCGATCACAACGCTATCGAATTTTAAGTGTTTAGTCCGGCCTAGGGCAGGTGTTGTCTGGGGTCGGTGCGCTCTCAGTGTTATCGAGAGGGCTGGGCGAAGCGCAGTAGTGGCTTCGCCCGCTTTGGAAGTCTTTGCAGGGAAGTGTGGGTTACCCCCGCTGAACGCCAAAGGCTGTCAAAGACCGTAGGCGGTCCCGCATCGGGACCTTAATGGCAGGCATGGGCCTGATGACCTACGCAGATGGTGAGGCAGTTCATCACCGAGGGGGGCCGCCAGCGGTATCGGCGACCTGAATAACCACAAAAGGAGTAAGCCAAGTGGCTATAGGACTCGAAGAGAAGAAAGCAATTGTTGCTGAAGTCAACGAGACAGCCGCCAGTGCACTTTCGCTTGTAATTGCCGACGCGCGCGGTGTTGCATCGAATGACATGACTGCTCTGCGCGCTTCTGCTCGCGAAAACCGTATTGATCTTAGGATGGTGCGGAACACGCTAGCAAGACGTGCGCTGGAAGGAACGGAATATGAGTGTGTCACTGACACGCTCACTGGACCTTCGTTGTTTGGATTTTCCATGGAAGATCCAGGCGCCGCAGCACGATTGTTCAAAGATTTTGCCTCTGACAATGAAAAGTTTGAGGTAAAGGCACTGTCGGTGAGCGGAAAACTGCTCGGAGCCGATCAAATCGATGTGTTGGCCAAGCTACCCACTAGGGAGCAGGGCCTGGCGACGCTGATGAGTGTGATGAAAGCACCCATCGAGAAGCTCACACGCACAACGAATGATGTTCCAGGCAGGCTGGTCCGCGTCATGGCGGCGGTTCGCGATCAAAAACAGCAGGCGGCCTAATCCGGTCCGACCTGACCCTGTAATTATTTAACGGAGATTTAGACATGGCACTTTCAACAGACGAAATTCTCGACGCGATCGCCGAGATGAGTGTAATGGACATCGTAACTTTAGTTGAAGCGATGGAAGAAAAGTTTGGCGTATCGGCAGCAGCAGCAGTAGCCGTTGCAGCCCCTGCAGCCGGCGGTGACGCAGGTGGTGCAGCCGCTGAGGAGCAAACCGAGTTTGATGTCATTCTGACCTCAGGCGGAGAGAAGAAAGTTAACGTCATTAAGGTTGTTCGCTCGGTCACAGGCTTGGGTCTGAAGGAAGCGAAAGCGGTCGTTGACGGCGCACCTGGCCCAGTCAAAGAGGGTGCAACCAAAGACGAAGCAGAAGATATCAAGAAGCAGATTGAAGAAGCAGGCGGCGCAGCAGAACTCAAGTAATGGGTCTTGTTGTTTGAAGCACCGTAACAGGCTGGGGCGTTTTATGCCCCCCACCCTCTTCCCGGTTAGGTAACCGGTTTTTGAATATTGATGGTGTGCATTGTGGTCGGGCAATGCAGATCGTAGGGGAGTATTGATGGCTTACTCGTATACGGAAAAGAAACGCATTCGCAAGGATTTCGGTTCGCTGCCCAAGGTGATGGACATCCCTTATTTGTTGGCGATCCAACTGGATTCCTATAGCAAGTTTACCCAAGACGGCGTATCGCTTGAGGATCGTGCAGAGAGTGGCTTGCATGCCGCTTTCAAGTCGGTCTTCCCGATCGCGAGTTACAGCGGGAGTGCTGCACTCGAGTATGTCGATTACGCTTTGGGCGAGCCTGTCTTTGATGTCGACGAATGTGTATTGCGCGGCACCACCTACGCCTGCGCGTTGCGAGTAAAGGTCCGACTGATTATTTACGATAAGGAATCATCGTCGAAATCGATCAAAGACATTAAAGAGCAGGACGTTTACATGGGGGAGATACCCCTCATGACGCAAAACGGTACGTTTGTCATCAACGGTACTGAACGCGTTATCGTCTCGCAATTGCATCGCTCTCCCGGTGTTTTCTTTGATCATGATCGCGGCAAAACACACTCATCAGGCAAGCTCCTGTATAGCGCCCGTGTGATTCCTTACCGTGGCTCGTGGTTAGATTTTGAATTCGACCCAAAGGACATGGTTTATGTGCGAATCGATCGTCGCCGTAAGCTACCTGCGACCGTGTTGTTACGCGCGCTGGGTTATGACTCTGAAGGCATCCTCGAGATCTTCTACGAGACCACGACTTTCCAGCTGGGTGAAGAAAACTCAGCGTCCATGACCCTAGTGCCCAAGCGGCTGCAAGGTGACATGGCTGCCTTCGACATTATGGCGGGCAAGAAGCTGATTGTAGAACGTGGCAGACGCATTACCGCTCGCCACATCCGTCAGTTAGATGACGCAAAAATAGAGCTGCTGTCTGTGCCCGAGGAATATCTCGAAGGCCGTCGGTTGTCAAAAAATATCGTGGACACCAACACCGGCGAGGTGCTGGCGGAATGTAACGCTGAGATAACGGCTGCGCTTCTCACTGAGCTCCGCGAAAACGGCGTAGAGACCATCGATACGCTCTATACCAACGAGTACGATTGTGGTCCCTTTATTTCCGATACGCTGGCGGCAGATGGTACGCGAAGTGTCCTCGAGGCACTGGTTGAAATCTATCGCATGATGCGCCCCGGCGAACCGCCGACTAAAGAGTCGGCAGAAAACTTATTCCAGAATTTATTTTTCTCCCCGGAGCGTTACGATCTGTCGACCGTAGGACGAATGAAGTTCAATCGGCGCCTCGGACGAGAAGATAAGATTGGCTCAGCCACCCTCGACAAAGACGACATCGTTGACGTGATGCGCGCGCTGGTCGGCATACGCAACGGTAAAGGTGTTGTAGATGATATCGACCATCTGGGTAATCGCCGCGTTCGATCGATTGGCGAAATGGCTGAAAATCAATTCCGAGTGGGTCTCGTTCGGGTAGAGCGCGCCGTTAAAGAACGTCTCTCGATGGCTGAGAGCGAAGGCCTCATGCCGCAAGACTTGATCAACGCCAAGCCTGTTTCAGCGGCGGTAAAGGAGTTCTTCGGCTCCAGTCAGCTGTCGCAATTTATGGATCAGAATAACCCGCTGTCTGAGGTGACTCACAAGCGTCGTGTCTCTGCGCTTGGACCAGGTGGTTTGACCCGAGAGCGTGCTGGCTTCGAAGTGCGCGACGTGCATCCGACCCATTACGGTCGCGTGTGCCCCATTGAAACACCTGAGGGTCCGAATATCGGATTGATCAATTCGCTCGCGACGTATGCTCGCACAAACGAATACGGCTTTTTGGAGTCGCCCTACCGCAAGGTGATTAAGGGCGTTGTTTCGGATGAAATTGAGTACTTGTCCGCGATTAATGAAGCTGAGTATGTGATCGCACAGGCTTCCGCTCCACTCGATGCAAAGAATCGCTTCGTGGAAGACCTGATCAATGTGCGCCACATGAACGAATTCACCGTGAAAACTGCGGCAGATGTTCAGTATATGGACGTATCGCCCAAGCAAGTGGTCTCGATCGCTGCGGCGTTGATTCCCTTTCTCGAGCACGATGATGCCAACCGCGCCTTGATGGGTTCAAACATGCAGCGCCAGGCAGTACCGACACTGAAGGCTGACAAGCCCTTAGTCGGAACTGGAATGGAGCGCTATGTCGCCTCTGATTCTGGCGTGTGTAAAGTGGCGGCGCGCGGCGGTGTGATCGACTCAGTCGATGCCAGTCGCATTGTGGTGCGTGTGAACGCTAAAGAAGTCGGCATCGATGATTCTCCTGTCGACATTTATAACCTCACTAAGTACAAGCGATCTAACCAGAATACCTGCATTAACCAGCGTCCCATTGTTCAGACGGGTGACTCGGTCGAGCGCGGTGATATTTTGGCGGATGGTCCATCGGTCGATCTCGGTGAGCTGGCTCTTGGGCAGAACATGCGAATCGCATTCATGCCTTGGAATGGTTATAACTTTGAAGACTCCATTCTTGTCTCTGAGCGAGTCGTTCAAGAAGACCGTTTCACGACGATCCACATTCAGGAGCTGACTTGTATCGCCCGCGATACCAAACTGGGTTCAGAGGAAATCACTGCCGACATTCCCAATGTTGGTGAAGGCGCACTGAGCAAGCTTGATGAGTCTGGCATCGTCTATATCGGCGCCGAAGTGGATGCCGGCGACATTCTGGTGGGTAAAGTAACGCCGAAAGGTGAGACTCAGCTGACGCCAGAAGAAAAACTGTTGCGCGCGATCTTTGGTGAAAAAGCCTCAGACGTAAAAGACACATCGCTTCGCGTGCCGTCAAGTTACAAAGGCACTGTGATTGATGTGCAGGTGTTCACTCGCGATGGCTTGGAGAAAGATCCTCGTGCGAAGCAAATCGAAGCGGCGCAATTGGCCGACTATCGCAAAGATCTTCGTGAAGAGTATCGGATCTACGAGGAAGCGACATTCGCCCGTTTGGCTAGCCTGTTGGAAGGGCAAGCCACCGTATCGGGTGGTGGCTTAAGCAAGGGCACGAAGCTGACCAAAGCAGTGTTGGCCGAGCTTGAGCGTGAGCAATGGTTCAAGCTGAAGTTGTCTGATGCCGATCTCAATAGTCAATTGGTCTCGGCCCAACGATTGTTGGAGGAGCAGAACCAGCAGCTCGAAGAGCGTTACGAGATTAAGAAGCAGAAGCTGCAAAGCGGCGACGACCTGGCACCGGGTGTACTAAAGATTGCCAAGGTTTACCTCGCGGTGAAGCGGCGCATTCAGCCCGGTGACAAGATGGCGGGCCGTCACGGTAACAAAGGTGTCATCTCGGTCATTATGCCGGTAGAGGACATGCCCTATGACGAGCACGGTGAGCCGATTGATATTGTCCTGAACCCGCTCGGCGTGCCCTCGCGGATGAACGTGGGTCAGATTTTGGAGACCCATTTGGGGATGGCCGCTCGTGGCTTGGGCAAGAAGATCGACGAGATGCTCGAGCAGCAGGTCAAGTTGACCCAGCTACGAAGTTTCTTGAAGCAGGTCTACAGCCACACCACCGACGCGCGTCGCAGTGCCGACATTGCTTCGCTGAGTGATGATGAGTTGTTGGCGTTGGCCGAGAACTTGCGGGCCGGTGTGCCGATGGCAACGCCAGTCTTTGATGGTGCTCGTGAGGAATCCATCAAAGAGTTACTGCGCATGGCAGAGCTGCCTGATAGCGGTCAGCTGACGCTTTATGACGGTCGAAGTGGGGATCAATTTGATCGCCCGGTGACCGTGGGCTACATGTACATGCTGAAACTCAACCACTTGGTTGACGACAAGATGCATGCGCGCTCGACAGGTTCTTACAGTCTGGTCACGCAACAGCCGCTGGGCGGAAAAGCACAGTTTGGTGGGCAGCGGTTTGGCGAGATGGAGGTCTGGGCGTTGGAAGCTTATGGCGCCGCTTATACGCTGCAGGAGATGCTGACGGTGAAGTCAGACGACGTTGCTGGCCGTACCAAGATGTACAAAAACATCGTCGATGGGGATCATCAGATGGATCCGGGTATGCCCGAGTCCTTTAACGTGTTGATCAAAGAAATCCGCTCACTCGGTATCGATATCGATCTCGAGTCTGAGTCATCTGGCTTCTGAGGGGAGATAAGACGTGAAAGATTTATTAAATCTGCTGAGCAGAGAAAAGAATGAAGACTTCGATGCCATCCGAATCGGACTGGCGTCCCCGGAGATGGTTCGATCATGGTCTTTTGGCGAGGTCAAAAAGCCTGAGACCATTAACTATCGTACCTTTAAGCCAGAGCGCGATGGTCTTTTCTGCGCCAAGATTTTTGGCCCAGTAAAAGATTACGAGTGCCTGTGTGGCAAATACAAGCGACTCAAGCACCGCGGTGTTATTTGTGAAAAGTGCGGTGTTGAGGTGGCCTTGGCTAAGGTTCGCCGTGAGCGGATGGGGCATATTGAATTAGCCAGTCCGGTGGCACACATTTGGTTCCTGAAATCACTCCCTTCCAGGATTGGTTTGTTATTGGATATGACGCTTCGTGATATCGAGCGCATCTTGTACTTTGAAGCCTATGTGGTCACCGATCCAGGCCTCTCTGCCCTCGAACATGGACAGCTCCTCAACGACGAGCAGTACTACGAAGCGATGGAAGAATTCGGTGATGAGTTCACCGCCAAAATGGGTGCTGAGGCGATTCAGGATCTCATGATGGAGATCAATCTGAAGGTCGAGATTGAACATCTTCGCGAGGAAATCCCCCAGACAAACTCAGAGACGAAGATCAAAAAGCTGTCAAAGCGTCTGAAGCTGATGGAGGCTTTTGACAAGTCTGGCAACAAGCCAGAGTGGATGATTTTGAATGCGTTACCCGTGTTACCGCCCGATTTGCGGCCGTTGGTACCGCTGGATGGTGGCCGTTTTGCGACCTCGGATCTGAACGACTTATATCGCCGGGTCATTAACCGTAATAATCGTCTTAAGCGCCTGCTTGATTTGAACGCCCCTGACATTATCGTGCGCAATGAGAAGCGCATGTTGCAGGAGTCGGTTGACGCGTTGCTGGATAATGGCCGACGTGGCCGCGCTATCACAGGGTCCAACAAGCGCCCCCTAAAATCGCTCGCCGACATGATCAAAGGAAAGCAAGGTCGCTTCCGCCAGAACTTGCTAGGCAAGCGCGTGGATTACTCAGGTCGATCTGTGATCGTGACCGGCCCTACGCTCAAGTTGCACCAGTGCGGTTTGCCCAAAAAGATGGCCCTCGAGTTGTTCAAGCCGTTTATCTTTGGCAAGTTGGAGTTGCGAGGTCTGGCCAGCACGATTAAAGCCGCCAAGAAAATGGTGGAGCGTGAGCCGTCAGAGGTATGGGATATTCTCGCCGAGGTGATCAGAGAGCATCCGGTCTTATTGAACCGGGCGCCTACTTTGCACCGCTTAGGCATTCAGGCCTTTGAGCCAGTTCTCATTGAAGGTAAGGCTATCCAGCTGCATCCACTGGTCTGCGCTGCCTACAACGCGGATTTCGATGGCGATCAGATGGCAGTGCACGTGCCGTTGACGATAGAGGCGCAGCTGGAAGCACGAGCGCTGATGATGTCGACGAACAACATTTTGTCACCGGCGTCGGGCGATCCCATCATTGTGCCGTCTCAAGACGTGGTCTTGGGCTTGTATTACATGACCCGAGAGCGTGTGAACGCCAAGGGCGAGGGGATGACGTTTGCTGATACCGACGAGGTGCAGCGCGCTTTCGGTAGCGGTCAGGTCGATCTGCAGGCTCGCGTCAGTGTCCGTATCCATGAGGTGCTGATGAACCTGGGTGAAGAAACCCGGGAGCAAACGCGTATTGTTGAAACGACGGTGGGACGCGCCTTGCTGTGGGATATTGTGCCCGAAGGCTTGTCTTACGATCAGATCAACCAGCCGATGGTGAAGAAGGCGATCTCGCGGGTGATTAACCAGTGCTACCGCGCGGTCGGTCTCAAGCAAACGGTTATCTTCGCGGATCAGCTGATGTACACCGGTTATGAGTACTCGACGCGCTCAGGTGCCTCGATTGGTGTCAATGACTTTGTGATCCCAGATGAGAAAGCTGCGCTCGTTGATAAGGCGGACGGTGAGGTAGCTGAAATCGAACAGCAGTACCGCGCCGGTCTGGTGACGCAGGGTGAGAAGTACAACAAAGTGATTGATATCTGGTCACGAACCAATGATCAGGTGTCGAAAGCGATGATGTCGGGTCTCTCTAAAGAGACCGTGACCAATCGCGACGGTGACGATGAAGAGCAGGACTCCTTCAACTCGGTGTATATGTATGCCGACTCTGGCGCGCGGGGATCCCCCGCTCAGATTCGCCAGTTGGCCGGTATGCGCGGCCTAATGGCGAAGCCAGATGGCTCGATCATCGAGACGCCCATTACGGCTAACTTCCGTGAGGGTCTGAACGTACTGCAGTACTTTATTTCGACCCACGGCGCTCGTAAAGGTCTTGCGGATACCGCATTAAAAACGGCTAATTCGGGTTATTTAACCCGTCGCTTAGTTGATGTTGCGCAAGACGTGGTGGTGACTGAGCAGGATTGTGGTACCGACGGAGGGCTCGTGACATCGTCGGTCATCGACGGTGGTGACATCATCGAATCATTATCGGAGCGGGTGCTTGGCCGAATCGTGGCGAAGGATGTGGTCGATGTGACAACCGGTGAGGTCTTGCTCGCAGCGGGCACGATGATGGATGAAATCATGACCGCAAAAGTGGATCAGATGGGTGTCGAGGAGATCATTGTTCGCTCTCCTATCACTTGTCAGACACGTTATGGCATTTGCTCATCCTGCTACGGCCGTGACTTAGGTCGCGGGCATCAGGTGAATCTTGGCGAGGCCATTGGTGTTGTCGCAGCTCAATCGATTGGTGAGCCGGGTACTCAGCTGACGATGCGTACCTTCCACATTGGCGGAGCAGCATCTGGACAAGCGGCTCAAGACAATATCCAGGTGAACAACGACGGCGTCATTCGCCTCCACAACATCAAAGTCGTGGATAAGCCGGATGGTTCCTTGGTAGCGGTCTCGCGTTCTGGTGAACTGTCGCTATTAGACGCGGTGGGCAGAGAGCGAGAGCGATACAAAGTGCCCTATGGCGCGACGATTCGGGTGAAGGACGAAGCGGCAGTGGCGGCGGGCGAGATTGTCGCGACATGGGATCCCCACACCCACCCGATCATTACCGAAGTGGCCGGTACGGTGAAGTTCAGCGGAATGGATGAAGGCGTGACGATCCGCCGACAGACCGATGAATTCACGGGTCTGTCCAGCATCTCGGTGATTGATCCGGCTGAGAGACCGACGGCGGGCAAAGATATTCGTCCTGCGATCACGCTGGTTGATGGCAAAGGCAAGGAGCTCAATTTGGCAGGGACTAACGTACCTGCTAACTATTTCTTGCCCCATGGCGCGATGGTGAACTTGGAGGATGGCGTTAAAGTCGACGTGGGTGACGTTGTGGCTCGAATCCCACAGGAGGGTTCCAAAACGCGCGACATTACCGGTGGTTTGCCACGCGTAGCGGATCTGTTTGAGGCACGTAAGCCGAAGGAGCCCGCGATTTTAGCGGAGATCTCTGGAACAGTGAGCTTTGGTAAAGAGACCAAAGGCAAGCGCCGATTGGTCATTACGCCAACCGACACGTCAACCTTGTCCGAGGGGTCTGATCACTACGAAGAGCTGATTCCAAAGTGGCGCCAGCTGTCTGTGTTTGAGGGCGAAGCCGTTCAGAAAGGTGAGGTCGTCTCAGAAGGACCACCGAGCCCACACGATATTCTTCGCCTCAAGGGAATCCCCGCATTGGCCGAGTACATCGTCAATGAGATTCAGGAGGTCTACCGGTTGCAAGGGGTCAAGATCAATGACAAGCACATCGAAGTCATTGTTCGTCAGATGCTGCGCAAGGTAGAGATTGCATCAACCGGCGATTCGACCTTCATCAAGGGAGAGCAGGCGGAGCACACCGCGTTCCTCGAGGAATGCGATCGACTGGAGGCAGAAGGGCTCATTTCACCGACTGCGACCCGAGAGTTGCTGGGTATCACTAAAGCTTCATTGGCGACAGAGAGCTTTATCTCTGCGGCCTCGTTCCAGGAGACAACGCGTGTCCTGACCGAAGCGGCAGTGACCGGTAAGCGCGATTACCTCCGCGGCTTGAAGGAGAATGTGATCGTCGGCCGATTGATACCGGCGGGTACAGGATTGGCTTATCACGAGGAAAGACGTCGCAGTAAGTCTGAAGGCGATGAATTGGCGCTGTCCATGTCTGCTGAAGAATTCTCTGAGAGTTTTGCAGAAGAAATGGAGAAGGCCGAAGCGGCGGATGCCGCAGCGGAATAGTCACACGTTGGCGCGCTTGACCGTCCTTAGGGCGGTCTATAAACTGCGCGCTCATTTTCGGGGCCTCGGCCCCGAAACCATTGTTGGGAGCAAATGCTGAATGGCAACCATTAACCAACTTGTGCGAAAGCCGCGCAAGCGTAAAGTCACCAAGAGCGGTGTCCCTGCTCTGCAGGCGTGTCCGCAACGACGCGGCGTTTGTACGCGTGTTTACACCACCACCCCGAAGAAGCCGAATTCGGCTTTGCGAAAGGTCTGCCGAGTGCGTCTGACTAATGGGTTCGAGGTGTCGTCTTACATTGGTGGTGAAGGCCATAATTTGCAGGAACACAGTGTTGTGCTGATCCGTGGTGGTCGAGTCAAGGATCTGCCCGGCGTGCGCTACCACACAGTGCGCGGCAGTTTGGACACCTCTGGTGTCTCCGATCGCCGAAAAGGCCGATCAAAGTACGGAACCAAGCGACCGAAGTAAGACACGAGTGCCTGACGGCACTCACCTAGATGTCACAGTGTTGACAGTAAGGCCGATCCGCAGTGAATGGTGATCGGGAACCCTGAAGAGATAGGAAAATAGTTATGCCAAGAAGACGCGTTGTTGCCAAGCGTGAAGTCCTCCCTGACCCCAAGTTCGGGAACACCACCCTCGCAAAGTTTATGAACCACGTCATGATCAGCGGCAAAAAGTCGGTTGCTGAATCGATTGTTTACGGTGCATTAGATCTTGTGGAAGAACGCACCAAGCGTGACCCCATAGAAGTCTTTGACGAGGCACTCGAAAACATTGCACCGATGGTCGAAGTGAAATCTCGCCGTGTTGGTGGTGCGACGTATCAAGTTCCCGTTGAGGTCAGACCCTCTCGCCGCATTGCTCTGTCGATGCGATGGCTTGTGGATTACGCACGAAACCGTGGTGAAAAGTCTATGCGTCAACGACTAGCAGGCGAAATTGTTGATGCGGCACAGGCCAAGGGCAATGCTGTGAAGAAGCGCGAAGACGTGCATCGCATGGCAGAAGCCAACAAAGCCTTCTCGCACTTTAGATTCTAAAACCCAGCTACCCAACCCTAATCTGAGGACACTCTTGTGGCTCGTAAGACTCCGATCAATCGTTATCGCAACATTGGTATTGTTGCCCACGTGGACGCTGGTAAAACCACCACCACTGAGCGGGTCCTGTTTTACACAGGGTTGTCGCACAAGATTGGTGAGGTGCACGACGGTGCTGCCACGATGGACTGGATGGAGCAGGAGCAAGAGCGAGGTATTACGATTACCTCAGCCGCAACAACCTGTTTTTGGCAGGGCATGCAGCAGCAATTCGATCAACACCGTATCAACATCATCGACACGCCAGGGCACGTTGATTTCACCATTGAGGTGGAGCGGTCTTTGCGCGTACTAGACGGCGCGGTGGTAGTGCTATGTGGCTCCTCAGGGGTTCAACCTCAGACCGAGACGGTATGGCGGCAGGCCAATAAGTACGAAGTGCCGCGCATGGTATTCGTGAACAAAATGGATCGCGCTGGTGCTGATTTCGAGAGTGTTATTGCACAGTTGCGTGACCGCCTCGGTTGTAATGCGGTGCCTATTCACATGACGATTGGCGCGGAAGAAGATTTTAAGGGCGTCGTCGACCTGATTAAGCAAAAAGCGATTATCTGGAACGAAGAAGACATGGGGATGAGCTTCGAGTACGCAGACATACCCGAAGACCTAGCAGACAAAGCGGCAGAAATGCGTGAGTACATGGTCGAAGCCGCCGCGGAAGCCACCGAAGAGCTCATGACTAAGTACCTTGATGATGGTGAATTGTCTGAGGAAGAAATCAAGCAAGGTCTTCGTATTCGCACGCTGGCAAATGAAATTGTGCCGATCATGGGTGGGTCAGCCTTTAAGAATAAAGGGGTGCAGGCTGTACTAGATGCCGTTATTGAGTACCTGCCCTCGCCGACCGAAGTAAAGGCCATTGAAGGCACGCTAGAAGACGGTGAGACCGTCGTTGAGCGACCTGCTGATGACACTGCACCCTTCTCGGCGTTGGCGTTTAAGATCGCCACAGACCCCTTTGTGGGCACGTTGACGTTCTTCCGAGTGTATTCAGGCACCCTAGAATCAGGAACTGGTATTTATAACGCGGTTAAGCAGAAGAAAGAGCGTGTGGGTCGGATGGTGCAAATGCACGCCAACAGCCGTGAAGAAATTAAAGAAGTATTGGCGGGTGATATTGCTGCCGCGATTGGTCTGAAAGACGTGACCACGGGAGACACGCTCTGCGATGGCGATAATGTGGTCATTCTCGAGCGAATGGAATTTCCAGAGCCGGTGATCTCAGTAGCGGTAGAGCCTAAGTCGAAGGTTGACCAGCAGAAAATGGGTGTGGCGCTGGGCAAGCTGGCGCAAGAGGACCCTTCTTTCCGCGTTAAAACGGACGAAGAAACCGGACAAACCATTATTTCCGGTATGGGCGAGTTGCACCTCGATATTCTGGTGGATCGCATGCGCCGTGAGTTCAGCGTTGAAGCAAACATTGGTAAGCCGCAAGTGGCTTATCGAGAGCGCATCACCACTACGACCGAGGTTGAGGGCAAGTTTGTTCGTCAGTCCGGTGGTCGAGGCCAGTACGGTCACGTCTGGGTCAAGTTTGAGCCAGCAGAAGACGAGAACGCTGAGGGCCTTGAGTTTGTGAACGATATTGTTGGCGGTATCGTACCGAGGGAGTACATACCCGCGGTCAACAAGGGTATCGAAGAACAAATGAAAAATGGCGTGCTAGCGGGTTATCCATTACTGGGTTTGAAAGCCACGCTGTATGACGGTTCGTTCCACGATGTTGACTCGAATGAGATGGCGTTCAAGATCGCCGCGAGCATGGCGACCAAGAAATTGGCAGAGGTCGGCGGTGCTGAGTTGCTCGAGCCGATGATGCAGGTCGAAGTCGTGACCCCCGAAGAGAACATGGGTGACGTGGTCGGTGACCTAAACCGTCGTCGCGGTTTGATTCAGGGTATGGACGAGAATGCCGCTGGTAAGATCGTAAATGCCGAGGTGCCACTGGCCGAGATGTTTGGTTATGCCACCGACTTACGGTCTGCCACGCAGGGTCGAGCGACGTACACGATGGAGTTCGCCCGATATGCTGCTGCGCCGAATAACGTCGCAAAAGAGATTATTTCCAAAAACCAGACGTCCTAATCGTCTGCAACCACACTGAGGTGAAGAAAGATGGCAAAAGAGGCATTTGAGCGTTCGAAGCCCCACGTGAATGTGGGAACGATTGGACACGTAGACCACGGTAAGACGACGCTGACGGCGGCGCTGACGCGTGTGTGCTCTGAGGTATGGGGCGGCGAGCTGGTAGCGTTTGACGGTATTGATAATGCGCCGGAAGAGAAAGAGCGTGGTATTACGATCGCGACGTCACACGTTGAGTATGAGTCGGAAGCCCGACACTACGCGCACGTTGACTGTCCTGGACACGCGGATTATGTGAAGAACATGATCACGGGTGCGGCGCAGATGGATGGAGCGATCTTGGTATGTGGCGCGACCGATGGTCCTATGCCCCAGACCCGCGAGCACATTCTGCTGTCACGCCAGGTAGGCGTACCTTATATCGTAGTGTTTTTGAACAAGGCTGACTTGTTGGCAGAAGACTGCGGCGGTGTGGACTCTGAGGAGTACACCGAGATGAAGGAACTGGTTGAGATGGAGCTCCGCGAGCTGCTGGATACTTACGAGTTCCCTGGCGATGACACGCCGATTATTTGTGGTTCAGCGCTGATGGCGTTGGAAGGCAAGGACGACAATGGTCTGGGTACAACGGCGGTTAAAGAGCTGGTTGAGACACTGGATTCTTACATTCCTGAGCCTGAGCGGGCGATTGACCAGCCTTTCCTGATGCCGGTTGAGGACGTGTTCTCGATCTCTGGCCGGGGTACGGTTGTGACGGGTCGTGTTGAGCGCGGTATTGTGAAGGTGGGTGATGAGATCGAGATTATCGGTATCAAAGAGACCCAGAAGACGACCTGCACGGGCGTTGAGATGTTCCGCAAGCTGCTAGACGAAGGTCGCGCGGGCGAGAACGTTGGTGTGTTGCTGCGTGGTACGAAGCGAGACGATGTGGAGCGTGGTCAGGTTCTGGCGATTCCGGGATCGGTTCAGCCGCACACTAAGTTTGAGGCAGAGGTTTATGTACTGTCGAAGGACGAGGGTGGCCGCCATACGCCGTTTTTCAAGGGCTATCGACCGCAGTTTTACTTCCGTACGACGGATGTGACGGGAGCGGTTGAGTTGCCGGAAGGCATTGAGATGGTGATGCCGGGAGATAGCATTAACTTTGTGGCGACATTGATTGCGCCGATTGCGATGGAAGAAGGGCTACGTTTTGCGATCCGCGAGGGTGGTCGAACGGTAGGTGCTGGCGTCGTCGCTAAGATCTTCGAATAAACAGCGCTAATGTCAAAAAAGCCCGCTGAGTGCGGGCTTTTTTGTGTCTGCGACTGCACGGTAGGCGGTTGGTGCTGTGCTAGTGGCTAAGTTGCTCCGTTTGCCGCGGCGTCGGGCTATCGAGCGCATCGCATATGGCATTTGTTGGCCTGAAAACAGGTATTCTCCGGCTCGGCGTCTCGAAAAGTGCCATTAAAGCGGCCATGGCGGGCTTTCTGGGCAGGGTGCAAAGGGGGACACAAAGGGAGCGCGATATCATCATAGATCCCCCCGATGCACGATGGTCTGTGTGCAAGCTAGTGGGACGCGCCACGAAATAGTGTGAAAAGTCCCATCCTGCCGAAAGCCCTTTAATTAGCGCCGTTTCCTGTTGACACCCCTTGGCCTCCTCCGTAGACTTCGCTCTCTTTTTTCGGGGTCCCTCAGCGGACGCCGGTTGTTTTAAGGAGAGGTAGTGTGCAGAACCAGCGTATCAGAATCCGGCTGAAGGCCTTTGACCATCGCCTGATTGACGCGTCGACCCAAGAGATTGTGGAAACGGCCCGCCGCACTGGTGCTCAGGTTCGGGGTCCCATTCCGTTGCCGACAAAGAAGGAGAAATTCACCATCTTGGTTTCTCCCCACGTCAATAAGGACGCAAGGGACCAGTATGAGATCCGCACACATAAGCGTCTCCTCGATATCGTCGAGCCAACAGAGAAGACTGTTGACGCGTTGATGAAGCTTGATCTGGCTGCGGGCGTAGAAGTCCAAATCAGTCTCGGTTAAGCGTTAGTAACAAGTTGTAACTAGCCTGCTCGGCGTTTGCCGGGTGTGTAACGTCCAGAAGCCCCGTGGTGGGACTTTTGGGCGGCCATAGAGGGTTGAGCCCCGTACACTGTGAGGTTTATGCCATGACTATTGGATTAGTCGGGCGCAAATCGGGAATGACGAGAGTCTTCACCGAGGATGGCGCATCAGTACCAGTGACCGTAGTGGAGATTACTCCAAACCGTGTCACTCAAATCAAAGAGCTCGAGACCGATGGGTACCGGGCGATTCAGGTCACCGCGGGCAGCCGCAAGGCCTCGAAAGTCAGCAAGCCAGAAGCCGGGCATTTTGCCAAGGCGGGCGTTGTTGCGGGCGAGGGGTTGTGGGAGTTTCGCTTAGACGGCTCAGAGGAGGCCTTCGAGGTCGGCTCTGAATTGACGGTCGATCGATTTGAGCAGGGTCAAATAGTAGACGTGGCCGGCCGCTCGAAGGGCAAGGGTTTCCAGGGCGTTATCAAGCGCTGGAATTTCAGTATGCAAGACGCGACACACGGCAACTCGCTGTCGCATCGTGCGCCGGGCTCTATCGGTCAGTGTCAAACGCCGGGCCGCGTGTTTAAAGGCAAGAAGATGTCGGGTCACATGGGTGCTGAGCGTGTCACCACTCAAGGGCTCGAAGTGGTCCGCGTGGACGTGGATCGCAACTTGCTGCTCATTAAAGGCGCTGTGCCAGGTGCTCCGGGTGGCGAAGTGATTATCCGTCCGACAGTTAAAGGGGCGGGCAGTAGCTCGTCCAAGTCTTGAGTAGCGGGGGCGAGACGTGGAATTAAGTGTAGTCAAGCCGGGTAACGAAGTGGGGGGGACTGTTGCGGTCTCTGACACTAACTTCGCTCGCGAATATAACGAGGCGTTGGTCCATCAAGTGGTCACGGCTTTTCTTGCCGACGCACGGCAGGGAACGCGAGCGCAAAAGACGCGTTCAGAAGTGGCGGGTGGCGGCAAAAAGCCATGGCGTCAAAAGGGTACGGGTCGGGCAAGAGCAGGCACCATTCGCTCGCCTATCTGGCGCTCAGGTGGTGTGACCTTTGCAGCGAAGCCGCAAGATCACTCGCAAAAGGTGAATCGAAAAATGTATCGCGCGGCGATGCGCTCGATTTTGTCTGAGCTGGCGCGAACCGATCGATTAATGATCGTTGAGACGTTTGACGTAGAGCAGCCCAAGACGAAGCTCCTGGTCGAGGCCTTAAACGGTTATGGCGTTGATAACGTGCTGATCGTCGCCGACGGGATCGACAAAAATCTTTACTTGGCTTCGCGTAATTTGCACAAGGTTGACGTGCGCGACGTTGAGGGCGCTGATCCAGTGAGCTTAATTGCTTATGAAAAGGTCATGATCACGGTTGGTGCGATCAAGAAGTTTGAGGAGGCATTGGCATGAATCCGGAGCGTGTTTTTCAGATCCTGCTGGGTCCACATGTCTCAGAGAAGTCGGCGATCGTTGCTGATCAGAGCAATCAGTATGTGTTCCGCGTAGCGCTGGACGCTACAAAAGCGGAGATTCGTCAGTCTGTGGAGCAGTTGTTTAAGGTCACAGTCAACGGCGTAACAACATTGCGTGTGAAGGGTAAAACCAAGCGCAATAAATATGGTTTGAGCAAGCGCCCGTCGTGGAAGAAAGCCTACGTGCGGGTGGAGCAGGGTCAAGAAATTGACTTTGCGTCGATGAGCTGAGGTGGTAAGTCATGGCAGTCGTTAAAAGTAAGCCCACATCGGCAGGACGTCGCCACCAGGTCAAGGTGGTGACAGAGGGTCTGCACAAGGGGCGTCCGCATGGGCCGCTTCTTGAGAAGAAATCGAAAACGGGTGGCAGAAACAATGCTGGGCGTATCACGACTCGGCATATTGGTGGTGGGCACAAGCAGCACTACCGCAAGATCGATTTTAAGCGCATCAAGGACGGCATTGCCGCCAAGGTTGAGCGCATAGAATACGACCCCAATCGCACCGCACATATCGCATTGTTGCTGTACGCCGATGGCGAACGTCGCTACATCATTGCACCAAAGGGAGTGGCAGCAGGTGACGTGCTGCACTCTGGCGCTGCAGCGCCGATAAAAGCGGGTAATTGTTTGCCGGTGCGCAGTATCCCCGTGGGTTCTGTTGTGCATGCGATTGAACTGAAGCCGGGAAAAGGCGCTCAGTTGGCTCGTTCTGCAGGCGCCTCGGTGCAGTTGGTGGCGCGTGAGGGACAGTACGCGACGATTCGACTGCGCTCTGGTGAAATGCGCAAGGTGCCTATCGATTGCCGCGCGACATTGGGAGAGGTCTCTAACTCAGAGCACAGTCTTCGCAAATTAGGTAAGGCGGGTGCTGCTCGTTGGAGGGGTGTTCGACCCACTGTTCGCGGTGTGGCGATGAACCCGGTTGATCACCCGCATGGCGGTGGTGAAGGGAAAACCTCGGGTGGCCGTCATCCGGTTACGCCATGGGGTGTGCCAACCAAAGGGTATAAAACACGAAAGAATAAGCGCACCGACGGCATGATTGTTCGCCGGCGTGGCAAGAAGTAATCGGTCAGGAGAGTAAATACTGTGCCTCGTTCATTAAAAAAAGGTCCCTTTATCGACCTTCACCTCATGAAGAAGGTGGAAGTCGCTGCTGAGGCGAACGATCGTCGTCCGATCAAGACATGGTCACGTCGATCTATGGTTGCCCCCAATATGGTTGGGCTAACTATTGCAGTTCATAACGGTCGGCAACATGTCCCCATTTTGATCAACGAGGACATGGTCGGTCACAAGCTAGGTGAATTTGCCGTTACCCGTACCTTCAAGGGCCACATTGTGGACAAGAAGGCTAAGCGCTAAGGCTGGGTGGAGAGAGAGATGGAAGTAGCAGCCAAATTACGTGCGGCGAGAATATCAGCGCAAAAGGCGCGACTGGTCGCAGATCAAGTCCGTGGCAAGCCAGTTGGCGAGGCACTAGATTTGCTCGAGTTCAGTAATAAGAAAGCGGCAACGTTAGTGCGCAAGGTATTGAACTCTGCCATTGCGAATGCTGAGAACAATGAAGGCGCAGATGTTGACGAGCTCTCTGTGTCGACTATCTACGTCGATGAAGGTTTTACGATGAAGCGTCTGAGCCCCAGGGCAAAAGGCCGCGGAGACCGAATTTTTAAACGCACCTGCCATATCACGGTCAAGGTTGCGGATAGCGAAAGCTAAGGAGACGACCGCATGGGTCAAAAGGTACATCCAACGGGTATTCGCCTCGGTATAGTCAAAGACCATAATTCGGTCTGGTATGCCGATAGCAAATCCTACGCGAAGAATTTGATCAACGACATCGAGGTGCGCGAGTACATCCTTAAGAAGTTGGATGCCGCATCGGTCAGTCGGGTCAAAATTGAGCGGCCAGCGCAAACGGCGCGCATCACTATTTACACCGCACGTCCGGGTATTGTGATCGGCAAAAAAGGCGAAGACGTTGACGGTCTGCGCAAAGAGCTTTCCGAGAAGATGGGTGTACCAGTCAACATCAACATCGAAGAAATACGCAAGCCAGACTTGGACGCACGATTGGTCGCGCAAAATGTGGCGCAGCAGCTCGAGCGTCGCGTTATGTTTCGACGCGCCATGAAGCGGGTTGTGCAGAACGCCATGCGCCAAGGTGCCCAGGGTATCAAGGTGCAGGTTGGTGGCCGTTTGGGTGGCGCTGAGATTGCGCGAACAGAATGGTATCGCGAAGGGCGAGTGCCGTTGCATACCTTGCGTGCTGACATTGATTACGCGACCTATGAGGCGCACACCACTTATGGGGTGATTGGCGTCAAGGTATGGATTTTTAAAGGTGAGGTGATTGGCGAAGGTGAAGAGGCGTAAGCGCCTTAAAACCGGAAGCCGATTACCTGATTGAGGAATTAGAAGATGTTACAACCGAAACGGACCAAGTTCCGCAAGATGCAGAAAGGCCGTAACCGCGGTCTGGCGGAGCGTGGCAGTAAGGTGAGTTTTGGAGAATACGCGCTCAAGGCCACAGGCCGCGGCCGTATCACTGCCCGCCAGATTGAGGCCGCTCGTCGTGCTATGACGCGCCACATTAAGCGAGGGGGGAAAATTTGGATTCGCGTTTTCCCAGATAAGCCGATTACCGGTAAGCCACTGGAAGTCCGTCAGGGTAAGGGCAAGGGTAACGTTGAATATTGGGTAGCGCAGATCCAGCCGGGTCGTGTGCTGTATGAAGTTGAGGGCGTGTCAGAGCAGCTGGCGCGTGAAGCATTTGATTTGGCTGCGGCGAAATTGCCTCTGCAGACCACCTTTGTGAAGCGATCGGTGATGTGATGAAAGCGAATGAACTTCGAGATAAGTCGGTCGACGAACTTAACCAGCAGTTGCTGAAGCTTCGCGAGGAGCAATTTAAGTTGCGAATGGCTAATGCCACAGGTCAGTTGGGCCAAAGTCATTTGCTGAAGCAGGCTAAGCGAGATATCGCGCGCGTAAAAACCGTGATGCAACAGAAGGCAGAACAGTAATGGGATCGACTGAAAATCAAGCACGAACCCTTCAGGGACGTGTCGTCAGCGACAAGATGGACAAGACTATCACGGTGAAAATTGAGCGGCGCGTGAAGCATCCGGTGTATGGAAAGTACATTACCCGGTCTTCAAAAGTGCACGCGCATGACGAAGAGAACAAGGCGGGTATGGGTGACACCGTATTGGTCGCCGAGTCGCGCCCGATGTCAAAAAGTAAGAGTTGGGCGTTGGTAGAGATCGTGGAGACCGCAACTCAGATTTGAGGTGTGGCTGAATGGAACGAGCGATAAGCGCTCGTTGGCGGAGTAGAGAAAATGATTCAGACGCAGTCGTATTTAGAAGTGGCTGACAACAGTGGTGCACGTCGGGTGATGTGTATCAAAGTGTTGGGTGGCTCGAAGCGTCGTTACGCTCGCGTTGGTGACCTCATTAAAGTCACCGTTAAGGAAGCGATTCCGCGCGGCAAAGTAAAGAAAGGGCAGGTGATCACGGCGGTGGTTGTTCGCACCAAGAAAGGTGTGCGCCGTCCTGATGGATCGCTGATTAAGTTCGACGAGAATGCGGCGGTATTGCTGAATGCTCAGGATGCACCTATTGGTACTCGTATATTTGGGCCAGTGACGCGCGAGCTGCGTGGGGAGAAATTCATGAAAATAATTTCACTCGCGCCAGAAGTGATTTGAGCAAGGATTAAGAGGGTCAGACGATGGCGAAGCTCAAAAGTGATGACGATGTGATCGTGATTGCCGGAAAGGATAAAGGTAAGCGTGGCACGGTGCGGCGGCTGCTTGACAGTGATCGCGTCATCGTAAGTGGTGTGAACATGGTTAAAAAGCACACCAAGCCAAACCCTCAGGCTGGTGTCGCGGGCGGCATCGTTGAGCAAGAGGCGCCGATTCGAGCGTCTAACCTGGCGTTATTTAATAGCAAGTCCGGTAAGGGCGAGCGAGTGGGGTATCGGGTTGAAGACGGCAAGAAAGTGCGCGTCTTTAGGCCGTCTGGCGACTTAGTTGACGCTTGAACCCAGTTGAACAGAGGCATTTAAGACATGACAGCGCTGAAAGAAATGTATCGGACCGAGATTGTGCCCAAGCTGCAAGCAGAACTGGGTCTCAAGAATGTGATGGCGGTGCCGCGCATTACCAAAATTACCTTAAACATGGGTGTTGGAGAGGCTGTGGGAGATAAGAAAGTCCTCGAGCACGCTGTCTCTGATATGGCAAAGATTGCTGGCCAAAAGCCCGTGATCACAAAATCTCGAAAGTCGATTGCCGGCTTTAAGATCCGGGATGGCTGGCCGATAGGATGCAAGGTGACATTGCGCGACGAAAGAATGTACGAGTTCTTGGATCGTCTCATCAATATCTCAATCCCCCGGGTACGTGACTTCCGAGGCATCAGTCCCAAGCAGTTTGACGGTCGCGGCAACTTTGCCATGGGCGTGACAGAACAGATTATTTTTCCAGAAATTGATTACGACCAAATTGACAAGCTGCGTGGCATGGACATCACCATTGCCACCACTGCGGCAAACGATGAACAGGGCAGGGCGTTGCTTGCGGCGTTCAATTTTCCCTTCAGAAGCTGAGGCATCAGAAATATGGCTAAGAAATCCATGGTTGCCCGAGAGGCTAAACGTGCACGGACCGTTGAGAAGTTTGCGGCGAGACGTGCACAGCTCAAGGAAACCATCGCCAATTTGAATACGTCCGATGAGGAGCGTTGGGAAGCACAGATCGCATTACAGAAGCTGCCCCGCAATGCCAGCCCCGTTCGCCAGCAGCGACGCTGCCAGCTGACAGGGCGCCCGCACGGTGTTTATCGAAAATTCGGCTTGTGTCGTAACAAGCTACGGGAAGCCGCCATGCGCGGCGATGTACCTGGTCTGGTTAAGTCCAGCTGGTAACGGAGAACTTTTAAATGAGCATGCAAGATCCGTTGAGCGATATGTTGACCCGCTTGCGCAATGCGCAAATGGCAGGCAAGCAGAATGTTGATATGCCGGGGTCCAAGTTGAAAGTGTCTGTGGCAAAGGTCCTAGAGCAGGAAGGATACATTGCAGGGCATCGGTATGACGAGAGTTCGGGCAAGCCGCGTCTCCATATTGACCTCAAGTATTACGAGGGCAAGCCGGTGATCGCTGAGATAGACCGAATCAGTAAGCCGTCTTTGCGCCGGTACTCAGGTAAAGATGGGCTGCCCACCGTCCGTGGCGGATTGGGAGTGGCAATCGTCTCCACCTCACAAGGTGTCATGACGGATCGTGCCGCTCGTGCTGCCGGTGTGGGAGGCGAAGTCCTCTGCACCGTCTTCTGAATAAAGAATTGGAGCGTTTGAAAAATGTCTCGTGTAGCAAATAGCCCCGTTGCGGTCCCTAAAGGGGTCGATATCAAAATTGAAGGCGTGAACCTCTCCGTTAAAGGTGGAAAGGGTTCGTTGGACCTGATGCTGACTAATGGTATTGGTGTCAGCGTCGCCGAAGACCTTGCAACGATTACGTACGATAACGACGACTGCCGCGCCATGGCCGGTACGACTCGTTCGCTACTCGCCAATATGGTGAAGGGCGTTTCAGAGGGTTGGGAAAAGCGGTTGTTGCTGAACGGCGTTGGTTATCGTGCAAAGGCCTCAGGTAAGTCCGTCAACCTGACGATTGGCCTGTCTCATCCCGTTGACTATCAGTTGGCTGATGGGTTGTCTGCGGACACGCCTACGCAAACAGAGATCGTGATCTCTGGCATCGACAAACAGGCTGTGGGCCAAGCGGCAGCAGAAATTCGCAGCTTTCGTCCGCCAGAGCCTTATAAGGGCAAAGGCATTCGTTACGCGGACGAGCACGTCCGACGTAAAGAAGCCAAGAAAAAGTAATCGGAACCGTCTATGAATACGAAAACACAAGCGCGATTGCGCCGAGCAAAGAAGTCCAGAGTGCATATGCGCACTGCAGGGACTGTCCGGCTGTCTGTTCACCGCACACCTCGCCATATTTATGCGCAGGTGATTTCTGGTGACAGTAAGACCGTTCTCGCCCAGGCGTCGACGCTGGATAAAGCATTGCGTTCGGATGCGACTGGCAACGTTGCTGCGGCTGGTGCAGTCGGCAAATTAGTCGCTGAACGAGCGAAGGCGGCGGGTGTGTCCACGGTCGCGTTTGACCGGTCAGGATTTCGATATCACGGCCGGGTAAAAGCCCTTGCAGAGGCCGCTCGTGAAGGCGGACTGGAGTTTTAAGAGATGGCAATGAACGACAAAAAGCAGCAGCGTGAGCAGCGCACTGAAGGCGACCTTCAAGAGAAATTGGTGCAGGTTAACCGTGTCGCCAAGACCGTGAAGGGTGGCCGTATCATGAGCTTTACCGCCCTGACTGTGGTGGGAGACGGTAAAGGTCGAGTTGGTTACGGACGTGGAAAGGCGCGAGAAGTGCCAGTCGCCATTCAGAAGGCGATGGAAGCAGCGCGTCGCAACATGGTCAAAGTGCAGTTGGTCAACGGCACGTTGCAGTATCCCATTAGAGCTGCCCACGGCGCCTCTAAGGTCTATATGCAGCCAGCCTCTGAGGGTACGGGTGTGATTGCCGGGGGTGCGATGCGGTCAGTTCTAGAGTTGGCTGGTGTGCACAATGTCTTGGCAAAGTGCTACGGCTCTACCAACCCCGTTAACGTTGTTCAGGCGACTTATAAAGGCCTGCGTGACATGACTTCTCCTGAGGATGTGGCGGCACGCCGCGGCCTCAGCGTAGAAGAAATCCTTAGCTGAGTAGCGAGGGAAGCATAATGAGCAAAGCGATGATTAAAGTGACGCAAGTTCGCAGTATTCATGGCCGGTTGCAGAAGCATAAAGCTTGTGTGGCAGGACTGGGTCTGCGCCGTATTGGCCACACTGTTGAGGTGGAAGATACACCGTCAGTGCGGGGCATGATCAACAAGGTCAACTACCTCGTGCGTGTGGAGGACGAGAGCAATGTCTGACGAAATGCGATTGAATAGTTTGAGCCCAGCACCGGGCGCTAAGCGCGCCGCGAAGCGTGTAGGCCGCGGTATCGGCTCTGGAAACGGTAAGACGGCTGGTCGCGGGCATAAAGGACTCAAGTCTCGCTCGGGCGGCACGGTGAAAGCGGGTTTTGAGGGTGGCCAGATGCCGCTGCAAAAACGTTTGCCGAAGTATGGCTTTACGTCTCGTATCGGCAGAACTACCGCCGAAGTACGACTGCACGAACTCAACTTAGTCGAAGGCGACACTATCGATATCGCGGCATTGAAATCAGCTGATTTGATTAAAGATGATGTGATGCGTGTTCGCGTATTTTTGTCTGGAGAGATTACGCGTGCCGTCACCGTATCGGGTGTGACTGTGACCAAGGGTGCGCGAGCAGCTATTGAAGCAGCTGGTGGGAGCGTCGAGGCGTAATCCATGGCAAATGGCATGCCTACAATGAATTCAGCCGGCATGGGAGAGCTTTTTGCTCGCCTGCGTTTCGTGCTGATTGCGCTGTTGATTTACCGCGTTGGCACGCATATCCCTGTGCCCGGTATCGATCCAGAGCAGTTGTCGGCGCTATTTGATCAAAACCAAGGAACCATTTTGGGCCTTGCGAATGTTTTTTCGGGCGGTGCACTGGAGCGCATGAGTATTCTGGCGTTGGGTATTCTGCCTTACATATCCGCCTCGATTATTATGCAGCTGATGACGGCGGTAACGCCGCAGCTAGAGCAGCTAAAGAAAGAAGGTGAGGCGGGCCGACGGAAAATTTCTCAGTGGACGCGCTACCTGACTGTCGTGCTGGCGTTAGTGCAAGGATCTGGCATGACCGTGGGATTGGCTAATCAGGGCCTGACCTACGTTACCGGATTCAGTTTTTATGTGACTGCAGTCGCGTCTCTGGTTACCGGTGCGGTGTTCATGATGTGGTTGGGTGAGCAAATTACTGAGCGCGGAGTTGGTAACGGTATTTCGCTATTGATTTTTGCCGGCATTGTGGCTGGTTTACCCGCCGCTATCGGGCAGTCGCTTGAGCAGGCGAGACAAGGTGAAATTAGCATCCTTATCCTGCTGGGCATCTTGGTTTTGGCAGCGGTTGTTATCTATCTTGTGGTGTTCATCGAGCGTGGGCAGCGTCGTATTACAGTGAACTACGCCAAGCGTCAGCAGGGCCGCAAAATGATGCAGGCGCAAGCGTCGCATTTGCCTTTAAAAGTGAATATGGCAGGGGTTATCCCGGCTATTTTTGCCAGCTCTATTTTGCTATTTCCCGCGTCGGTCGCACAGTGGTTTGGTAGCGGCGATAGCGCTGATTGGCTACAGGATTTGGCAGTGGCGATTGGTCCCGGTCAGCCGTTAAATATTTTGCTATTTACCGGCTTTATCGTTTTCTTCTGCTTCTTCTACACGGCGTTGATGTTCAATCCGCAAGAAGTGGCCGACAACTTAAAGCGCTCTGGCGCATTTGTGCCCGGTATTCGTCCGGGGCAACAAACCGCCAATTACATTGATGGTGTGCTGACGAGATTGACGGTGTTTGGCTCAGCTTACATCGCTTTAGTGTGCCTGCTGCCGCAATTTTTGGTTGTGATGTTCAATGTGCCTTTTTATCTGGGTGGCACGTCAATGCTGATTGTGGTCGTTGTGGTCATGGATTTTATGGCCCAGGTACAAAGTCATCTAATGTCACACCAGTACGAGGGCGTGATGAAAAAAGCCAACCTCGGGAGTGTTAGTCCTGCGGGTCGGGTGAGATAGGAACTAGGAGTTTCCGATGAAAGTGCGAGCTTCGGTAAAAAAAATGTGTCGTAACTGTAAAGTGGTGCGACGGAATGGTGTGGTCAGGGTTATTTGTTCTTCTGATCCCCGTCACAAGCAACGCCAGGGCTAAGCCTTGAAGCGTAGCGATCAAATCATTAAGATGCGCGCCCCAAAGTGGGACGAGCAGACTGCGTGCAGCTTTTTATGTGCCGCTCAACAGGTGTGGAGATAAAAGATGGCGCGTATCGCCGGGGTCAATATTCCAGATCACAAACATGCAGTGATCTCCTTGACACATATTTTTGGTATAGGCAGGACGCAAGCCAAGAAGCTGTGCGAAGTGAGCAACATTCCCGAGACGACTAAGATCGGCGAGTTGTCAGAAGGTGAGCTAGATCAGCTGCGTTCGCTGGTTTCCGATATGAATGTTGAAGGAGATCTGCGTCGTGAGGTGTCTATGAACATCAAACGATTGATGGATCTTGGTTGTAATCGTGGTTTGCGACACCGCAAGGGTCTGCCTTTGCGTGGCCAGCGTACCAAGACGAACGCCAGAACGAGAAAAGGGCCTCGAAAGCCCATAAGAAGGTAAATAGGCAGTCGCCCGGGTAGTTAAGGGCGGTGACTTTGGTGGAGCTACATCACTGTTTGTAGCGTCGATATTAAAGCGAGAAGACAGATGGCAAAAAACGCCAAGACAACTAAACGGAAGATCACCAAGCAGGTGGTCGATGGTGTAGCGCATATCCATGCGTCGTTTAACAACACCATTATTACGATTACGGACCGGCAGGGTAATACTCTGAGTTGGGCCACCGCTGGTGGTTCTGGATTCCGTGGCTCGCGTAAATCAACGCCCTTTGCCGCACAGGTTGCCGCAGAGCGAGCTGGTGAAGCAGCAAAAGAATACGGACTGAGAAATTTAGATGTCCAAGTAAAGGGACCAGGACCGGGTCGAGAGTCAGCGGTGCGTGCTCTTAATAGTTGTGGTTATAAGATTACGAATATCACCGATGTGACGCCCATCCCGCACAACGGATGTCGCCCACCCAAGAAGCGTCGCGTTTAGCGCGCTGTCAGAGAGGACTTAGCAAATGGCTCGATATATTGGACCGAAGTGCAAGCTCTCCCGCAGGGAGGGGACAGATTTACAGCTCAAGAGCGGTGTTGCCGCTTTTGATAAGAAGTGTAAGTCAGAAACAGCGCCTGGGCAGCATGGTGCTCGCCGAGGACGCTTGTCTGACTACGGCGTTCAGTTGCGCGAAAAACAGAAAGTGCGTCGAATCTATGGTGTGCTGGAAAAGCAGTTTCGGAATTACTATAAAGAGGCGGCGCGTTTGAAAGGGGCCACCGGCGAAAACCTGCTAACATTGTTAGAGAGTCGACTGGACAACGTGGTGTATCGCATGGGGTTTGGATCCACTCGATCAGAATCTCGGCAATTGGTCTCGCACAAAGGAATACTGGTGAATGGCGTGGTAGTGAATATCCCGTCTTATCAAGTGAAGCCGGGTGATGTCGTCTCGGTGCGCGAGAAAGCGAAGAAACAGCTTCGTGTGCAATCAGCACTAGCGATTGCAGAGCAACGCGGCGAACCCATCTGGGTAGACGTCGATGTCGATAAGTTGGAAGGGACGTTTAAGTCACATCCAGATCGACAGGATCTTTCCAGCGAAATTAACGAAAACCTGATTGTGGAGCTGTACTCGAAGTAATTGGCTTCGAGACACTGTTATTCCCCAATCCCTGATGCAATCGAAGGTGCTTTATGCAAAGTTCGGTCACTGAGTTTTTGACACCCCGCGTCATCAAAGTTGATGAGGCTTCCAATACCCGCGCTACCGTGACACTGGAGCCGCTTGAGCGTGGCTTCGGCCATACACTGGGCAATGCGCTGCGTCGTATTCTGTTGTCTTCTATGCCTGGCTGCGCCATCACTGAAGTAGAAATAGATGGTGTGGAGCATGAGTATTCTGCCATCGAAGGCGTGCAGGAAGACGTCATTGAAATTCTCTTGAACTTGAAAGGTGTCGCACTGTCTTTATCGGGTAAGGACTCTGCACAGCTGACGTTGTCGGCACAAGGTCCTTGCACCGTGACGGCAGCAGACATTCAGGTAGACCATGATGTTGAGATCTCAAATCCGGAACACGTCATTTGTGAGATTACCGCTAAGTCGGCATTGTCGATTCGATTGATGGTTGAGCGAGGCCGCGGCTATGTGCCTGCGGATGCGCGCGATAATCCAGAAGAGGAGACCCGCTCTATTGGTCGCCTGCCGCTGGATGCTTCTTTCTCGCCAATTCGGCGCATTAGCTACGTGGTAGATTCGGCGCGAGTCGAACAGCGTACGGACCTCGATAAGCTCATCATTGATCTGGAGACAAACGGTACGCTGGACCCAGAAGAAGCGATCCGTCGTGCGGCAACGATCCTACAGCAGCAGCTGGCGGTATTTGTCGACCTAGAAGGAGAGGCGCAAGCCGCGGCAACAGAGGCTGCTGAAGAAGTCGATCCTATTTTGCTGAGACCGGTCGATGACCTCGAGTTGACGGTCCGTTCAGCGAATTGCTTGAAGGCTGAAAACATTTACTACATCGGCGATTTGGTGCAGCGCACCGAGGTGGAGCTGTTGAAAACGCCCAACCTTGGCAAGAAGTCTTTGACAGAAATTAAGGACGTGTTGGCATCCCGTGGTTTGTCGCTGGGTATGCGTCTTGAGGCGTGGCCACCGGCGAGTCTTAAAAATGATGAGCGCCTGTTGAGCGTCTAATATTTAATAACGCCTGGCAGTGATTGTCAGGCACGATTTGTAAGGAAAAGAGCCATGCGACATCGTCACAGCGGACGACAGTTAAATCGCAACAGTTCACACCGAAAAGCCATGTTTCGTAACATGGCGGTGTCTTTGGTGGAGCACGAACTGATTAAGACCACTGTCCCGAAGGCAAAAGAGCTCAGGAGCTATGCTGAGCCGCTTATTACACTCGCTAAAAACGACAGTGTGGCGAATCGCCGGTTGGCTTTTGATCGCACTCGCTCAAAAGCCGCAGTCGGTAAGTTATTCGAAGAGCTGGGCCCTCGTTATCAAGAGCGCCCTGGTGGCTATATCCGCATTCTCAAGTGCGGCTATCGCACGGGCGACAAAGCCCCAATGGCATATGTTGAATTAGTGGACCGCCCGCAGCCTGAAGTAGAAGACGAGGGTACAGAGACCACTGCAGAAGAGTGATCCGCTGACAATATAGTTGTTCGCGATAGCCCTGCTTTTTGCAATAAGCGGGGCTTTTTTTTGGCTGGTATTTTTGCCGACAAGCGTTCCTTCCATGATGGCTGAGGCGCGTTACACTTTTATGTTCGCGACTGCACTATTCAGCTAAATAGTTGCGATCTCAGTAGTCTCGTCGGGGCTACTAATCGATGAAGGAAGTCTTTCAAAAGTGGCGGTTACAGTCACTGGAAGCGCCACTATGAGTGTTACTTAAGACTAACGATACGAGAGAGTAAAGCGATGAAGCGTTCCCCTAATAAGTTATACCAATTTGTCGCGGCAGCCTGCTTGCCGATGACATTAACCGCACAGGCTCAATTGGAAGAAGTGATTGTGACAGCCCAGAAGCGGGCAGAAAGTCTGCAGGATGTGCCAATTTCGATCAGCACCGTCAGTGGAGAGAAGATTCAAGACAATACGATTCTTAACTTTGCGGCGCTGGCAGATTTTGTCCCCAGCTTGCACATTGCCGATGCGTCGGTGAACACCAATATTTATATGCGCGGCATCGGCTCGGGTAACAACCGAGGATTTGAGCAATCGGTGGGTATGTATGTGGATGGTGTCTATCTGGGTCGAGGCCGCCAATACCGCTCTGGTCTCATGGACATCGAGCGAATCGAAGTTTTGCGCGGTCCACAGGGCACGCTTTTTGGTAAGAATACGGTCGCGGGTGCGATCAACATTACCACTGCGTCGCCGGTAGTCGGCGACGACACGTCTGGCGAGATCAACGTGTCAATCGAAGAGAACGGCGGCAGTATTGCCGAAGGCTTTATTCAAGGTGGTGGCGAGACATTTGCCGCTCGTATCGCGCTTCGGGGCCGAGAAACAGATGGCTATGTTTATAACGCCTTTTTAGAGCAGGACGAGGGTGGCATTGACGAATTTGGTGGACGGGTAACCTTGGTTTGGGAACCCAGTGAAGTCTTTTCGGCAAACTTCAAATACTCCTACATGGAGCGGGAGCGAGACGGCTCCAACAGCGCTACTTGGCGCTTTCTCAGCCCTGCTGAGCGGAACGCACAGGTGCCGCAGCGTAGCGCCTTTGCGAACACCGCTTACGCCATGATGGATGTCTTTTTCCCTGACTTTCCTACGATAGCGGGCAAGGACTTTACGACCTACAAAGACAATAACTACGGGCAGAGCAAAGACGACGGCATTGGCATTGGCCTGAGGCCAGACAGCAGCGAGGACGAACTAGAAAATATGTCCTTGAGCCTCACCTGGGAAGTAGGCGGCGGTACGTTGACTTCGGTCACGGGTTTTGCGGGCTACGAATACTTTGATGACGTGGATGTTGATTGGTTGCCCCTGCAATTCATCGACCGTTCCGATCAACACGACTTCGAGCAATATAGCCAAGAGCTGCGCTGGTCGTCGGATATTGGCGACCGTTTTTCCTACACCGTCGGTGGTTACGTCGATAAAAACGAACTTGATGCCCGGGGTCAGGTCGTAATTGATACCAACTTTGACGGACTTTTCCCGTTATTTGCAGCCCTCGGCGCTGGCTTGCCGGCTGAGGCAGTGCCTTTGATGCCGCAAAGTTTGTTAGGCCCTTTAACGGCTGACAGCCCTTTGAATGGCATCCCTGGTTACGGCGTTTACGCGGCGGAGCAGGTATCCAGGAACCACAATTTCACTCAGGACACGGAGTCTTGGGCAGTGTTTGCACAAGGTTCTTATGACCTGACTGATGCGTTGCGCGTTACGGTGGGTGTTCGGTACACCGAAGAAGAAAAGGACGCAGTCAGCGATCAAAAACTGGGAGACAGCTTTTGTGGCATGACCGGTAATCTCGAGGGCGGATCGCAGGGCCAATGCGCTGGCTACAATAACTGGTTGGCTGTTGTGCAGGCTAGTAACTTCAACAGCTATAACAAGTATTGGACTGGATCTCGAAAGACTGACGATCTGTCACCTTCTGTGAATCTTCAGTGGGATATGAGTGACAGCAGCATGCTCTATGTGAACTGGTCCGAGGGCTTCAAATCAGGCGGCTTTAGTGCGGCCGACGATGGTAACCCGGGTGATCTGCCGGTCGGCGTACCGCCTATCCCACCTGCTGTCGACAATGGTTTTCAGGCTAATGGGTATGTCTCTACAGTGCCCAATGAGGACTTTGAGTTCGACGACGAGTCGGTCGATTCGATCGAAATCGGCGGTAAGCACGAGTTTATGGATGGGCGCATGCGTTTGAACTGGGCGGCGTTCTACTCTGAGTACGATAACCTCCAAACCACAATCTTCAAAGGCGTCGGTTTTTCAGTGAAGAATGCGGCGTCGTCTGAGGTGGAAGGGCTAGAGGTCGATTGGCTGTTCCAGATGACGGATGCGATTCGTGTTGGTATCAATGCGGCTTATCTCGACGCGTCTTACGGCGACTTTAAAGATGGTCCTTGCGATGCGATCCAGCTTGACGCTGACAGAGCCTGCGGTACGCCAGCGGGCACAACCAGCAACGATTTAACTGGGTACCGGACGCTGTACGCCTCGGAGTGGAGCGGTAACGCATTTATTGATGTGCGCTTCCCCATGGGCAACATGGAATGGTTTGGTGGCGTAGACGTTAACTATCGCGACGAGTTTGATTCGGCCGGTGATGCGGATCCTTACGACGTCATCGATGCTTACACCAAGGTCAATGCGCGGATTGGTTTGAGCGCGGACAACTGGGAGATCATGGCCTACGGACGCAACATTTTTGACGAAGTGGCGTACCAGCAAAGCTTTGATACGCCGGTCTTGGCCGGAAGCCATACCTTCTTCATGGAGGAGGGCGCAGTCTTTGGAGTCCGCGGAACCTTGCGGTTCTGATGAACACGGTCCTCAAGAACCCAGCTTCGGCTGGGTTTTTTTTGCTTAAAATTTAGCAATTAAGAGATTTTAAGCCCTTTTTGCCGTCTAAAAAGACCAATTTTAGACCTTAAAACTGATTTATGAGTCTGAACTCGCACTTATGCAGGGCCGAACGGACGACAAATAATGTGAACCAGTGATTGTTTAATTGCCTGATAGCAGTATGGTGGTGTTATTAATGCAACGCCATGTTGCATTAATGGACGCGTTTAGCCTGCGCGTCGAGACACCACAATAATGATTATTATAAAAATGAGGTTATAGCTATGAATCAGGTTCCTAAGGGACTGTCGGCGGCTGCCCTAGTCGCGACAGTCGCAGTATCGTCGGCCACCCAAGCCCAGCTCGAAGAAGTGATTGTCACGGCGACTAAGATCGAGACGTCGATACAAGATACCCCTATCGCGGTCTCTGCTTTTACGCAGGACCAACTGGACTCACAGTTGATTAACGACACGATGAATCTGCAGTTCTCAGTCCCCAATATGACGATGACCAAGCAGAACTTCACGGCTAATGACATCCGCATCCGGGGCATCGGCTCAGGCGCCATTGGCCCAGCCGGTGATAGTGGCGTGGGTATTCACATTAATGGTGTCTACCAAACCTCGACCCGAATTTTTGAGACCCAGTACTTTGACACTGAGCGTGTCGAGGTGCTGCGTGGCCCGCAGGGGACGCTTTACGGTCGAAACACGACCGGTGGCGTGGTCAATGTCATCACCGCCAAGGCGGACCCTTCAGCGTTTAAGGGCCAGATTGATGGCACCGTGGGCAATTATGGCTACACCCAAGTGCGCGGTATGGTCAACATGCCACTGAGCGATACCTTTGCAGTGCGAGCCGCGGGCATGACGCTGCAGCGAGATGGCTTTGTCGACAACCTCTATACGGGCGAAGACATCGATGATCGTGATATGTGGTCAGGTCGTTTGTCGCTGACCTGGACGCCCAGTGAGCGGACTGAAATCAGTCTGATGGGCAGTTATTTTGAGGAAGATGACAGCCGCGTGCGGTCTCAGAAGCAGGCGTGTGTGTACGACCCAAGTGGCGTGTTGGGATGCTTACCAGGCTCCCCGCAATACCAAACTACCAATTCCGCCGCGGGTATTACCGGCGCGTTGATCGCTAGTATCAGCGGACTCAACGCGATTGCACAAGGTTACCTGGGCGGGTACGGCGCCGCGACCGGGCAGGCAAATTACGCCGCTCTGGGCCTCAATGCGCTGAACGGCTCTGCGTTTTTCCCAGCTGAAGACTATATCGGCGATACCAATCCCGATGGGTTACGCCAGGTCAATATGGACTGGACCCCGACGTATTACACCGAAGAGACCAATATCCAACTGCAGTTCAGTCATGATTTTGGCAATATTCAGATGTATTACGCAGGCGGCTATACCGAGAGCGAGGTCAATTCGACCGAGGACTATGAAAAAGGCGTGTCCAACGCCGATTGGACGCCCGCTTTGAACTCTCTGGCGCAGCTGGGCTCGGTTCCTGCGCTACCAGCCGCCGCGCTGGGCGATATTATCGGTGCATTGGCGCCGACTTACGGTGCGGGTACCGCGCAAACAGTCGGGTTGTTAATTACTGACGCGGCCACCGGTATCCCTGGCGTTGGCTTGTGGGCGGGTAACCCCGGACTGCAGGCGTTAGCCAATGGCGTACCAGTGCTGCACCCTGATGATAAAACGACGTCGTATTGGTTCCGAAATGCCGGTATCGATGAATCATCCAACTATAACGAGCAGTGGACCCATGAGCTGCGCTTTCAGAGTAGCTTCGATGGCCCCCTCAACTTTTTGGTCGGCGGCTTTTATCTCGACTTCGATAATACCAACGCGTATATCGTGCGTGCCGCGGGGCTGGCGCTGCCCGGCTTGATTTTGCCGATCAATCCGGCTGTTTTCCCTGCGCCATCGGGAGATCCGAGTAATCCTCGTTCCGAGTCCGACCCCTACATGCTGGGTTACCACAATGACTCGCGTGTCTACACCCTAGAGGCTCAGGCGTTTTTCGGTGAACTCTATTGGGATGTCACGGACGCATTACGATTGACGGTTGGCGCGCGGTATTCAGAAGAGGAAAAAGAAGGTAAGCAGCGCACCATTTACGTCACCTTTTCTGACTTGCCACCGATTCAGCCTAACAACGCGTACTTTGAGCCTAAATACGAGCAGGATGAGTTCACTTGGAAGTTAAATGCCACTTACGACTTTAGTGACGACGTCATGATGTATGCCACAGCCTCCAGTAGCTTTAAGTCGGGCGGTTTCAACCCGATTAGCGATAACTCGCCGCTGGTGGATCCCGCTTTTGGCGGCAACGCCAATAATGCGTTTTTTGACCCTGAGTTTATTGACTCCTTTGAACTGGGCTTGAAGGCGACGCTGCTTGATGGCGCGATGCAAATCAATGCAGCCGGGTTTTATTATGACTATCAAGACATGCAGCAATCTAAAATTGTCAACGTGACCTCGCTGAATCAAAATTCTGATGCCGAAATCACCGGTCTCGAACTCGATTTACTGTGGGCACTCACCCCGAATTTGATCTTCTCTCTCTCGGGTGGTTGGCTTGATACCGAGATCGGTGAGTTCCTTACAGTGGATACAGCCAACCCCAATGCCTCCTCGGCGGCCGCTCTAGCGGCGGATCCCACCGTGGCGTCACAGGGTCTGGTGAGCGTCAATGGCGTTAACTTTGTGGCGGCGCCCGATTACAGCCGATGCGAGGCAGCCCCGCCAACCCCTTGCCCCGGTTATGTGCAGAATCTAGAGGGTAATCAGATTGCGGGCTCACCCGAGCTGAACTACAACGTGGGTCTGTCTTACAACATGCCGCTGGGTAGCATGGATCTGACGTTATCGACCAATTATTATTGGCAGGACGAGTACTACGCTTCTAACTTTAACAATCTCTCCAATACGATTGACGATTGGTCCATGTGGAATGCCAGCGCGCGTTTGTCAGGCGAGAGCTGGTACGCTGAGGCATGGATCAAGAACATTGAAGACAACGATAATGTGACGGGGCACTACTTAACGTCGTCGGTATCGGCACTGTTCACAAACCAGTTCATTTTAGATCCACAGACCTATGGTCTGAGTTTGGGTTGGAAGTTCTGAACGAATACGGCATAACGCAAAAGCCCGGCTAAGGTTGGGCTTTTTTTTGCCTTCGCAATCAACGTTTGTGGGAGCTGCAGCGGCGTCCAAGCACCTGGCGCCGGCTAACTTAGCGTGAGCAGCATCTCCTCAGCCTACTATTAGTGAACGCAGCGGCACCATGAGCCCCAGCGATGATGCCCTCCGCTAAGCGGCCTCTTTACTGCGACGCTGTCGGGGCTTTGGCGCACTTAACGCCGGTAATAAGGGCTTTAAGAACCGGCCTGTATGAGATGCCTCATTTTGCGCCACAGCCTCGGGCGTCCCGGTAGCAATGATCTGCCCGCCACCTGACCCTCCCTCAGGGCCAAGATCGATAAGCCAATCAGCCGTTTTGATGACGTCGAGATTATGCTCGATGATGACGACGGTATTGCCGCCATCGCGGAGTCGATGTAGCACCTCTAGCAGTTGTCGGATGTCCTCAAAATGTAGCCCGGTAGTGGGTTCATCAAGGATATACAGCGTATTACCGGTGTCCCGCTTTGACAGTTCTCGCGAAAGCTTCACCCGCTGGGCTTCTCCGCCGGACAAGGTCGTCGCGGCCTGGCCCAGTCGGATATATGACAGGCCGACGTCCATCAGCGTCTGCAGCTTACGATTGATCGCTGGAACCGCCTCAAAAAAAGCCAACGCATCTTCAATGGTGAGATTTAAGACTTCTGAGATGTTTAAATCTTTGAAGCGAATCTCCAGTGTCTCGCGGTTGTACCGCTTTCCTTTGCAGACATCGCAGGGTACGTAAATATCCGGTAGAAAGTGCATTTCGACTTTGGTGACCCCGTCGCCTTGGCAGGCTTCGCAACGGCCGCCGCGCACATTGAAGCTGAAACGTCCGGGTTTATAGCCGCGAGAGCGCGCCTCTTGAGTGCCCGCAAAGAGCTCACGGATGGGTGTAAAAATGCCTGTATAAGTGGCCGGGTTGGAGCGCGGCGTGCGGCCAATGGGGCTCTGGTCAATATCGATACATTTGTCGAGTTGTTCTAGACCATCAATATGGTCATGCGCCGCCGCTTTTAATGTCGTTGCGCCATTTAAGGCGGTGGCAGCGAGCGGATAAAGGGTGCCGTTGATCAGCGACGATTTGCCTGACCCCGAGACGCCGGTCACACAGGTGAGCAATCCCAGCGGTAGTGAGAGCAATACGTTTTGGAGATTATTGCCGCGGGCGCCCTCAATGATGATCTGGCGCTTTGGATCTTGAGTATGCCGCTTTGCTGGCACTGCGATCATTTTCTTGCCTGATAAATACGCGCCAGTCAGTGAATCAGGGTGAGCGAGCACATCTTTCATGGTACCTGATACGACGATCTCTCCGCCGTGCACGCCGGCACCGGGTCCGATATCGATAATATGATCGGCATTACGGATGGCCTCTTCATCGTGCTCGACCACTAACACCGTATTGCCCAGATCGCGGAGGTGAATGAGCGTGCTGAGTAGCCGTTCATTATCGCGTTGGTGGAGCCCGATGGACGGTTCATCGAGGATATACATTACGCCTACCAGCCCCGCGCCAATCTGACTGGCTAAGCGAATTCGCTGAGCCTCACCACCAGAGAGGGTTTCGGCGCTGCGGTTTAGCGTCAAATAGTTCAGCCCCACATCGACCAGAAAACGGTAGCGAGCGCGGAGCTCCTTCAGAATTTTCTCGGCAATTTCACCCTGCCGGCCTGCTAACTCGAGTGCATCAAAGTAGGCCTGGGCGTCACCGACCGGCAGAGCGGTGATGCTGGGCAGCGTTCTATCGTCCACGTAGACACTGCGAGCATCTTCACAGAGTCGCGTCCCGTCACACGCTTTGCAGGATG
>JAOHHD010000016.1 GCA_028117185.1 Luminiphilus sp.
TGAGTCAAATTGTCTGAATGGCAGCCCCGTTGGTCACTAACGACCAATGTGCTGCAGACGCGGCTGACGACAGCGTCGCGTCTGCAGAGTTTGTATCGTGCCGAGTGATTGGCCTCGACGCTAATGTGCCCCGCTAATGAGGTAACCCTGTTAATGAGGTAGCCCCGCTAAATCGCGGGCTGTGAGACAAAATCACGCATTAACTGTCGCCAGCAAGTTGGCCGAGGTAAAATAGCGCTTTCTGCTGGGACCTCGACCATGATTAGCCTGTTTGGCGTCGCTATCCTGCTGCTTGTTGCAGTAGGGCTCTCCTCAAATCGTGCCGCTATTCAATTACGAACGGTCGGGCTGGCCTTTGCCTTGCAGGTCACGATTGGTTTTGTTGGTTTGTTTACCGAGTGGGGTGGTGCGGCACTGGCGTCGGCGTCGGATTATGTCGCAGTGCTCTTGAGTTACTCGCGTGCTGGCATGGAGTTCATGTTTGGTGGCCTGGTGGGCCCCAGTGACTCGTTGGGCTTTATTTTCGCCTTTAGCGTGCTACCCGTAGTGATCTTTTTTAGCTCATTAATTGCCGTGTTGTATCACGCGCGCATTATGCAGTGGTTGATTCGGATCATGGGTGGCGGCTTGCGCGCGCTGCTTCGCACCAGCCACACAGAGTCGTTATCGGCGGCAGCCAATGTGTTTGTCGGCCAAGCGGAAGCGCCACTGGTTGCAAGGCCTTATATCCCTAACATGACGCGATCAGAGCTCTTTGCGGTCATGGTCGGCGGGATGGCATCAATTGCTGGTTCGGTAATGGCAGGTTATGTCGCGCTTGGGGTGCCCTTGGAGTATCTATTAGCGGCTAGCTTTATGGCCGCTCCTGGCGGGTTGCTGATGGCGAAACTCATGGAGCCTGAGACCGACCAGCCCGCAGAGCCCGAGCGGGGTGAACAGCTGGCAAGTGAGCAGTATATTAATTTTATTGATGCGGCCGCGACGGGTGCTATGAACGGCTTGCAGATGGTCGGCGCTATTGGTGCGATGCTGCTGGCTTTTATTGCCCTTATTGCAATGCTGAACGGAATGTTGGAAGCAGCAGGTGCGCTGGTGGGGTTAGAGCAGCTTACCCTTGAGCGTGTACTAGGCGGTTTGCTTCAGCCGTTGGCGTGGGCGCTGGGGGTACCGTGGGACGAAGCTCAGATGGCGGGCAGTCTGATTGGGCAAAAATTTATTCTCAACGAATTTGTGGCTTATGTGTCATACAGTGAGATCGCCGATCAGTTGTCGCCTCACGCTCAAGCGATCGTGATTTTTGCGCTCTGTGGATTTGCTAATTTATCGTCGATCGCCATTTTACTGGGAGGATTGGGCGCTGTTGCACCAAGCCGCAGAGATGATATTTCTCGATATGGTATGCGGGCACTCATTGCGGCCAGTTTGTCTAATCTGATGAGCGCTGCGTTAGCGGGGTTTTTTCTATCCTTGGGCGGCCTGTAGAGCGGCACGATGGCAAACTCATTTGAGCTACCTCAACTCTCGTATGTCGCGCCAAACTTTGCCGACGCCTTCGTTGATTCGTTGCGGCAATATGGTTTTGCTGCGATTGTTGATCACCCTCTGGATAACCGCCGTGTTGAGCGCATTTATCGGGATTGGATGGCGTTTTTTGCGAGTGATGATGTCCGGGCTTTCACCATGGATCCGCAGCGACAGGATGGTTATTTCTCGCTCCAATTGGCAGAGCATGCCAAAGGGTTTCGGGATAGAGATTTTAAAGAATATTTTCAGTTTTACTGCTGGGGACGGTGTCCTGAAACACTCCGCACTGATCTTGAAGCCCACTTCAGTGCGGCGGTGATGCTGGGCGCCACATTGCTCGGCTACATCGCACACAGCTTGCCTGCCTCAATCAGCGCGGGTTTGACAGAACCGTTAGGCGACATGATCGTAGATAGCCAGCAGACCATGCTGCGGGTGTTGCATTATCCGCCGATACCCGAGGGCCAGCCTGTGTTCAGAGCGGCGCCCCATGAGGATATTAATTTGTTGACCTTGCTGCCCGCAGCTGACGGCCCTGGCTTAGAACTCCAGTTGCCCAATGGCGAGTGGGTGTCTGTGCCGCAACAACCGGGACAGCTGATCGTGAATATTGGCGATATGCTGCAAGAAGCCACGAGCGGTTACCTGCCCTCAACCACTCATCGTGTTGGAACCCCCGTTGCATCGCTGCCACTGTTTTTACATCCTCGCCCAGACGTGGTGCTGTCAGAGCGCTACAGCGCCGAACAATACTTGCGGCAACGCCTCAATGAATTGGGTGTGATATAGCGTGAAGCGTGGCGAGCTAAACGTATGCGGTTGAGTCGTGTGAGCCGCTTTATCAACGCCGCTCTGGTCATCATGCTATGGATGTTAGGGGGCAGTGGTATAGCGATTTCGGCGGAACGCCCAATGGCGGCAGCACGAATCGCGGTTGCAGCAAATTTTCGCGACACCGCAGAGGCCATTGCACGGCATCTAGAGGCGCGCTCCGACTATCGTTACGACATCATTGTTGGCTCAACGGGCAAATTGGCGAGTCAGATCATCAACGGTGCCCCATTTGATGTGCTGATGGCCGCAGATCGGATCAGGCCTCAGCGACTCGTGGATGAGGGGTATGCGGTGGCGGGGTCCCAGCGAACGTACGCGCTGGGTCAGTTAGGGTTGTGGTGGCCTGAAGTGGGCCAACCCAATGCAGTCAGTGACCTCAGTGCCCTCAGCCCGCGGGAAATTTGTCTGGCAAACCCTACGCTCGCGCCTTACGGTAGCGCGGCCTTAACAGCGCTTAAAGAGGCGGGTTTTTCCGACACGTATTTAGCCGGGTTGGTGCGGGTCGATAATGTTAACTTGGTAACGGCGATGGTGGCTCAGCGTCAGGTACGCGCGGGCTTTATTGCGCGCTCAGCGCTAGTGGTTGCCGCAAAACGGGATGATGTGCCAATGGATGAGGCAGAGATTTTATGGTTGTCGAATCACGAGCCTATCCATCAGGCACTCGTGCTGCTTGATCGCGCACAACACAATGCCGCGGCGCACTACTGGGTTGAGCAAATAGATCATCCTGCCATTCGAGATCTTATTCGGGCTGATGGTTACCAAGTCCACCCGCTTGAGAGTGCCCGTGGCAGGTGACCTGCAAGCCATATGGCTGACCGGCTTGTTGGCCCTAGTGACCACGTTACTGCTCATGCCGCTGGCCACGCCATTGGCGTGGTGGTTAGCACGATCACCTTCACGCGCGAAATCCGCGATCGAGGCAGTGGTTGCCATGCCGTTGGTGCTGCCGCCGACCGTATTGGGCTTTTATCTGCTAGTGATGCTGAATCCCGATACGTTCTTGGGTGGCTTGTGGGTTAGCGCGACCGGTGAGGCGCTGACCTTTTCATTTGCCGGACTCGTGATTGCCTCCATGATTTATTCGTTGCCGTTTATGGTGCAGCCCCTCCACAGTGCTTTTCGAGCCGTACCAGAATCGGTGATGGAGGCGGCCGCGACGTTGGGTGCTTCACCTCGCGATCGATTTTTTAATGTGGGTATCCCGTTAGCGCGGCGTGGATTTTTGACTGGTGCAGTATTGACCTTCGCTCATACCGTCGGTGAATTTGGTGTGGTCTTAATGATGGGAGGCAATATCCCTGGTGAGACGCGGGTGCTTTCTATCGCGATCTATGAACATGTAGAGACACTCAATTATGAGGCAGCGCATTCCTTAGCATTAGGCTTGCTGTGCTTTGCTTTTCTATCGCTCTGGCTGGTGTACCGGTTTGCGGGCGAGCGTGTTGAGGTCATTCGCGGATGAGTCATCGGCTGGTCATTGACGGTCAGCTGGAGCGCGCTGATTTTGTCCTGAAGCTTGCGCTCGATATTGACCTGTCGTTGCCGGTGGGCCTGATGGGTGCGACTGGGGCGGGTAAAACCACTTTGCTCCGTATTCTCGCTGGATTAGAACCCGGTTTTCGTGGCCGCATCGCCTTCTGCGGCGAAGCTTGGAGTGATACGACCCGCGCCTCTGCCTGTTTCATTCCAACCCATCAACGTGGCGTAGGGCTAGCGTTTCAAGACAGTCGATTGTTACCGGGCCGCACGGTGCGGGGTAATCTTGCGTTCGCGATGCGTCGTGCCAGTCAGGAGGGAATGAGTTTATCGTTTGACGACGTTGTGAAGGGTTTGTACTTGGCGGATTTGCTGGAGCAGTCTACGGAGTCTTTGTCTGGGGGCGAGCGGCAAAGAGTGGCGCTCGCTAGGGCCTTGCTGTCCAAGCCGCGGTTACTCTTGTTGGATGAGCCCCTATCTGCCAACGATACCGAGCGACGACTTGCGATGCTAGCGCAGCTGGCGATCTGGCTATCTGCTGAGAAAGTACCTGTGCTGTATGTCTCACATGCACAAGAGGAGTTGCGACGTCTTACTCACCAGTTGATCATCATGGAGAGAGGGGCAGTGAGGTCGCAGGGTGAAACGGCTGCACTATTAACGAGGGCGATGGATGCCGATGGCGTATCGAATCACCATGGCGACGGCGAGGAAGCGATAGTTGTCGCTACTGATGCAGATGAGTTATCGGTGGTTTTGGAGCGAGCCGCAGGCACGGCGGTGACGGGACCATCAGATTTGGCGCCTGGCGATCGCGTATTGATTCGTCGCTTTACGCCGGATACGTCACGGCGCGATCTTGCGCTGCAACCACAATCCAAGCAGGATGAGCCCGAGACCGAATAGCGTGTATACCTTGACCGGTTCGCCCGTCACCAGCCAGATTAACAACAGCGACAGCGGCGGGGAGAGGAATATCAGACTGGCAATGCTGAGCGCGGAGGAGGTCGCTTTCATGGCGCCCATCCATAGAATAAAAGCGATCCCCATTTCAAATAGCCCAATATACGCACTGCCGGCCCATCCCTGCCAAGGGATCGTCATCGATGTTTCAGTCAACCAGAGCAGACCGAATAACAGCGGCAGAGCGCCCGAAAAATTGAGTAACAAATTGGTCTCGGGTGCGATGGTGAGCCTGGCGTTGAGCACCCAGTAAAAACTCCAGATCAGGGTGCTCAGTAAGGCCAAGCCGATACCGATCGGTTGCGCGAGTTCTAACGTAAGCGGGGCGCCGCGCGTCGCGATGACGACAATACCCAGATAGCTGATGCAGGCTGCGCCTAGCGCGGCTGCCGTCAGACGATGCTTGAGAATCGGTGCTGCAATGAGCGCCAGCGTGATGCCCCAAGAGTAATTGATGGCCATGGCCTCTTGTGCTGGCAATCGGTCATAAGCAGCGAAGAGCACTAAGTAGTAAAGCCCAGGATTGAGCCAACCGGTGAATAATCCAATGCCTCGTTGTGTCCACGAGGTGTCTCGGAGCGCGGCCCGACGTGTGGGCTGCATCAGCCTGATTGCGAAGAAGCACCAGCTGATGGTCGCTGCGAGGGTGACCAGCTGCAGTGGTGAGAGGTAGTCGAGCGTGAGGCTAAACGCGGTAGCGACCGTGCTCCACAAGGCTACTGCCCCCAATCCTAACTGCACTGCGAGACGATCGTTGTGTGTCATCGACTGAATTCCATGCGCTCGTATGAGGTTAATCCTTAGCGATTCCCGGTGCGACGTGCCAAAATATGTTTTCTCATATGACTCAGGAGCCCACAGCATGGGACACATTGGCGAACATGTCACTCTCGATGAACCGGCGTTTATTCATGAGAGTGCGTGGTTATACGGCAAAGTTTATGTCGGTCCGGGCGTTTCTATTTGGCCGAATGCGGTGACCCGAGCGGAGACGTATGAGATTCGGATCGGTGCGCGGACCAACATTCAGGATTTTGTGATGATTCATGTCGGTATCGCGTCCCCCACCCTCATCGGCGAGGATTGCTCTATTACCCATCACGCCACATTGCATGGCTGTGACATTGGCGATCGCTGTTTAATTGGGATCAATGCCACCATCATGGATGGTGCAAAGATTGGCGAGAATTCAATTGTCGCAGGCCATACGATCATTACTGAGAATAAGGTTTTCCCACCCAATTCTGTGATCGCAGGGGTGCCCGGTAAAGTGGTTGCGACGCGCGACTGTGGTGAGGCTAATACACTCAATGCGCAATTTTATACGGCTTGTGCGGCCCAATATCGTCAAGGTCACGATCTGCTGCCTCCCGAGGCGTTAGCGCAATTTAATGATTTGGCTAAACCGCCTGACGCGTCATAGGTGTGGGCCGGTTACAGCCAATTGCCCGCATCTTAGACGTGGTGGCGTGCTGCGATGAGATGTTGTGATGCGTGCCTATTGGTAGCCATTGAGTGGCTATGACTGGGATGACAGGCGCGCCGATTCAGGGTGCCTCATAGGCTTGCAGGAGCGCCGCCAAGCCCCCCGCATTGACTGCTGCGGAAAAGCCTTCGGCGGCTAGTGCCTGTTCTGCCTGGCCTGAGCGGTTACCCGTCCTGCAATAGAGAACGATCGGGTGACTGTCTGCGATGGAGAGCTGACGAATACCGTCAACGATGCCGTCATGGGGAATATTGATAGCACCCGGGTAATGACCCGTAGCAAATTCCTCGGGGGTTCTGACATCGACAATCAAGGCCGGTTCCGCTAAAACAGCGAGGACACTCTCATCGACCTGGGGCGTCGCAGTGTCACAAGCGGCCAGACAGGCTGCCAATAGGCAGATAGTGATCGTTTTCACGGCAACCCTCCCTCACACTTTGGGGGAGTGTAACAAGTTACAGCGCAGATCAGGTCACGGCGGTTTAGGCGGTTACCGGATCATTGCTTTGACCGTCTCGTCGGTCAGCGTCGTTGGGCGGAATGTTTTCAAAGATCCACTCTTTGGCTGCCAAGAGCGCCTCGAGCCGTGTGTCGAAACGTGTTTCGGTGGGCAGCTGATCACTCACGCCCATGCCCTCAAGACTTGCTGCGACAGCATCGTTAATTCCGCAGATAAAAAGATGCTTGCCCGCATGCGCGGCGTCTTGGGCGATGGTTTCTATTGCGCGCAACGCAGACACATCCATGAAGGGAACGCGACCAAAATCGAGCGCCAGCGCCACGTGATGTTGTGGACTGAGTCTCTCTCGCACATGGTGCCCTAAGTCCGCGGCAGCGCCAAAACTCAGTGGACCGCCAAAGTCAAAGTAGGTGAGGTGATCACCACACTCTTCGAGTAATGCAACTTCTCGGTCAGACAGACCTTGGGAGAGGTTGTCCACATCACCCGCTGCCAGTGCTAATTGCGCGTCAGAGACTTGCTTGACATAGGCGATGGCCGCGATCACCACGCCCGCGGCGACCGCGGTGATGAGGTCGACAAAAACTGTCAAGCTCAGCACCATCATCATGAGAATCAGATCGAAGCGAGGGCCTTTGTGGGCCCGCTTTAAGTAGGAAAAGTCGATGATGTCGTAGCCCACCTTGACCAAAATACCGGCTAAAACGGCATGGGGAATTTGAGATGCCAGCGGCGCTAGCACGAGCACAACGGCGAGTAAAAAGAGGCTGTGCAGCACGCCAGAGAGCTTTGTTACGCCTCCCGTTCGGATATTCACCACCGTCCGCATGGTGGCGCCTGCTCCGGGGATGCCACCGAAAAACCCAGCGGCCATATTACCCACACCTTGTCCAATCAATTCGCGGTTGGAGTCATGTCGCGTGCGAGTCATATTGTCGGCGACCAAGGACGTCAGTAGGCTATCAATCGCGCCCAGTATGGCCAAGATCAAAGCGGCTTCCATCATGATCAACAGCGCGTCCCCGGAAACGGACGGCATAATAAAGGAGGGCAAACCGGTTGGAATGGAGCCCAATATGGGGACACCATCAATGCTCACACTCACTAAAGTGCCTACTATTAAGGCGACGAGTGGGCTGGGAAGATATTTCCCCCATTTTGCAGGCCATGAAAAGACAATGCCTAGGGTCAGCAGGCCGATACCCACCGCAGCAAAGTTGGGGTCAGCGATTGCAGCGGGCACTTCCAGCAGCGCGGGAATAGTGCCCCCGCCCTGCGGTTCATGGCCGAACAGGCGGGCTAACTGGAGCGCGATAATGATGCAGCCGATCCCACTCATAAACCCTGACACGACTGGATAAGGTACGAGGCGAATGTACTGCCCAAAACCGAGCACCCCGAATAAAATTTGTATCACTCCGGCTAAAATCACAGTCGCGAAGATCATTGTTACATCGCCACTGAGCGATGCAAATACGCCAGCAAACACAACAATCATCGGGCCTGTTGGCCCCGAAATTTGCGACGGCGTGCCGCCAAATAATGCGGCGAAAAAGCCTATTAAAATGGCGCCATAGACACCCGCAATAGGTCCCGCTCCGGATGCTTCGCCAAAGGCCAGTGCAAGTGGCAAGGCCACGACGCCGGCCGTTAGTCCACCGAAGACATCACCCCGAAGATGGGAGAAATCAAATAAACGGGACATAAACGGTCTGACTCCTGTTTGCTAAAGTGAATCCATTGCCATGAGGCGTTGGAGGGAGGCCTTGCTCAACATATTTGATCAGTGAAAGGTTCATCAGGTTGACGGTGTTAACCCTCTGGCATCGCTGAACTGTGGTGCTGAAGAATTTTCCAACCGTCGTCAGAGGCCACATATAAATAGCTGAAACGCGCGCTGACCGTGGATCCGTCGCCAAAGGTAAAGGTGTAAATACCCGAATTGGTGACGTGGGTCTCACTCAAGATGTTGACATTGAACTCGTCAATAACGCCCTGTGGAGATTTTTTCAGAAAGCCTTCAAAGTAATTTTTTATCTCTGCGTGGTTATGTCTGACCTGATTCGAAACGGTGGGTAATAGCACCGCATTGTCGGCGTACAGCGTAGTCACACTATCCGGGTTAAGCGTGCCCAATGCCGTATTCCATTCATCGAATAATCCTAGGACGTCTGCATCATTCATCTCACAATCTCTCTCTATGTCGGTTACCGCGCAACCCTTTAACACAGCGTTAGCAGCGGTTTCGGGGCTTATTTACCCTCAACGTCTGCTGGACGCGGTCATGTAGTGTGTTTTTTCGCTGCTATGTCGAACTGCGCTGTCGGCCTGCTTTAGCGCGTTCGATGCACTTTATACGTGATAAAAAAAATAAAGATCATAGTATTTTGTGATAGCATTTATCTATCACCTGTTATTGGCTGTTACATTGACTCGCGCCAAAATACGGGTAGGTTTCAGGCATTCAGACAGTCATGGAAAACGTTAATGACAAAATCTGAGCAACTCTCTTTTAAGCAAATTCGTTATTTTCAGGCTATTGCGGAGGCGGGTAGCTTTAGGCGGGCTGCAGATCGTATCGGGGTAAAACAGCCGACACTAACGGTGCAAATGGCGGCCCTCGAGGCGACCCTAGGTACGATACTGTTTGAAAGAAATCGCAGCGGCATCGTATTAACGCCGGCAGCGCGAGACCTATTGCCGCGTGCCCGGCGCATAGCCGAAGAATTTAAGGGCTTTGTGGATCAGGCCCGCGGCGTATCGGGTGAAAGTACTTATCGTTTGGGGGTGACACCCACGCTAGGCCCCTATTTGCTGCCAAGGGTATTACCCTCACTCCACCGTCGATTTGAGAACCTGAGATTATATGTTCGTGAAGCCATTCCGGCGCAGCTTGGATCAGACGTCAAGTCAGCGGTTCATGATGTGGTGTTAACGACGCTACCTTTGCAAAGTGATGAGCTGGAGGTGAGTCCCCTGTTTCGCGAGTCGCTGAAACTAGCCTTGCCACTGGAGCATCCATTGGCTCAAAAGCGCACCATATCGGGCGAAGACTTGGTGGGCGAGGCGGTGCTAACGATTGATGAGCAACACCTTTACCACCGGCAGATCAGTGCGTTGTGCGAGAGCTTGGGCGCTACGGTTAATCGAGATTACGAAGGGACCTCTCTTGATACCTTACGGCAAATGGTAGTGATGGGCATGGGTATCACCTTTTTACCTGCGCTTTATGTTGCGTCGGAAATCAACGATTCTGATACTTTGCGGGTGACCGATGTTGCTGGTGTCAGTATGAGTCGAGATCATGCGCTCGCATGGCGTCGCCGATCACCAGCCCGTGTTTTCTTTCGGCAGTTAGCTGATGCCATCAGAACGATTGCCAACGAGCAGTTTGAGGGTGAAGTGACACTGTTGTGAACAAGGGGGGTCGATTCGTTTCGCACAATGACGCACAATGCGCCCCCTCACCGCGACCAGACTGCCAAGCTATGCATCGGATCAAAACCTACAATGCGCTCTCTTCTAAAGGATTAAAGCGCTTTGACCCAAAATGGTTTGAAGTCGGAGCGGGTGTTGACCATCCTAATGCCATCTTGTTGCGCAGTCATAAGTTGCAAGAAGCAGAAATCCCAGACTCCGTTGCGGCAATCGCGCGTGCGGGGGCCGGCGTCAATAATATTCCCGTCGAACGTTGCAGCGAGCGAGGTATTCCGGTTTTCAATACCCCTGGCGCCAACGCCAACGCGGTAAAGGAGCTGGTGGCTGCTGCAATGCTGCTCGCTTCGCGTGATATTGTCGGCGGCATTGCGTTTGCAAGAGATCAAGATGATTCCTTAGCACCGGCTGATTTTTCGGCGCTCATGGAACGCGAGAAAAAGCGATTTGCCGGTACCGAGTTGGCAGGCAAAACCTTGGGCGTCGTAGGCCTTGGCGCAATAGGTAGTCTCGTAGCCAGATTGGGTCTGAATTTTGGTATGGACGTGGTCGGATTTGACCCTGCCTTATCGGTTGAGGCGGCATGGCGGTTGCCAAGTGAAGTGCGGCGAATGAAAGATGTACAGACGTTACTGGGCCGCAGTGACTTCATTAGCCTGCACCTGCCTGTTTTGGATAGCACCAGGGGGCTGTTCAACACTGAAATGCTGAAGCACTTTCGACCAGGTAGTTGCTTGGTGAATTTTGCCCGTGAAGAAATTGTGGTCACAGAGGATCTGGTGGACGCATTGAATACCGGCGCGCTCGGCCGCTACGTGGCGGACTTTCCGAATCCCCTGCTGCTTGGGCGTGACGATACGATCCTCATGCCCCATATCGGGGCCAGTACGGCAGAGGCCGAAGAGAATTGCGCCGTCATGGCCGCAGACCAACTCAAAGCATTTCTTGAAAATGGCAATATCCGTAATTCTGTGAACTTCCCGACCATTGAGCTCGAGAGAACCACAGACTTTAGGATCACCATCTCTAACCAGAACGAGCCCGGAATGCTCAGCCATATCCTCACACTGATCGGTGAAGACGGGCTGAACGTGGCAGATTTGCTCAACAAAAGCGTCGGTGATATCGCCTACAACATCATTGACTTTGATGGCGTTCCCAACGACACATTGTTGGCGCGAATCCGCGGCCTTAATGGGGTGCTGAACCTTCGTGTCATTGGGGAGTGAGTCAGTGGAGAAGGGCGCTATTAACTGTCGAGCTCGGACATCGCCTCATTAGCTTTCTGAAGTCGTTTTGCGCAAATATTGCCGCCGGTACTCAAGCGTTCCAGCACACTTCTTATCAACAGTGATATACCCCCGGTGACCACAGCCAAGCTACCGCCGACAACTGTGTTGGCAGGGTTAAGAGAAATTCTCGGCGCACTCAACGTGCCGGTGACTTCCACAAACGGATTGACCAGGCTAGACATGTTGATACCGAGTCCTTTCTGAGGAATCGTCTTGAAGCTTGCCTTCACTTTTTCTGTATCAAAACTAACATGAGTATCGGCCAGTATTTTGACCTTCGGGGTGTCGACGACGATGGAGGGCTGACCGAAGGCTTCACCGTTTTCGATGGTGTTGAACACAGCGGCACAGTTAATGGCGGTCATTGCTTGCTGCTCTGTAAACGGGTTCAAGGCATTGCTCAACTCTTGCAAGAAAGTGTTGCTCAGTCGATCAAATCCAGTGTTGAGGATATGACCTGACCCCATGGCGAGATTGAGGTAGCCATTGAGACTGCTGGCCAAGGTTCGGGTCGTTGCCCCTGATCCGGTCAACCGAAGTTTCACGTCGTAAGTCGGCAATGCATTGGCATCCTCCTGAGGTGCTTTTGGAATACCATAAATCAGACTCTCGCCATTTAGCGCAAGATCGAGCTGGGGTGTGGTGTCTTGCGCCAGCAACGATCCTGACAGCGATACTGAGCCAGCCACTCCGTCATCAAAAGACAGCTCGTCGACTCGGAGGCCGTCGCGCTGCAACGAGAAAGCTGACTGTAAATCCTCGAGGGGCCGCACCAGCCCTGTCAGGTTGTCGATATCGAGTGAGATATCAGCTTCGAATCCTTTCCACGCATCAAATGAGATGGGGTAGTCAGGAATCAATTGGGCGACGGGGGGTGTGGGGGAGGCTGGTGCTATCTCAGATGGCATGTCTGCTTTGCCAGCCCTAACGGTGCGCATCCACGGTGCGAGGTTGATGAGTTGGCTCTGGCCCGTCAAAGTCAGTTCTGGAAATGAGGGATTTGTCGCACGACCAGTGACCGATAAATCACTGTCTCCTGACAGCAGTTCGAGTTGCTCAATCAGCAGAACACCTGCTCTGGAGTCCAACTCAACTGACAGTCGCAGATCCTGATCGGGGAGCGGCCTAGCTAACCAAGAGGAAAAGGGGGACAGGTTCGCGATCTTAATCTCTGCATCCAAATGGCTATCGATGAATTCATCTCCATCTCGTTCAAGCAGGCCACTCCCCGAGATGACGGCCTGAGTGGAATCGAGCTGCAGGGTTTCTAGATGCCACGCATCCGGAGTGACGCTACCTGTTGAGCGTAATGAAATGGGTATGGCGGGTTTGTTCTGGAGTTGCATTGCTTCAGGCAGGTAGAGGGATAAATCAGGCGCCTGTGCATCAAGGTCAAATTGCATCAGCTTTGAGTGTTGGTTTAATAATAAGTTACCGGTCACCAAAGCGGTGCCAAACTGTAGTTGCCCTGCTGATATGCCAAGCTGCCCCTCTCGCCACGCGACGTGACCAGAGAAAGTGACGGGCTGCTCTAAATAATCGGGCAACGTGAATTGAGTCAGTAGCGGTTGTAGTTGAGGAAAGGTCAGGTCCCAGTCACCCGATAGAACGGGTTTGATATCGGTCAATGACAGCACGCCGGAAAATCGTCCCTCACCCCCTGCGAGTTGTAGTTCACCCTCTTCGATGGAGAACTGTTGCGAGGTTCGATAGGTGATCATAGCGCGAGCAAGGACCGGCAGCGGGGGGACCGAGTCTGCGTTGCGCACAAAGGGGTCTACGCTCGATTGAAGACTGTCGGACTCGAGGGACACTCCAATACGAGTGGCATATCGCTGGGAGAACCAGCCCAGTAATCCGGTTGCCACGAGCTCATTCTGACCGACGCTAATACGGAGCTCGCTCACACGAGCCAGCTCGGGGGACTCGATTGAGAGATTGCCCTCAAAAGTTGCCGCGGGGAGTTGGGTGGAGGTTTCAGTCATGAGGCTCAATAGCCGATCTGGGTCGTCCATTTTCCCCCGAATCGAGACCGTTGATCCCAGCATAGCTTCACCCGGCTCGAGCCGCCCTGCGATGGCGAGCGATGCGAAGGGACTTTCGGTGCGAACCTCAATATCGGCGCCGCCTTGCGTTCTCTTAAGCGAGACACTGCCATTGACTGGGCCAATCAGCTCTGGCGGTAATGCCAGTGCAGCGCCCCATCGTCCCAGGGAAGGGATATCGATCGTGCCGTCTAATGCCCCCGTACTGGGCTGGCGGTAATCGGCGAAGCCCCCTGCCAGCGAGAGGCTGACCGCATCGCTTTGCAACATGACGAGCGGGACGTCAATTTTTACGCCGTTCTGCGCTGCTTCGATGTCGATTTCAAATGGCGTTTCAGGCCAGTTGGGTTGCCCCATGACAGACCCAAGATGGCTAAGGCTGGGGCCCTCAGCAATCAAGTTAAGGTGACTCGACTCAAAGGTTTGGACGTCGTCGATACTGCCGTCGCCAATAAAATGAAACTCGCCAAAAAGCGCGTCTAGATTAAGGGCTAAGCGTTTACCCTGTTGACTCAACGCGACGGCAATATCAATGGGCCCCTCTTCTATGGTGGGCAGTGCCAGTGTGGCCAATAATTGATTGGCGCTGTCGGCATGGACCGAGAGCGAGAGCTCAGACGTGCCGATTGACTCCAGTGAATCGAGGCGGGCTGCCGCTTCAAAGGTTGCACTCCCAATCGTCCCCGCCCAATCGATAAGCCAGTCATCGACAACCAACAGTGATTCAACATCACGAATGGTGAGATCGGTCGCGTAGGGCTTCCCATTGACGAGCCCCGCACTGCTGAGCACCAGCGTTGTATCATTGAGTTCCTCGGTCAGGCTCGTAACCTGCAGGACAATGGGTTGTTGGCTTGTTTCGCTTCGCCACACGATATCGGCGTTATTGATAGACACATTGTGGGCGCGTAATCGATAAGCCAATGCGCTTTTAGGCGCCGGTCTTGATGCGTCCGGCGCGGGTGAGGTGGTAGGTAGCGGGTTGTCTTGGTTGTCGTTACTGTTATGACGGGTATCAAGGTTGAGTGTGACATCCCGCAATGTCGCCGAACTAATCGTAATCTCGTCGTCGACTAAAGTAGTGAGTTGCAGTGCTAGGGAGGCAGCCCCTACGCTCAGGAATGGGTCTCCATTTGGTACGACTCCTGAAATGGAGATCTCCTCAGCAAACACCTCCAAATGGCGACCCAATCGCACTTCTAGCGGCCCAAGAATGCGGACTTCGCGTTTGAGCAGATCGCTGGCCAGCTGCTCATACAGGGGTCGAAAAACGCCTAAGTCTGCTGTCAGAGCCACTACTGCCAGGAGTGCGATAAAAGCCGTAGCGCCGAGCAGAGAGTTACGAAGAGCGTGCATGAGTCCCCCAAAGGTGACTCGGTGTTATAACACGGACTGGCCTGTAAGAGGATTCGCGGCTTATAGTCCTGCCAGTGGTCTACAAAGTGAGTAGAGAAAAGCGATGAACTTTAGTTCAGATAATGTAGCCGGTGCGCATGAAGCGGTTTTAAGGGCAGTTGTGACGGCCAACGCGAATCCTGTCGCTGCTTACGGGGACGATGCGCTCAGCGCTGAAGCCGACAAGGCTTTACAAAACCTATTTGAAAAAGAGTGCGCTGTCTTTTTTGTCACGACGGGAACCGCAGCCAACGCATTGGCGCTGAGTGCCTTTTGCCCGCCATGGGGTGCCGTCTATTGTCACGTTGATGCGCATATTTTGAACGATGAAAATACGGCGGTAGAACTGTTCTCGGGTGGTGCACGCCTCGTCGGTATTGCGGGCCACGCGGGTAAGCCAGACCCGGTGAGTCTGCAAGAGGCCATTGAGTCGGCAATCAGTCACGGTGTACACAGTGCACAACCCGCCGTGATTAGCCTGTCCAATGTCACGGAGGCGGGTACCGTCTATACACCGGAGGAGTTGAGCGTCTATCGACGCATCGCAGATCACTATGACATGAAGTTGCATGTTGACGGTGCTCGGTTTGCCAACGCGGTGGTTGCCTCAGGGGCCAGCCCCGCAGAATTGTCGTGGCAGGCGGGTGTTGACGGTCTCAGTTTTGGCCTCACTAAAAACGGGGGGATTGCCACTGAAGCCGTGGTGGTGTTTGACCCTGATCTTGCGCAGCATATCGCGTACCAACGTAAGCGCGCTGGCCATCTTTGGTCCAAGCAGCGTTTCATTGCTGCGCAGTGGCTGGCGCTTCTGTCCAATGAGCTGTGGCGAGAGAATGCCGTGCATGCCAACGCGATGGCAAATCGATTGGCGCAAGGGCTCGCGTCACGATGCGCGATCGATATGCCTTGGCCTGTTGAGGCAAACGAAGTGTTTCCCGTGTTACCGGAACCGCTCCGCAACGACCTAAGGAATGAAGGCGTTGCGTTTTATGATTGGCCGGTGTTGCCCAATATGGCACGTTTTGTCACGCACTTCGGGACAACGCCCGGGGAGGTTGATGAGTTGATCGAGCTGATCGCAAAGCGATCGATGTCGATCTAGCCGAGGCGCTCGGCCTAACTTGGATCAGCTCTATCATCGTTGGCGGGGCGCCATGACCAAAACTGAGCTCGCTGGTTGACGGGTCTGCCATGGGTCGTTAAGACAGCAGTTTTTGCCGGTAAGTCGAGGGGCTTTCGCCGGTCCAGCGTTTAAACGCTCGAGAAAAGGAGGCTTGCTCGCTGAACCCGCACAGGTAACTCACTTCCGCTAGCCCTACCATAGGTTCACCCAGCCGATTTTCGGCGAGTTCGGCGCGAGTCTGATCTAGTAATACGCGAAAACGAGTACCTTCGTCTTGGAGCCGCCGTTGCAGCGTGCGCAAACTCATATTTTGAGAGGCGGCGGCTTCCTCCTCAGTCAGCGTATGAGTGGGTAACTGATCCAGAATGGCAATCTTGAGGGTGGCTAACAGGCTGCCTTCTCTGACAGCGCGGACAAGAGACTCGAGCATCGGTTCATTGACGGTGAGGACATCGATATTGCTCGTTGAAATCGGCTGCACCAACAGTTTTCTTGGGAGGACCAGTTCCCCGTGCTGCGCAGAAAAGGTGACCCGGGGTCCAAAGATGCCGCGATAGGTCGAAGCGTGGTCGTCGTCAGCCCCACAGAATGCGACCTTAATCGGGTCGCCACGAAAATCAGTGAAGTTGCGGATGCTGTGGAGCAGGACAGCGAATAAAAAAACCTGAGTAATGTGCTCTGCAATGCCTTCGTAGACCACATTTTTAGCGATCGTGATGGTTTCTGGCTCCTCGATAATCTGCAGCGGACTATGAGTGGAAACGAGGGCTTGATAGCGGCAGAGTCGTTGCAAGGCGGCTAAACCAGTCTCCGAGGATATCGCCGTAATACCGAGCACGTGGGTATCCATAATGTGATGATGTTGGGCGAGGGCGAGTCCGATATTCTCGTCAGGGTATTGGGACGATAGTTGCGTTAACAATGTGCCGACTTGCGCGGTAGGGATACGTGAACGGGGTTTGGTCATAGCACTCACGGGTATGCCTGCCGCTTGCAATGCGTCCTCAACTCGGGCGCCTTGACTAGACAACCATCGCTCGACGACCCGTAGGTCACTGGCGAGCATCGTATGCTGTGTTGTCACGTTACCATTCTCCCTTCAAGCGCTGGGTAATAGTGATGCTTTGAGCGACGTCATTCAGGTCGTCTCGGGCTACCTCACCGATGATGAACTGCTTACCGATTAATGGGAAGCCACACTTATCGGTTGCCGAATGATGACCATCGGATGATCGCCACGTAAAAGGCGCCGCTGCTTGCTTACCCCAGCCCGCGAGAGCTCACGCGGGCGTCACGTTGCAGTATCGTTATGGTTCAGAATGCGTTACCGGGCAATACACTGCGCGCTGGCTTGCCGTGGGAGACCGATCCGCCTTTGAGAGGTTAACTAACTAGAAATGTGGAAAACATTGCCTTCATCGGTGAGCGCAACAATGCTGCCGTCTTTGAGCACGCGCACGTCGCGAACACGGCCTGTTACCTCAGGGAATACCGGCGAATCGTCGATGACGGTATTACCGTCTAGTTGCAGTCGTCGAATTTCTTTATTAATCAGCGAGCCTAGTAATAGGTCGCCGTCCCAGTCTGGGAAATCATCGCCGCGATAGATGGCCAATCCCGATGGGCCAATACTGGGCACCCAGTAGGTCATCGGTTGTTCCATGCCGTCCGCCTCAGTAAAGGGTGAAATCACCGCACCGCTGTAATCAACGCCATAGGTGATCGCGGGCCAGCCATAATTCTTCCCCGCCTCGATCATGTTCAGCTCATCGCCGCCCTTTGGGCCGTGCTCGTGCATCAAAATGCGTTGCGATCCGGCATCGAAGACGAGTCCCTGGGGGTTTCGATGCCCATAGCTGTAGACTCTAGGCGCTTCAGTTGGGAAGGGGTTATCGATTGGCACCGACCCGTCTGCATTGACTCTGAGCAGTTTACCCAGCTCCCAAGAGAGATTTTGTGCTTGTTCCCGATACGAAAATCCTTCGCCCACGCTCACGATCAAGGTGCCATCAGGTAGAAAAACCATCTTCCCTCCGTAATGGAAGGATCCTTCTTTGTTGGGGGACGCCTCAAGGATCTCTTCAAAACCCTCAATGCGATTTTGTCGCAGGAACCCTCGCGCCACTGTCGTCTGGTTGCCCTTGTCGTCTCCACTCGCGTAGCTCACATAAATCATGTTGTTAGTGTCAAATTGGGGATGCGGCAGGACTTCAAGCAACCCGCCTTGATTGGCATCAAAGATGGGGGGCATGCCCAATACGGGTGTCACGCCGCCTTCGCTGTCCAGTATCAACAGACGGCCACCTTTCTCGGTAATTAATAAGTGCCCGTCGCCCAGTTCAGCGACTGACCAAGGGCGATCAAGCCCTGACGCGAGCGTCTCGACTTGATACGGCGCTGCCGCTAATGGCCCGTTAACAAATGTCCCAGTAATGAGCGTCGCGATAATAAGTGTCGCGCGAGCGACTGTGCAGCAACAGGGCATGATGATTACCTCAGCGGTGAATGGACTAGATTACGCATTTATGCAGTCGGTGGATTATGATGGTCTCTGACTCACAGTAAGCAGGGCCAAAGATGCGCGCAGTAACAGCATACACCTTGGGCGTATTAGTGGCTTATATCTTGGGATCAGCGATCGGGACCCAGATGATTTTGTACTCGGTCTCCACTATGGGGGTTGAGGTAACGTTCAATGCTCGTGTTGGGAGTACGGTAGACGATCTCATCGGTTTGAGTAGCACCTTATTGCCGATCATGGCAGTGGGCCTTGTGATCCCCTGGTTGGCCTGCGATTTTATGACGCGAAAGAGCTCCTACCTGCGAAGCCCATTACTATATGGCTTTGCAGCAGCGTCTGCTGTCGCGATACTGCATACGGCGCTGGGCCAGATCTTTGGTATGGACGTGTTTGCTCCCGCCAGGTCGTTGGCGGGTTTAGCGGGCCAATGCCTAGCAGGTGCAATAGGCGGGGTTTGCTTAAACGCCTTGCGCTGACGCAGGCTGTCTTAGTGTCATGCGATCAAAAATCAAATCGAAAGCCGATAGATGGGCCATGCTCTCTCAAGTCGAATTTAAAGCGGTCGGGTCCGTCACCATCGTCGTAATCAAAGTCGAGATATCGATAACCGAGTGACACACTCGACCGGTGATTAAAGCGATAAGAAAACGCGCCGCTGAGCACAACGACCAAGTCAGACCCTACGCCAAAGCCCCCAATTTGCGCTGAGCCAGTGAACTCCCAAGCCGAACTGATTGGCGTCTCAAAAAGGACCCCAACAACAGGATCAATCCAATCATCTCCGACTGTTAGCTGACGGTCATTGTTGGGTCCGGAGAGCGACAGCGTCGCGGCAACATCACTGTAGAGGGCGCCCCCCGTCAGTTGAAGTAAGTCGTTAACGCGCCATGTGACAGAGGCGATTGCAACGGTTTGCTCTAATTCTATGTCACCAGACAAGGCTTCGAAGGTATCCTCAGTGCCGCCCTTGAGATCCATATAGACCACGTCGAGTAAGACGCCCCATCGCTCGCCCTCACCGCGATACATCCCTAGGAACCCGCCATCGATTGCGTCGAACACGTCACTCGAATCAATGTCGACATCGAGCTCCAAGTTGCCCACGCCCTGCGTGCCAGACAGCGTTGGGGCCAAGATATACACGAGCCCCTGATTCGACCATTTTGGCCCATTCTCGGTCGCCATCACTTTTGGCACCAAGGTCAGCATGAGGCTGGCAATTAGGCACAGCAAGACAATGTGGCTCCGTTTGGTCGTGGTCATCAGATCTCGTCCTCAGCGATGCTGCTTTTGAAGCCCATAATTTTGCACGATTGCCGGCGTTACGGCTATGCGAAAGGTGACAACCTCCGAACCGCCAAGCTATGCGCCTGCGGGTCACTCCTTTGGGTTGAGCGGTGCTATAGGCCCTGCTGACACATTACTGTCATAGTTTTGTCACAAAAATGAAATCAATTCGTCACTGGACTGCAACAATAGGTCCGCACTATCGCGTCCATGAGGTCTCGTTGACTACGATTTACGGGTTGCTCTACACAGTATATTGAAAGGGTCTTACTATGATTTTGCTGCTCAAAAAAACTGCGTTGTTATGGCTCCTGAGCATAGGGGTGCTGCTTTCATCAGCGGCGGCTTTTGCCACCGATAAGGCTTTGCTGGACATTTTGCTGGGCAATGGCCTCATTTCGCAGGAACAGTATGAGCAGCTGGCTGAACAAGCGGTACTGACTACAGAAGCGGTTCTAGCGGGCGTTGCTACGCAGCAAAGTGACGCCAATGCTGTCGCGTCAACGGCGACTGAGTCCCAGGAAAGTGAATTGGCGGCTGCGACAGCGCTTGATCAGAATGTTCAAGACGCTATCGATACTGCTGTCGCCAGCGCGATGATGGCCGACTCGCCAGTAAAAGCAAGTTATGGTTCCAAGGGCTTTCGCCTCGAGACACGCGACGGTAATTGGCAAACCAACCTGCAGTGGAGAGCGCAGTTCCGCTATAGCAATCCCTATGGATCCGACCCCCGGCAAATGGCCAATTATGAGGATGCCAGTGGGTCCAGCTTTGAGCAGCGGCGACTGAGGATGAAAATTGGCGGCCATGGCTACCAACCTTGGATTAAATATTACTTTGAGGTAGACCTTCAGCCTGCTCGGGACGTTGATGCCGATGCGGTTTCATCCAGTGCCCGTGTGATCGATTGGCGTGTGGATCTGACCAAATGGGATTGGGCTAGCGTCCGGTTGGGACAATGGAAGGTCGATCTCAACCGAGAGCGAGTCGACTCGTCGGGACGGCAGCAGTTTGTTGAGCGCTCTATTGTTAACCGTATTTTTACGGTGGATCGGCAAGTGGGTGTGCAGTTACGAGGACGATTATTCGATGGCACGCTCGCAGACATGCGGTATTACGCCGGTGTATTTAATGGCGAGGGACGCGGTACCAAGAACAACTCGACCGATCATTTGTACATGGGGCGTCTGCAGTGGAATTTTCTTGGCCGGGACCTGCCGTGGCGTCAGACCGACGTCGAATATACGGATCTCCCAACGGGCTCTTTAGCGGTCGCAGGCTTTACCAACACGGGGCCTTGCACACGTTGGTCCTCTTCTGGCTGCGGAAATCTCGATGGCTTCGCTAAACCGATAGTGGCGGAGGACGACCAGTTTAAAATCGAGCAAGCGGTGCAAGAATTTGCCTTTAAGTACAGAGGTTTGTCCATTCAGCAAGAGTGGCATCGCAAGTTCGTGAGTGATCGAGTAGCCGGAACAGACAGCGACCTAACCGGTTTTTACCTGCAGACAGGCTACTTCTTCCACAATTTGATTGAGGCGTTTCCGGCGCCGCTTGAGCTGGCAGCGAGATATGCCTATGTGAGCGAACCAAATAAAGCGATGCGTAGCATTTACAACGAAAGAGAAGAGTTTTCGTTGGGGGCCAATTGGTTTTTCGCAGGACATAGCAACAAAATAACCGTCGATTTCTCTCATTTGACTTTGGATGATGGTCTGCTGGAATCGACGCATTCAGAAAACCGATTCAGGGTTCAGTGGGATGTCTCTTTTTGATGTATGGCACCGGCGATGTCTGGAAGCGAACCCGTTTTACGGATGCGTTTAGCTGGCCAAGAAAGGACGCAGCGCGGGCGGCGCCGGTCGGTAACTCGTTGCTCGTAAAAACGGCCTTGTTGAGTCAAGCGACTCAGGTTGTAGTAAGACAGAACAGAAATTGACCGATAACACCGTCGCCAATATCGCGATGACTAACCGGTAGAGGACGTTCATAAATCTGTCATCTATCTGAAGTAGGGTAAGCGCGGTACAAAGCTTTTAAACAGGAATCGTTTGCATGGATATCATCGCTTCACATGGGTTCACCTTACTGGCATTGGCTTGTGTCTTCGGCCTCTTTATGGCCTGGGGGATTGGTGCAAACGACGTCGCTAATGCAATGGGGACTTCGGTCGGATCTCGTGCACTGACCTTGAAACAAGCGATTCTTGTCGCGGCAATTTTTGAATTTGCGGGCGCTTACCTTGCCGGTGGCGAAGTCACGTCCACCATACGTAAGGGCATTATTGACCCCACTATGCTCGCAGACTCGCCAGATCTTCTGGTGTTTGGGATGTTATCGGCGTTGTTGGCGGCGGCAACGTGGCTGTTTATCGCCAGCATCCGCGGTTGGCCAGTGTCCACGACCCACTCGATTGTTGGCGCTATCGTGGGTTTTGCTGCAGTGGGTATTTCGGTTGACGCAGTCGCCTGGGGGAAAGTCGGTACGATTGCGGCGAGCTGGATCGTGTCCCCGCTACTTGCAGGATCGATGTCATTCGCCTTATTTATTTCGGTGAAAAATCTTATTTTAGACCATGACGATTCTTTTGATCGGGCGCGCAAGTATGTCCCGATCTACATGTGGATGGTCGGGTTCATGATTAGTATGGTCACTCTGGTCAAAGGGCTAAAGCATATTGGCGTCGATTTAGACTTCGGTCTGGGATCGAAATTTGTCGATGCGATGGCGGTTTCTGCCGTGGTTGGTGTGGTTGTGGCGCTGATTGGGGCGTTTCTGCTCCGTCGTATCAAAGTCACAGGCAATATGAACAGCGGCGAAAACGTAGAGAAAGTGTTTGGCACGTTAATGATTTTTACCGCCTGTGCGATGGCGTTTGCACATGGCTCAAATGACGTGGCTAATGCGGTAGGACCCTTAGCCGCTGTCGTGAGCACAGTGCAATCGGGTGGGATCATCGGTGCTAAGTCGGCCATGCCTTGGTGGGTCTTGGCGATTGGTGCTGCTGGCATTGTGGTGGGTCTTGCCACCTACGGTTGGCGAGTGATTCAAACCATTGGTAGAAAAATCACTGAGCTGACGCCGAGCCGAGGTTTTGCCGCCGAGCTTGCTGCCGCCTCTACGGTAGTCTTGGCTTCCGCGACTGGTCTGCCGATTTCCACCACTCATACGTTAGTGGGTGCAGTGCTCGGTGTTGGTCTTGCCAGAGGTGTTGAAGCGCTCCACTTGCCGACAATCGGAGCCATCATTACCTCCTGGATTGTGACCCTGCCCGCAGGCGCCGGGCTGTCGGTGTTATTTTTCTATGTGTTATCGGCGGTATTCGGCTGATATAAGCAGTAAAGACTGTGTTCAAAGCACGCGACGTACAGCGTGATGCGCCCAAAACATGGCGCGCACGTATCTGAGATGAAAAGGAGTCCCTCATCATGGCTGTTCAACCTGCCTTATCAGAAGTATTAAGTAGTTCTCCCTTAGCGGTAATGGAGCGACACGCTGAAACGTGTCTCGATTGCGTCACAAAGTTGATGCCTTATTTTGAAGCCGCGCAGGCGGGTGATTGGAACAAGGCCGAAAAGCTGCAATTGGAAATCGCCCGTTTAGAAGGTATTGCTGACGACATCAAGATGGATGTAAGAAAAAATTTGCCGCGCGGTTTGTGGATGTCGGTGTCGCGCACCGACTTACTCGAGCTGGTGCGTGTCCAAGATAAAATGGCGAATGAAACAAAAGACATTGCCGGCTTGTCTTTGGGACGCAATTTGGCATTTCCACAGAAACTTGAAAAGTCGTTGTTTAAATTTGTCGAAACGGTGGTGGACGCATCGTCTAAAGCGGTGGAGGTTGTCTCTGCAACACGAGATCTCTCGCGAACCGCCTTTGGTTCGCGGCAAGCGAAAGCCATCGTCAGCAAGTGCGCGTTGGTTGAGAAGATCGAGAGACGCTCTGATGAGCTGCAAAGTAAGTTGAGAGCCAAGCTGCGGGACCATGAAGACGATATCTCGCCAGTTGATGCCATCTTTTTGTATCAGCTGTTGTCGAATATTGGCGAAATCGCCGACCACGCTGAAAAAGTCTCACACAGAGCACAGATTATTGCGGCGAGCTAAGTCTCGGGTCTCGGGTCTCGGGTCTCGGGTGTTGGTGGGGCTAGTATGGGCGATTTATCGTTTTATAAACCGCAACGAGACCTGCCGATAACCGTGAGAGGCGAAGCTCGGTAAGTGAGAGAGGTCGCTCTCTTGTTCGTTTAACGTGATCTGCCCTAACCGTCCCAAAAGCTCCTCAAAAGCAATCCGCGCCTCGATGCGTGCAAGCTCTGCGCCCGCACAGAAATGGGGACCAAAGCCAAAGCCCATATGGGGCTTTGTCATGGAACGATCAATATCAAATTGTTCTGGGTTGGGAAAAACATCGGGATCCCAGTTAGCGCCAGCCCACAGTGGCACCACCATTTCGCCTTCGGTGACTTCTACGCCTTCGAGTTTATCGGCTCGCGTGGCGCGTCTAAAGGTGCATTGAATCGGCGGATCCCAGCGGAGGGCTTCCTCAACCATGGCAGGGATATCCGATGGGTTTTCCTGTAGGCGATGCATCAACTCATGATCATTTAACAACACCAACATCGCGTTGCCGATGAGGTTAGTCGTGGTTTCGTGGCCCGCCAAAAGAATTTGGTCGATGATGGGCAGTAACTCTTCGGTGGTCAGTGGTGGTTCGCCGTCCACCTCGGTATTGACCATAATGCTTAACAGATCGTCAGTTGGATTTTGGCGGCGCTGCTCAATTCTTGGGACAAAGTAGTCATGCAATTCGACAACCGCCTTGGCGACCTCGCGTCGACGTTCGTGGCTGAGCATGTCGATATTGCCTGAGATCATTAGGTCACCCCAATGCTTAAAGGTCCAGATGTCGGCACGGTCTACGCCCAAAATATCGGCAATCACCGTGACGGGGAGTGGAACCGCAAATTCAGGCATTAAATCGACCGATCCACGTGCGATAAACGCATCAATCAAGTCAGTCGTGATGGCGCGTATTTTGGGCTCCAATGCTCGCACACTGCGTGGGCTGAGGGCTTTCGCGATGAGCTTTCGGTGTCGCGTATGTACGGGGGGGTCCGCGGTAAACAACGCATTCACAATCGGATGCGCGTGGGCAAGAATGGCTTCCACGTCATCCTGTACCGGCTCAGGATTAATGCCCATATGGCGGGGTCCATGGCCATCTTCTGAGATGCTGGACGAATAGACGTCAGTGTTTTTGGCGAGGGTAGCCAGTGTCTCGTACCCCGCCACAACAACACCGATATTGGGGTCTCTTCCCAGTCCGCCTGTTTGGTGGAGGGCTTGGTAGGCGCGATAAGGACACTCTATGTGCTCCGGATCACTAAGATTAATGTCCTGGGGTTTCTGGTCCGTCATCAAATTGCCACGCTACATGAATAGGCACGCAGTATAGGTGCTGTGATCGATGAGTGTCACCCGAGCCGCTTTGCGGCTTTTCGCCAGCGGGTCACAGTGTTGAACAGCGGCCTATCACACCGTGGACGCGCCCCGCGTTAGAAGGCGGCGTCAGTCATGGAGATGGGAACGATGATTTCGTTGCGGCGCAGAAAGGGCAAAGTCCAAGGTGGGTTATATTGATTGAGAGAAGGTTGCCCTTCGATATTGATATCGCGCTCAGTTAAAAAAGCTTGCAGCACTTGCCAATTCTCCTCCGCTTTGTCCATGTCAGCCCACCCACTGAATTGAATCACAGCGGCGGTGTAGCCAGGTGCTTCCCGAAAGGACACGCGATCATCTGCCGGTGTTGGCAAATCCGAAAGGCGATATTCGGCTGGCATCATAAACGCCATCTCTGCGGAGTCGTCCATGGCGCGCTGAACCGGTGCAGTCATGGCAATTTTCTGCTCGCTACTGTTGCCCCCAAAAATATAGCCAGCGAGGACTCTGAACCCGTTGTTCTGTCCCTCAGTCATTGTCGTGACGGCTAATATTCTCGGGGCATAACTGCGGAGCTCTATATTCTGCTCTTCCCACGCGGTGACAACCTCGTACTGGGGTTCTTCAATCGCGGCTGCCATGGGACTCCCGGTTAAGGTCGCCATGGCAAGAAGGCCCATCGCCAATAAGCTGTGCTGGATCATGGTATTCGCTCAGTAGGGGTGACTGTTATCGATACGGTCGCCCGTTAAAACAGATCATTCTTCACTGCGGCGAGTACATCGAGCTGATATTGGCTGGGCGGCAGTTGCGCATCGGTAAGCAGCTGCCGCTAGCATGCCATTGCAGTTAGCGACGCATAGACTGTGGGAAGGGCTATTGCTGTTGTAAGGGCTATTGCTGTTGCAAGGGCAATTGCTGTTGTAAGGGTAATGGTCAGGCTGCTAGACGATTGACGCCATAATGTTACCGACTTGCTCTGCCACCCTGAACTGAGGCAGTACAATGTACCCTTGCTTAGACGAGGTCGCCGTGGATAGACAGTGCGGTACTGCTATTACCCGGCCGGTGTATCCAATACCGCCGTCGGTGTTGACCGAGCAATCGCCCATTCGTCAGCAGTCATGACTGCCTCGATATCACCGAATAGCGGGGTAGAGAGGTACCGTTCTCCAGTATCGGGGAGCGTACATAAGATCGTTGAACCGGGTTCCGCGTGTTTGGCCACTTCTAACGCCGCTGCAAACGTGGCGCCGCAAGAGATACCGCAAAAGATACCTTCCTTCATTGCCAGCGCTTGTGCGGTCGCAAAAGAGGTTTCCGCCGAAACAGGAATGACCTCATCGATGAACCCTTTGTCGACTGCTTCTTGCGCGACCAGTGGAATAAAGTCAGGCGTCCAGCCCTGAATCATATGAGGTGACCAAGCGGGATGGCTGCCGCTGGCAGAGCCGTCTTCCCTGCGGTCTTGAGCTCGACCATCAGCCAGTAGGGCGGCGGTGTCGGGTTCTGTTGTAATGATCTTGGTGTCGGGTCGCTCTGCTCTTAAGACGCGGGCAATGCCGGTCAACGTGCCACCTGTCCCATAGCCCGACACAAAGTAATCGAGTCGTTCACCCTCGAAAGCGCTCATGATCTCTCTCGCGGTCGTATTTTCATGCGTGTCGGCATTCGCCGGATTTTCAAACTGTCGAGCCATGAACCAGCCGTTCGTTTCGGCAAGTTCGCGGGCTTTCGCCACCATGCCCATTCCTTTCTCTGCTTTGGGCGTCAGAATCACTTTTGCGCCCAAAAAGCGCATGAGTTTGCGTCGCTCAACTGAAAATGTCTCGACCATGATGGAGACAAAAGGGTAGCCCTTGGCGGCACAGACCATCGCGAGTCCAATGCCGGTATTACCTGAGGTGGCTTCAACGACTGTCTGACCGGGGGACAGTTCGCCGCTTTGCTCGGCAGCCTCGATGATGCCCATGGCTAGACGGTCTTTAACCGAGCCGAGCGGATTAAAGGCTTCCAGCTTAGCCCACATGGTCACGCCTTCGGGAGCGAGTCGATTAATTCTGACAATAGGGGTATCGCCGATCGTTTCGATAATAGAGTTGAACTTGCCACGCATTTAGGAACCCTCATCTGCAATAGGGAATTGAGCTTGAAATTCTAACAGAGGTATCGGTGCGCCTCTGAGAAAACCTTGATGATAGCGGATGCCAAGATCAATGAGCGCCTTTTCTTCTTCTACTGTCTCGATACCTTCCGCAATGACCGTTACCCCCAAGTCATCGGCTAACTGCCGCATGTTGCGCAAAATAAGCTGTGTTTTGGTGCTCTGCTCGACGCCCTGAACGAAGCGCCGATCAAACTTAATGCAGTCAATTTCCCAGCAGCGCAGACGATCAAGATTGTTCAGCGCGACACCAAAATCATCCAGCGCAATCGTAATACCGGGGGCTGATGATGCCAGCGCTGTTAGCCTCTCTGAAATGGCTTCGAGAGTTTTGAGCTCTGCTGAGACGAGATTCATTTCCGACAGCTCGATAACCAGAGCCGATAACGGCACGGCGGTATCGTGTAAATGGCGCGTGAGCTGGTCGAAGCGCTCTTCAATGAGCAGTGATTCGGCCACCACATTGATGTGGATGTTGATGGCATATTGGCGCCATAAGACCTGCCCGATCTGCATTCTTGCGTCGCCTAAATAGTTGCAGTAGGGCGCTGTCCATTCGAGCGCACACAAGCGCGGCAAGTAATCATCGATGGGCACCAGCGCGCTGCTGCCGTCATACCATCGTGCGAGCATTTCTGCGGCAATAAGGCGTTGGCTGGTGATATCGAATATAGGCTGGACATGATACGAGAGGGCACCACTCACGATCGCCTCGCAGAGGCGCTTGTCACTGATGTTGGTGGGATGTGTGATCAACGACTGTCCTAGCAAAAAGAATCAGTGAGCGCGGTAACAGTGATCGACCGATGGGGTCGGTTAACGGTGCATCACTGCGCCGCGCCACCACGTAACACGCTTTAGTAGTAACGCTATCTGAGCCAGTTGTCCATCGCTACTGGTACTCAATCGGTGCAGCGCGCTCCGGCATCTCGGCGGCGCACTCACTCAATCGCCTGCAGTGAGGGTGATGTTGTGAGGTCCCTGCCAATTAACAGCGCATAAAAAGTGGCAATGTCCTTGGACGAGGTTTGCCGATTAGTGATCCATGCAATCGGTTCTTTGTCTCCGCGCTGCTGATCGAGACCAATGCCCCATAATCCCTCAGTGGATTGGGGCAGTTGTGAGAATCGCGCATCCACAATCACCGATGGATCTGTTGGGTCGATCGCTAGCCAGTCATCTGAAAACCACCGAAAACGCGCCACGTCGCGTGCTTGTTGTGTCGACGGCGATAGCCAAGGAAAATGTCTGGCCAGGTCGAGCTTTTCGATGGTGTCGCCTTCGTAAATGCGGTCTTCCCATCCGACGCGGATGGCATCGACATGGTAGACACCATTGAAGTCATAGATGGATTTCCACACTACAATATTGGCAAAACTGGGTTTAACCTCAAGCCTTGAGGGCGCGTGTCCCCGTGAGGCCACCAACTCCTCAGCGATGGATAGGGCCCGATGGTGTTGCAAAACGCCGATCAGCAGGTAAGCCACGGCCCAGCTAAACCCCATCATCGCAAAGCGAGGTTGTCGCTTGACCGCGGCAAGTACGATCAGTAGGAGGAGTGGCAAAGTCAGTAACGGATCAATGACCGACACGTTGTGCCATGCAAACCGCGCTTGACCAAAGGGCCACAAGAGCTGTGTTCCGTAGGTGGTACAGGCGTCAAGCAAGCCATGGGTTGCGTAGCCCAGCGCAGACAGTATCCAGGTCTCTCGAAACGACAGTGCTCGCCGGGTAAAAGGGTGAAAGGCCAGTGCGCAGATCAGCGCACCCAGCGGGATAAAAAAAAGGGAATGCGTGAATTGCCGGTGGAATTCAAGAAATAAAAGCGGGTCATCGCTGGAGCGAATCAAGACATCGAGGTCAGGCGCCATACCGGCCAAAGCGCCAACGCAGAGGGCGTAGCGTGTTTTGCGTGCGCCTTGAAACGATTGTGCTGCCGCAGCGCCGATGGCTGCTTGACTGAGAGGGTCGATGGTCGATCTCCTGGGCATTAGTGGGTTAAATGGCGTGATGCCCGTCGAGTGTATGCAGTTTGCCGGTCGAATTATCGCATGCCCGCGACGCAGTGATGTCAGGTAGGCTTTGCGCGGTGGTTTGCTACTGACTCATAACAAAAGGGACGGCGCATTGAGTCAAGTGGCATGTTGTCTAACGTGAAGTGAGGGGGATTGAGATGAGAATGAACACACCACGAGTGGCGCCGCTCAATGAGCAGGAGCTGACGCCAGAAATGCTGGATTTGCTCGGTCCGCGTTTTCGTGCGATTCCGCTATTAAATATATTCCGAACGCTGGCACGCGCGCCGAAGGCTTACAAACGCTTTATGGCTTGGGGTGGCTACATCTTATCGGACGCCAATGCATTGTCGCCTCGTGATCGAGAGCTGGTGATATTGCGCACCGGCTTTAACTGGAAGTCCGGCTACGAGTGGGCTCAGCACGTTCGCATTGGGTTGGAGTGCGGCCTGACTGAGGAGGAAGTATCGCGCATCAAGCGGGGTCCAGAGGATGAAGGGTGGAATGAGGGTGACCAAGCACTGTTACGGGCCACTGATGATTTGACACGGGACGCTTTTATTTCAGATGCCAATTGGCAGCGGCTGTCAGCGTTGTCAGAGAAACAGCGGATGGATTTGGTGATGACGGTGGCGCAGTACACACAGGTGTCGATGATGTTGAATACGTTTGGCGTGCAACTGGACGAAGACTTAACCCTCGACCCGGACCTCTGTGCGTGAAATAAGGTCGTTTCGGAGTGTGATTAGCATATGAGTCCGCGCGTTAGCAGCGCAGGTGGTGTGCCAATCAGAACAATGTGCGATGGACAATGGGCAATGTTTAATGGGTAATGGTTAATGGTTAATGGTTAATGGGTAATGGGTAATGGGTAATGGGTAATGGGTAATGGGTAATGGGTAATGGGTAATGGTTAATAGGTAATGGACAATGCGCAATGTACATAGTGCCGCGGGCGCTGCCCAATGGGTACTGAGGTTTACACAGTAAAGGCTGTAGTGGTGGTGATCATGAAACGAATGCTCTTTTTGTTGGCGATTTGCTTGAGTGCGCAAACGGTAGCCGCGGATGGATATCCGTCTGAGTGTGATACCGCTCGGGATCGGGCTAAAAGTAAATATGGTTCGCTGCGCCATTATTTTAACGCTCTGAATCAATGTATGTCGCGCAATAACGATGAGGCCAGTCAGTGCAAAGTGGCACTCAGCGAGCAGCAAACGGCGCTTGGCGACTTTATTTTTGCCCAGCGCGTCGCCAGCGATGTGTGTGGACGAGCGGGCAAAAACCCAGATCTATCGTGATGATGCTTGGTCGTTGAATCGCAGATCAAGTAAACAAGGACAAGACGTGCTCAGGGGGGCGGCCCATCGCAGCACCGTTATCATGAACCACGATGGGTCGTTCAATCAGAATGGGGTGCTGCTGCATGGCCGTTATGAGCTCGTCATCAGCGCTGTTTTTACTCAGCCCCAATGTTTTAAAAACAGATTCCCCGCGTCGCAATAACGCCCACGGTGTGATGCCTAGCTGACCGATCACAGTGATTAACTCCGCCTCGGAAGGCGCGTCTTCTAAATAGCGCCGGATGATGGGGTCGATACCCTGTTCTTCGAGCAAGGCGAGTGTTTGTCGTGATTTAGAGCATCGTGGGTTGTGCCAAATCGTGGTGGCCATGAATCTCCCCCGCAAAAATTGAAAGTATGACGCGCTTAGTTGAGACTTGCGAGCATCACACACTAGGTTTCCAATATGGCATCACATTTTGAACTGGAGCGACTGTCGTTTAGACACGGGCCCCTCATGTTCTCTGCTCAAGCCATGGGCGAGGGGCCGACGGTATTGTGTTTGCATGGCTTTCCAGACAACGCGAGCACCTTTCGGCACCAGTTACCCGCCTTGGCCAATGCAGGTTATCGCGCCATCTCAGTGACACTGCGAGGTTACGAGCCAAGCTCGCTGGCGGCAGATCGAGACTACTCATTAGAGGCTGTTACGTCCGACATTGTTGCGATCATCGATGCGCTTGGCCATCCGGTCCATCTAATCGGACACGATTGGGGCGCAGCAGCGGCTTATCGCGTGTCCGCGCAAGCCCCTGACAAGCTAAGGAGCTTGACGACACTCGCGGTGCCTCATGCTGGGCGATTTGTCCGCGATGGATTGCGCACGGGTAAACAGTTGCGGATGTCTTGGTATATGGGTTTCTTCAACTTGCCCTGGATTTCGGATTGGTTGGTGGAGCGCCATCATTTTGCTTTTATCCGCCGGTTATGGGCCGCATGGAGCCCCGGATGGCAGCCGGAGCCCGGTGTGTTGGAGGAAGTGATTCAAACGTTCTCGCAGAACGGCGTTAAATCTGCGGCGCTGCGGTACTACCGCGCGGCGCTGTCGCTGAAGGCGCTCACGACGTCTCAGCAGGAGGCCTATTACTGCGTGCCGACGCCGACGCTGGCGCTGTCGGGTGAGCGCGATGGATGCATTGACTCAGCGGTTTTTGAGCGTTTGACCGTGGCTGAAGACTTTCCGAAAGGCGTGTTATTTCATCGCGTGGCCGGAGCGGGTCATTTTCTCCATCAAGAACGCCCAGACAGCGTTAACGCACTCATTATTGATTGGCTAGCGCGTCATAATGAATAAAAAATTGATAAACTAAAGCCGTGCTGGGCCCCACGTGCGCAGGTGCCTGCGCAGTTGTGATGTGATAACGGCAAGGACCTTAAAAATGAGTAATACAGCGAAATCAATTGAGGCCTGTGCGGCGTACTATGGGTCCGCCGCCGAGGAGATGAAGGCGTATTTGCTCGATGGTGAGCAACAGGCGCTTGCGTTGGATAACCGCGGTCCGCTGGTTTTTGATCACAACGGTGAGCTAGATCCGGCCATACGCGAGGCGTATTCGCGATACGGTTTTTATATTTTTGAGGGGGTGATTGACGCCGCTGAACTGGAGGACATCCGCGCTGATCTTGATGCAATGCGAGCGCGTTTTCCCACGGGCCCTGAAAGTCGGGTCGATGCGCAGGGTAAGCCTGCGCTGGGTGTCGATCACTCAGCCTTAACACTCGTATGGTCAAAGCCACTCGGTGATCCTTTAGGCGGAACGGCGCTGGCTAATGGGCGCCATGAGATCAAAATGTTTGAGCCAGAGGCGGCGAGCGACACGCCAGCGGCAGCGCCTTTTCTGTTGCTGGGTTCCTTACAATTTTCTGACGCCTGTCTGCGTGTTTACGGTCACCCCCTGTTATTGCAGGTGGCGGAGCAAATTAATGGACCCGATTTTGCGCCGTTTAATGAGGCTTTATTTATTAAGGATCCCGGCATTGGTGCCGCGGTATCCTGGCATCAAGACGGTGTGACGCATTGGGACAGCGACCAATTTGAAGAAGACATCCATGGTTTTAATTTCATGGTGCAGGTCTACGGTAGCACTGCGGTGAACGGTGTTTGGGTTCTGCCCGGAACGCACAAGCAAGGTAAGCTCGACATCAAAGCACTGGTTGCCGAATCGGGTAGTGAGCGGCTGAAAGGGGCTGTGCCCCTTATCTGTAACCCCGGGGACGTCGTCATCTGTAATCGGCAGTTATTGCATGGCTCGTTCCCAAACTGTGGTTTTGAGCCACGTATCACGGTGAACTTCGGGTTTCATAAGCGCTCTTCGGTACTGGGTGTGATGGGAGGAGGTGTCCACAGTGATGCACAGGTCTTCGATGAGGAAATCGTGGCACGTCGATCACGCACCATTGGTTATGGCATCGATGCTCGGCAGCAACACTTCCCCAACGAAACACCTTACCGTTACCAGCCCTTTGCCGAGGGGGGTGAGACGTATCGTTGGAATGATGCGGCGCGGGCAGCACTCAAAGATTACAATCTAGACGATCTGAGTATTTAACTGCACTGGCGCGCCCATCGGTTCGAGGATAGAGCCCAATGTGGGTAGCGTTAAGGTCGAGTCAAAACCCTGGGTAAACAGCCGTGGCCGGCTGGGTATGTCGTGATAACTGGCAGTCGTTATGCGCTGATCATGGTTTGCGGCGGCTTGTCGGTTAGGTGCCGCCGAGACAAGCGTAGGGTGACCCATCATTTGAGCTGATAGCAGTGCTGTGTGAGTGCGATGGGTAGAGCAAGTCCACAGCGCTTTGCTTTAAACTAGCATCTCGTATCGATGGGGTATCACCCTAATGCAGTCGCCGCTGAACGCCGAGTTTCCCAATAACATAGCCCTCGTGGAAGACGAGGCATCCTTCACCTATGCCGAGGTTGAGCAACGTACGGTCGAATTTGCGAGCGGTTTGCTCGACCAGTCCAGTGATCTTGCAGAAGCGCGGATCGCCTTTCTCATCCCTGCCGGCCTTGATTATGTCACGGTGCTACATGGCATTTGGCGCGCAGGCGGCATTGCGATTCCGCTCAATGTGGCGGCCACAGAATCTGAGTGGGCGCATTGCCTCAGCAGTACCGGTGTTACCCGCGTGGTCTCAATCGAGCCCTATCGCGGCAACATTCAGCCCCTGTGTGACAGTTTGTCGATTGAAGTGTTGGGGGTGAATGATTACCTCACTGGAATGGTAAGGGCGCTGCCAGCGCTGACGCCCGAACGAAAAGCGATGATCATTTTCACCAGCGGGACAACCAGTAAGCCCAAAGGTGTGGTCACGACGCATGGCAATATCGCCGCCCAGATCAGCGCGTTGGTTGAAGCCTGGGCATGGCAGGAAAACGACGTGATTCCCCTCTTTTTGCCGCTACACCATGTGCACGGTATCATCGCTGTGCTGAGTTGTGCGCTGTGGGCTGGCGCAACAGTCCACGTGATGCCGGCGTTGGCACTGGATAAGCTGTGTCAGCAGGTGGCAAACGATACCTATTCGCTCTTCATGGCAGTGCCCACTATTTACGTCAAGTTGATTGACCACCTCGATGCCATGGAGGTCAGCGAATCAGAGGCGGTCCTAGAGGGTTTTGCCAACATGCGCCTCAATGTGTCGGGCTCTGCCGCGTGCCCGGTCGTTGTCTTTGACACGTGGCAGCAGCTGACCGGGCAGGCGCTACTGGAACGCTACGGCATGACAGAAATTGGTATGGCTTTGTCGAATCCTTATGAGGGTGACCGGCGTGCGGGTTACGTGGGTCAACCGCTACCCGGTATCGACGTGCGCTTAATTGACGAGGCGGGCAGTGTTGTACAAGAAGAAGGCGTGTCGGGCGAAATTCGTATTCAGGGTGAGACGGTGTTCCTCGAGTACTGGGATAACCCCGAGGCAACTGCCAAGAGTTTTGACGATGGTTGGTTTTGCACCGGTGATATCGGTGTGCTGGAGGCAGGTTACTACCGCATTATGGGGCGCTCCTCGATCGATATTATTAAGTCCGGCGGCTATAAACTCTCAGCCTTAGAGATAGAGAACAAATTACTAGATCATCCGGCCATCGCTGAGGTAGCGGTGCTGGGTATTGAGGATCGTACCTGGGGGGAGGCGGTCGCGGCAGTAGTGGTCCTGCGGAGCGGCGGCGAGTTGACGCTGGCCGCGTTGAAAGACTGGTGCAACGGTAAACTCTCGGCGTATAAAATCCCTAAAAAATTGCTACTGCAGGACGCGCTGCCACGCAATGCCATGGGTAAGGTGACAAAACCCGCGCTCAAAACGCTCTTTTAAACGCGTTTTTCTCTCCCCTCAGTCCGCGCAGTGGGATCGGACGGTTTTTTCCCGGTGAAAGGTTTTGTCAGAGTGAAAGCGTTGTCAGCTTAAAAGCCTCTACAACTCGCGTGCGTCTGATTGAGGCGTTTCATGATTGGGTGATGAGGACCCCGACGGCCTGCTGGATAGCGCCCAGTAAGTGAGGATCGACAGTAGTAGCGCGGGGAAGACCTCGTGCAAGCTATGCCGGAGATCGGCGGCGATCCAGGCCAACAAGGTGCTGACACCGATGACCATCGACCAGAGCACTGCGGCAGGTGATCCTTTTTGCCAATACAGGCCGAACACCACGGCGGGGAAAAAACAAACGGCATAGAGGCTGCCCGAAAAGATGGTGATCTCGACAATGTCGCCAGGCGGCTTGAGTGCCAGCAGAGCGGCGACAATTGAAAAACCGACAACGGCTGTGCGAGTCCAGAGCAGCTCTCGTGAGCGTTGCTTGAAGGGCGCGATGAGATTTTTATACAGGGTAGATGCGGCGACCAACAACACGCTGTCCATGGATGACATGGCAGCAGCGAGAATCGAAACGATGAGGAAATCAGTCGCCCAAATAGGGAATACAGCTGGATCGTTTACCAGTAGGGGCACGATTAGGTCCGTGTCAGTGACATCGGTCAGTATGGCGTGAGCGTAAATCCCCACAGGAAAAAGACACGCCAGTACGATGGCCAGACCAACGGTCGCGACCCACTTTCCCCGGCGCACAGCGTCGTCATCTTTCAACGCATAAAAGCGTGAGAGTTGCCGCGGGTCTGCCAGGAGTTTTAAGGCCCCAGAGAGCGACACGCCCAGTAGTACCGCAAACGGGATACCGCCGTTGAGTTCAAACAGGAATGCCTTGTCAGGGAGCGTTCGGAGTTCATTAATGACCCCAACGCCGCCAGCGGCGCGCGTGACAAAATAAAAGATCAGTATGCTACCTAGCAGCATTAGCATCCCCTGAAGCACATCGGTTCTGACGACTGAAACAAACCCACCGATCGAGGTATACATCACGACAATCACTAACGTGATACCGACGCCGGTTTCATAGGGCACATTGAGAAACATCTGAAATAGATGTCCCGCTCCTTTAAAAATAGCCAGTAGGTAGAGTAGGCTCGCGAAGACGATAATGATCGCCGAGACCTGCAGCAAGGGATGCCGATTAGTGGGCGATTTGGCGCCCAAGTAGCGACTACCTAAAAAGTCAGGAATGGTCAGGGCATCCCACTCGGCGGCAAATCGTCGCAAGGGCGGGCCTATCCAGCGCCAAGAAACCCAACTGAACAGTACCAGTAGGATTGCCATAGTGAACCAGGCAATACCGTACTCGTAGCCCTTTCCTGCATGGCCAATGTAAGTGTTGGTTGAGGCAAAGGTGGCAAAAAAAGAAATGCCAACTACCACGCCGCTCATTTCACGATTGCCGACGTAATACCCCGACATGCCTTGACTGGCTTTGCTGCCTAAATAGGCGTTATAGAACAGTACGATGGTGTAGCCGGTGAGTAACACAACGGCGAGCCAATGATCATTAATCCAGGGCATGATGACTAATAGTTGCTAGGGCCTTGATGCCGATGGGGTGACAGTATCTCAAAATACTGGGGTGAATGGTTGTGTTAACCCGCAGAAGGTGAGACCGATACGTAATGGCGTGTTAATTGCGTTAATCCATCATCCGCAAAAGGCCTAGCGGTGTCTGTGCAAAAAGCGGCGTAATAGATAACAAATGTTGGCATTCGGCGTCGGCTAGTTTATAACGCTACCCAATCCGGTCAGTCATGGGCGTTGGCGTCCCGACATCGAGATGCCGGCCCTTGGAGGCACAGCAATGCAAAGCGTATGTCGCGTAGTACGATCGTTAGTAACCAATGGTGCAATCTGCGCGCTGCTTGTGGCCGGGTGGAGTTCGGCTTCGGTAGCACAGCAGGCGGAAGCGCAAAGCCCGCAGCCGATCGAGGCAGAGGCTCATAACCAAGATCACACCGCAGGTGCACCAGTCACCGATGCACAAGCGCAGGCGGCGGCAGCTGATGCGATCGCGCAGAAATTGGCTAACCCTGTCGCCTCGCTGATTAGCGTGCCGATACAAATCAATTACGATGACAACTATGGCCCCGGCGATAAGGGATCTGTCTGGCGAACCAATATCCAGCCCGTTATACCCATTTCAATTAACGATGACTGGAACATGATTTCACGGACGATCTTACCGGTGATTAAGCAATCTGATGTCCCGTTACCCGGCATCAGTGAGAGCGGTATGGGGGACATTGTTCAGAGCCTTTTCTTTTCGCCCAAAAAACCGACAGCAGGCGGAGTCATTTGGGGCGTGGGTCCGGTTCTGAATTTGCCCACGTCAACTAAAGACTCCCTCGGGCCAGAAGCATGGGCCGCTGGCCCAACAGGATTAGTGCTGAAGCAGAGTGGTCCCTGGACCTATGGTGCGCTAGCGAATCATATTTGGTCTTTTGCAAAAGAGGATAAGACGGAGATTAACGCGTCTTTTGTACAGCCCTTCGTATCTTACATAACGCCCAAGAAACTCACTTACTACCTCAATACGGAGTCGACTTACAACTGGGAAACAAAGGATTGGTCTGTGCCGATTAACGTTGGCGCCAATCAGCTGATGAAAGTTGGCAACCAGATTATGCAAGTGGGTGGCGGTTTGCGGTACTGGGCGGAGTCGAGCGAGTTTGGACCTGAGGGTTGGGGGGTTCGCCTCAACATTATTTTTGTGTTCCCAACCTGATGCGCGAGGGCAGCGGTTTGTCACTCACTTTTTAGAGAAGCACCTTAATGAACAAAGCCATGACAATGGCGGCAGCACTCGTCGCGACAA
>JAOHHD010000017.1 GCA_028117185.1 Luminiphilus sp.
TACGACTGACTGGCCTGGCGTGACAGCCCGCTGTGGTGCCTCGAAGGACACGATGAGTCGCTTGTCTTGCTGGCTAATGACGCAGGCTTGATCGGGTTGCCGGTAGCGAATTTTGGCATGGCAGGAGAATGGCAGCCTTGGAGCTTCACCGCTGATCCACATCACCTCAGCAGCCAGCAGTTTGTCGCGGAACAAAGTGGGATGTTGATTACCTTGTGCCACGACCAAGGTGTTAGTCGCCAGCCTTTTTTCAACCACGTACCAAGGCGCCTCCGGGTGGTCTGATAGCCCGCCAATTCCGAGGCCCTGACGTTGCCCTATCGTGTGATACATCAGCCCCTGATGCTCGCCGAGTAGCTCGCCATCGGTGGTGTGAATTGGCCCGGGCTGTGCTGGCAGATACTGAGCGAGAAAGTCTTTAAATCGGCGCTCTCCAATAAAGCAGATCCCAGTGCTGTCTTTTTTGCGCGCATTGGTGAAACCGGCAGATTCAGCCTTAGCGCGCACGACGTCTTTGGTAACCTCTCCAACCGGAAATAATGTTTGCTCAAGTGCTTGATGATCCACTTGATGGAGAAAATAACTTTGATCTTTATTGCCATCAGTTCCCTTTAATAACTGTGTTTTGCCATGGTAAGCGCGCGATTGAACGTAATGGCCTGTTGCTATTAGGTCAGCACCCAAGTGAGTTGCATAGTCTAGAAAAGCCCGAAATTTAATTTCACGGTTACACAAGATGTCGGGATTTGGCGTACGGCCAGCCTGATATTCCTTTAAAAAATGGGCAAAAACGTTGTCCCAATATTCGGCGGCAAAATTGGCGCTGTGCAGCGGAATGCTGAGTGTTTTCGCTACGGCGTGTGCATCAGCTAGATCCGCCTTGGCGGTACAATACTCAGTGCCGTCATCTTCCTCCCAATTTTTCATGAACAACCCTTCAACGCGATAGCCTGCCTCGAGCAACAGCAGTGCGGCGACCGATGAGTCGACGCCGCCAGACATCCCGACTATGACGGTTTGTTGATCGGTGCGAGGGGAGCTTTTCACGATGTCTGTGGGTTCCTAGCTATCGGTAATGGGGTCGAAGGATGATGGCAGGCGCGCGCTGGGTCAACGCTTCAGATCTGTGGGCGATGCAAGGCGGTGCTCTCCGGGCTTCAATCCATCGATCTGCCAGGGTCCAACAGCAATCCGAATCAGTCGCAATGTCGGAAAGCCGACGGCTGCGGTCATCCGGCGTACTTGGCGGTTACGCCCTTCAGTGATTGCGATTTGGAGCCAGGAGTTGCTCACCGTCTTGCGTTCGCGAATTGGCGGATGACGCGGCCACACTTCAGGCGCCGATATTAACGTCGCGCGCGCAGGCTGTGTGATCCCATCACGCAAGGGTACCCCCTTGGCAAGTGCATTGCAGGCAATCTGATCAATAGTGCCTTCGACCTGCACCCAATAAGTTTTCCAATGGCGGTACTGTGGGTGCGCGATTTGCTGCTGTAAGCGTCCATCCGTGGTGAGTAGAAGCAGGCCTTCCGAGTCATAATCCAAACGGCCCGCTGCACGAAACTGAGGAGCATCGAGATAATCAGCGAGCGTGCTGCGTGGGGCTTGGGGTCGATCGCGATCGGTGAATTGGCTAAGGACTTGAAACGGTTTATTAAACACAATAAGGGACGACATGCGCCTAGTGTGCCTCATTTGGTGTTAAAATGAAGACGTAATCCACGTAGCGTTTCGTCTGCATCGCTGTAGGACGTGTCGACGTGGTCCCGTCGCTTGCGAGGGGAATTGTTTTTTTATTTTTGGCGGAGTTCCAGCATGGCATATCAGCACATCAAAGTACCTGATACTGGCGAGATGATTGTCGTTAACGACGACAACACTATTCAGGTTCCCACTAACCCCATTATTCCTTATATCGAGGGAGATGGTATTGGGGTGGATATCTCCCCGGTGATGATCTCAGTGGTAGATGCGGCGGTCGCAAAGGCTTACGGCGGCGCTAAGAAGATTTCCTGGATGGAAATTTATACCGGTGAGAAGGCGGCTGAGCTGTATGACGGGGATTGGTTTCCGGAAGAGACGCTCAATGCGATTAAAACTTATAGCGTTGCCATCAAAGGGCCGCTGACAACGCCGGTTGGGGGTGGGTTTCGCTCGCTGAATGTGGCCCTGCGGCAAGAGCTTGATCTCTATACTTGCTTGCGACCAGTGCGCTGGTTTGAGGGCGTGCCTTCTCCGGTCAAGAAGCCTGGAGATTGCAATATGGTGATCTTTAGAGAGAATTCTGAGGATATCTACGCGGGAATCGAGTATCAGGCGGGAACGCCCGAAGCGCAAAAAGTCGTTGATTTTATTATCGGTGAGATGGGCGCCACTAAAATTCGCTTCCCTGAAAATGTGGGTATTGGGATCAAACCCGTGTCAGAGGAGGGTACCCAGCGGCTGGTCCGCAAGGCTATTCAGTATGCCATTGAGCAAGATCTGCCCTCGGTGACGCTGGTGCACAAGGGCAATATTATGAAATTCACCGAGGGCGCTTTCCGTGACTGGGGGTACGAGTTAGCGCAAAACGAGTTTGGCGGTGAGTTACTCGACGGCGGCCCTTGGGTGAGTATCAAAAATCCGCGGACCGGCAACGATATCGTGGTAAAAGATGTCATTGCGGATGCGATGCTACAACAAGTGCTGACCCGCCCGCGTGACTACAGCGTGGTTGCCACGCTCAACCTGAACGGCGATTATTTATCCGATGCGCTCGCAGCCCAAGTAGGGGGAATCGGTATCGCACCAGGCGCTAACCTCTCTGATACCGTGGCCTTATTTGAGGCGACCCACGGCACAGCCCCCAAATATGCCGGACAAGATAAGGTGAATCCAGGTTCGCTCATCCTGTCTGCTGAAATGATGCTGCGGCATCTGGGCTGGAATGAGGCGGCTGATTTAATCATTGATGGCATGAACGGTGCGATTCAAGCTAAAACGGTGACCTACGATTTTGAGCGGCTGATGGAAGGGGCGACATTGGTGTCATGCTCCGCCTTCGGCGACAGTGTTATCGCTCACATGTGAGCTTTTAGTTGATTACGAGCCCGCTTGCTGCGGGCTTTTTTTTGTCTTATTCGGGGTCCGGATTGTCATGAAGAATAAAATAGAGCGGATCTGTCGTGAAACAGCTTTATTTGCCGGAGGTGGATTATACTGGTGGCACGATGGACAGGAGATGGATAGACATGTCGGCAGTAGAGCGGGTTGTCAGCGCGGCCAAGCCCGATGACAAAGACTTTGATGACGATGGTGGGTTGGCCGTTGCGCCCGCGAAGCCCAAGCTCAAGCGCCCCTCTCTTTACCGCGTTATTTTATTGAATGACGACTACACGCCTATGGAGTTCGTTGTCGAAGTGCTAGAGACGTTTTTTACCATGAGCCGCGAGCAAGCAACGCAGGTGATGCTGGCGGTCCATACGCAAGGCAAGGGTGTCTGCGGTATCTACCCCCAAGATATTGCGGAAACTAAAGCCTCCCAAGTCAACCAATCTGCTCGCGATAATGGCCACCCATTATTATGTGAAGTAGAGCCCTCTGCCGATGATGAGGACAGCTAAATGCTTAGCAAAGAACTTGAAAATACGCTCAACGAGACCTTCAGAATGGCCCGAGCTCGACGCCATGAGTTCATTACGGTTGAACATCTTCTGCTCGCGTTACTGGATGATTCTGCGGCGATAGCCGTATTGAGCGCCTGCCAGGTCAATGTGGAAGAGCTTCGGGGTGAGTTGGTGGAGTTTATTGACTCGACGACGCCGCTATTAACCGACAGTGATGACGGTCGTGATACGCAGCCGACGCTAGGGTTTCAACGTGTATTACAACGTGCGGTGTTTCACGTGCAAAGTTCGGGTAAACAGGAAGTCACTGGTGCCAATCTATTGGTCGCTATTTTCTCTGAACAAGAATCGCAGGCGGTGTACTTCCTTAAAACACAAAATGTTTCGCGTCTCGACATTGTCAATTTCATCACTCATGGCGTTGGTAAGGACGGTGAGGAGCTCGGTGATCAGGAGGAAGTCACTGGCGAGGCAGAGGGTGGTCAGGAGGCGACTGAAAAGCGTCCGCTTGATGCTTACGCGACGAATCTCAATGTCGAGGCCGAGGCGGGAAATATTGACCCGTTAATCGGCAGACTGCGCGAAGTGGAGCGGGTAGCGCAAATTCTGGCGCGAAGGCGCAAGAACAATCCGCTGCTGGTTGGTGAATCGGGTGTCGGTAAAACGGCGATTGCCGAGGGACTGGCGAAAATGATCGTTGATGGCGAGGTGCCCGAAACGCTGCAAGAGGCGGTTGTTTATTCCCTCGATTTAGGAGCGTTATTGGCGGGTACCAAGTATCGAGGTGATTTTGAAAAGCGGTTAAAAGGGTTGCTGGCAAACTTAGCCGAAAATGATCATGCCATCCTTTTCATTGATGAAATTCATACCATTATCGGTGCCGGAGCAGCATCTGGCGGCGTGATGGACGCTAGCAATCTCCTGAAGCCGCTACTGGGCTCAGGCAAAATGCGCTGCGTCGGCTCGACCACCTATGCCGAGTATCGGGGCATTTTTGATAAGGACAAGGCACTGAGTCGTCGGTTTCAGAAAGTAGATGTGCTGGAGCCTTCCGTTGAAGATGCCTATAAGATTCTCAAGGGGCTCAAGTCGCGTTTTGAGGCGCATCATAAACTCCGCTACACCGATAAAGCCTTGAAGGTGGCATCTGAGATGGCCGCACGTTACATCACGGATCGTTTCCTTCCGGATAAAGCCATCGACGTGATTGACGAGGCGGGTGCGTTTCAGCAACTGCAGGCCCCAAGTAAGCGCAAGAAGATATTGGGCCCTGGGGATATTGAGGCCGTCGTCGCAAAAATAGCGCGCATCCCGCCAAAAACCGTGAGCAGTGACGATAAAACGTTGCTGAGTAAGTTAGAGGCTAATCTTAAGATGACCGTGTTTGGTCAGGATGCCGCCGTTTCTCAGATGGTGAGTGCCATTAAGCTCGCTCGAGCAGGATTGCGTGGAGGCCAGAAACCGATTGGCTCGTTTTTGTTAGCAGGCCCCACAGGCGTGGGAAAGACCGAACTGACCCGCCAGTTGGCACTGCAAATGGGTCTGGAACTGCTGCGATTTGATATGTCGGAATACATGGAGCGGCATACCGTGTCGCGCTTGATTGGTGCGCCCCCCGGTTACGTGGGTTATGACCAAGGTGGGCTGCTGACTGACCAAGTGACGAAACATCCTCATAGTGTTGTATTGCTCGATGAAATCGAAAAAGCGCATCCGGAAGTTTTCAATCTGTTACTGCAAGTGATGGATCACGGAACGCTTACCGACAATAACGGCCGTAAAACAGATTTTCGCAATGTCATTGTCGTGATGACGACCAATGCTGGCGCGGAAAATGTGAGTCGCCGATCCATTGGTTTTTCCATTCAGGACAATTCGACCGATTCTATTGAGGCGATTAATCGGACTTTTACCCCTGAATTTAGAAATAGGCTGGATGCGATCGTACCGTTTGGTCCGCTCAGTGAAGAGGTTATTTTAACGGTCGTGGATAAATTCCTGATCGAATTGCAAAGCCAGCTGGATGAGCGCCAGGTGTCGGTAGAGGTCGACGAAGAAGCGAGGCTGTGGTTAGTTGAGCGAGGTTACGATGCGACGATGGGCGCCCGCCCGCTGGAGCGGGTTATACAAGAGCACATTAAAAAGCCACTGGCGGATATGGTGTTATTTGGCTCATTGGCAAAGGGCGGTTCCGCGACGGTGACAGTGAGCGAAGACCAGTCAGCGCTAGTGGTTACCGCGTTGGTCGACGCAGAGGAGCCTGTCGAAGCATGATGGCAGCCCTCATAGCTCATCGTTCTCGGTAAGTGATGCGACCCTTTGTGAGATCGTAAGGTGTGAGCTCAACTCTGACTTTATCGCCTGTCAGTATGCGGATATAGTTCTTCCGCATTTTCCCTGAGATGTGGGCCGTTACAAGGTGCCCATTCTCAAGTTTCACTCGGAAAGTGGTGTTAGGCAGGGTATCAACAATCTCCCCCTCCATTTCAATCTGGTCTTCTTTTGCCATTAAGGCGTAGCCTTTGTTTGTGAGATGGGCGGCACTGTATCGAAAAGTGAGGGGCGTGGAAAGCGCCGCTTATCCTTCATCGAGGTCATGATGTGTGTTGCTGGAGGCAAGGAGGTCAATAATGGCGTCTGGACTCGCATTAGTTTGCTGCTCCGTGCGCTGCGCTTGCCACTGCCCGTCGACGAACAACTCAAGGGGCGTGTAACGCGCTTTGTAAGACATCTTTCGACAGCCATCTATCCAATAGCCTAGATAGACAAAGGATAATCCCATTGCTTGAGCCTCTCTGATCTGCAGGAGTATCGCTTCTGTACCGAGGCTTCTTTTGGATTGTGCGGGATCAAAGAAGGTGTAAATGGCTGCGAGGCCATCCAGCATTTTATCAGCCACAGTAACGGCAATAAGCCGATTGCCTTCGTAGAGCCGGTAATAAGTTGCACAGCCCAAACCATCATTGAGAAAGGAGTCGTATTGGTCTCGCACCGGCGGGTACATGTCGCCATCCGCGTGGCGTGCCTCGATATAGTGACGATAAAGGTTAAAGGCCTCGTCATCGTCGATCGACTCCGTTGTCTCTAGTCGTAAATCACGATTGCGGCGGCTGATCCGCCGCTGCGTGCGACCGGGAGAAAATTCATCAACTCGCACTCGAGAAGCAATGCAGGCGTTACAGTTTGCGCAGTGGGGACGGTAGACGTGATCTCCGCTCCGTCGAAAGCCGAGCAGGGATAACTGCGTATAGAGTTCGGGGCTGAGTGCCTGTCGTGGATCCACAAACAGGGTTGTGGCCTCCTCATTCTCAAGATAGGAGCATCGATGAGGAAAGGTGGTATAAACCTTGATCTCTCGCAGTGATGCTGTCATGCCAAATCCACCGCAAATTGATTGATGGGAACGGTTAGGCGCTCCTCCAGTGATTCCCCTCTGGCTGGAACCAAACACAAAGGATTGTTAATAACTGTCGTCATGGGTGTTGTTATAGCGCCCTCTAGGGTTTTTTCAAAGGCCTGACGGGAAAGAAGCTCAGCGCCCATTGTTTCAAGATGGGGGTTGTGGACCTGACAGTCGATCATAACAATGCCATTGTCCTGACACAGACGTGCCAACGCAATTAAGGCCACCTTTGATCCATTTGTGTGGTCGGAAAACATGGACTCTCCGAAGAAAACGTTGTCAAGCATGATGCCATAAAGGCCGCCGATCAATTGATGTCCGTTCGATATTTCAATGGAATGGGCAACACCCAGCCTGTTCAGTGCGACGTAGGCCTGCTGCATCTCAGTCGAAATCCAAGTGCTGTGTTCGGTGCTGTGATCGTCGTGACGCAGTGCGCTTGCGCAGCGACCCACAACTTCCCCAAAGCGTGTATCGCAACTGATCTGCCAGGTGCTCTTACGCAGGAACTTTTGGAGTGAGCGGCTGATGTGAATCCGGTCAGGGATGATGACTGACCTCGGGTCTGGAGACCACCATAAAATGTCTTGTCCGGGTTCGAACCAAGGAAAAATACCTTGTGCATAGGCGCTGATCAGCGTTTCCGACCGCAGATCCCCCCCGACTGCGAGCAGTCCGTTGGGCTCAGTCAGTGCATGGGATGTAGGCGGAAACGGGTTGACCAAGTTTAGCTACCCAGTCCATCCAGATATTTTTCAGCATCCAGTGCCGCCATGCAGCCAAACCCAGCCGAAGTAATGGCTTGCCGGTATATATGGTCTGCCACATCGCCCGCTGCAAAGACACCCGCTTGGCTGGTATGTGTGGCAGCGCCGTCAGTACCTGAGTGAACGGTGAGATAGCCCCCTTGCATCGCTAATTGCTCCACAAATAGGTCCGTGTTGGGTTTATGGCCTATTGCGATGAACACACCAGACAAGTCTAGTGAGTGCATGGCTTCCCCCTCGAGGGTTGACCTGATGCGAATGCCGGTAACGCCAGTCTCATCCCCCAGCACTTCATCCAGCGTCGTATGCCAGTGGAGTACGACTTTGCCCTCGCTGGCACGTTGCATCAATCGGTCTTGTAATATTTTTTCGGCGCGAAGCGAGTCGCGTCGATGGATGAGATGCACCTTCGAGCAGATATTGCTCAGATAAAGCGCCTCTTCTACCGCGGTGTTGCCGCCGCCCACGACCGCGACTTCTTGATTGCGATAGAAGAACCCGTCGCAGGTTGCGCAAGCACTGACGCCTTTCCCCATGAAAGCTGACTCAGAGGGTAGGCCGAGATATTGTGCGGAGGCGCCAGTGGCAATGACCAACGCGTCGCAGGTGTAAGTAGACGTGCCCATCAATTTGAACGGCCTGGCGGTAAGATCCACCGACTCAATATGATCAAAGACCACGCTGGCCTCGAGTCGCTCCACATGTGCCTGCATTTGCGACATCAGCTGAGGTCCCTGCAAATCGTGGGCTCCGCCGGGCCAATTTTCGACCTCGGTTGTCGTTGTCAGCTGACCACCTTGTTGCAATCCGGTAATCACAATCGGGTTAAGGTTGGCCCGTGCTGCGTAAACAGCGGCGGTATAGCCCGCAGGCCCTGAACCTAAAATAATCAGGCGATGGTGTGAAGGGTCACTCATGAAAGGGTTCCGTTATCGATTCTGTAAGGTGCTACGTTAGACGTTCTGTTGGGTATTCTGTTATAGCGGTGAAGCGGTGAGCCAACCCTGATGATAAGAGAATATCCTAGCCGCTGTCATGAGGCCAGTATTGTCGGATTGCTGAGATGAAGGCGGGGGACTGAACGTTGGATAAACCCATGAATTTACAGCTGATTGTTCACCATTACGGGGGGTGGTGTGTGCTAGCATAGGCATTTCCACCGGTGGTTGTTGAGTCGTGGCAGGCAGAGCGAAGTCGGAGACAACACAGTCAGAAGTGATGGCGCAGACGTTTGCCCGTCGCCGGTTACGTGACGTGCTGTTTATAGGCGTGGGGGCGGCTTGCCTCTTTGTCCTCATGTCGCTGCTAACCTACAGCGACCAAGATCCGGGGTGGTCTGCAAGCGGAACGGGTGACGCCGTGCAAAATCTCGGCGGCATAACCGGTGCCTTCATCTCCGATGTGTTGCTGTCATTGGTTGGCTCTGCGGCTTATCTGATTCCCCTGTTGCTTGCCTACCGCGCCATATCTTTACTTCTTGCAGAGGGTCGATACGACCCTGTTGACTGGCAAATGCTGGGCTTGCGCACATTTGGCTTGCTGCTGGCTGTGATGGCGGCCACGGCATTGCGCGCACTCAATGATGTGGGAGCGTCGGGTCTGCCTCAGGGCGCTGGCGGTATTGTCGGTGCCGCTATTGGGTTGGGTTTTGATCAGGCATTCAATCCGGTAGGGGCTCGGCTCGTGCTGGTGACTGTCTTTTTATTGGGCCTCACTTTATTTGCGGACATCAGCTGGCTCACTGTCATCGACTGGATCGGACAACGCGTGTTATCCGCCGCCAGTGTGGTACGTCAAACAGTAGCCGTTAAGTTGGATCAATTGCGCGACCGGCGCGCTCGGGAAAAACAGCTTGAAGAGCGCAAGGTGAAAATTGAGCGGCATGTGGCCAGTGAAAAGAAACGTACCCCTCCTAAGATCAAGCCGCCAAAAGAGCCCGTGGCAGCAGGGGTTAAATTTGAGCAGGAAAAGCAAAAACCGCTCTTCGATCTGCCTATATCCGGTGAGGTGCCGCCGCTCGATTTACTGGATGCACCGACCGACGTAGAGCAGCGTGGCTATTCCGCCGATGAATTAGAGTCGTTGTCACGGCTATTGGAGCTCAAGCTCAAGGATTTTGGCGTCGTCGCTGAGGTCGTTGCCGTTTATCCGGGTCCGGTGGTGACTCGCTTTGAAATACAGCCAGCTGCCGGCGTGAAAGTGTCACGCATATCGAATCTTGCGAAGGATCTGGCGCGTTCCTTGGCGGTTATTTCTGTTCGTGTGGTTGAGGTCATTCCTGGCAAGAGTGTGGTGGGGATCGAAATCCCCAATGCTGATCGACAAACGGTTAATTTTAAAGACGTATTGGCCTCTAAAACGTTTGAGGAGAGTAAATCGCCGCTCACTGTGGCACTGGGTCATGACATTGCCGGCGCTCCGGTCGTCGCTGACTTGAGCAAAATGCCGCACGTTCTGGTGGCGGGCACAACCGGATCGGGCAAGTCAGTGGGTGTTAATTGCATGTTGGTCAGTTTGTTGTACAAGGCCACGCCTGCTGATGCACGACTGATATTGGTAGATCCAAAAATGTTGGAATTATCAGTTTACGACGGCATTCCTCATTTGCTGACGCCGGTGATCACCGATATGAAGGATGCGGCTAATGGGCTACGTTGGTGCGTGGCAGAAATGGAGCGGCGTTATAAATTGATGTCGCTGTTAGGGGTTCGTAATTTGCAAGGTTATAACCGCAAGGTGACCGATGCTGAGAAACAAGGGAGTCCAATACTGGATCCCATGTGGAGCCCGGATCCGGTCCTTGAGCTGACTGGAGAAGACCAGGAACACCCAACCCTGGAGAAGCTGCCATCTATCGTCGTAGTGATCGATGAGTTCGCGGATATGATGATGATTGTCGGTAAGAAAGTAGAGCAATTGATCGCTCGCATAGCGCAGAAAGCGCGCGCCGCCGGCATTCACTTGGTGCTGGCAACCCAGCGGCCGTCAGTGGATGTCATTACCGGCTTAATTAAAGCGAATATTCCCTCGAGAATAGCGTTTGCTGTGAGCTCAAAGGTCGACTCTCGCACTATTTTAGATCAGGGCGGCGCCGATCAATTACTGGGCTACGGTGATATGTTGTATCTCCCGGCAGGCTCGAGTGTGCCGGTCCGAGTGCATGGTGCTTTCTGTTCAGACGACGAAGTGCATCGCGTTGTCGCCGACTGGAAGCGTCGTGGTGACCCGCAATATATCGATGGATTGTTGGATGAAGGCGGGCAAACGCCAGTGACCGCAAATGAGATTCAGTCAGCGACGGCTGGCGATGAAGATCCTGAGTCGGACGCGCTGTATGACGAAGCGGTTGATTACGTCTGTCGCAGTCGTCGTGCCTCGATTTCCTCTGTGCAGCGCAAGCTAAGAATTGGCTACAACCGTGCTGCGCGTCTCATTGAGACGATGGAGGCGGCGGGTGTTGTCACAGAAATGGGCAGTAACGGGCAGCGAGAGGTTCTCGCGCCAGCACCGCCCGAGCACTAGCCATGCGGTGGCTGCTGCTTGCATTGTATGTCGTGGCGTTGCCGGCAATGGCCGACGTATTGCAACAATTTGTTGCGCGGGATGGTATCGCTGGGCAGTTCACCCAGAACATATTGAGCCCCGAGGGGGTCATACTAGATGAGAGCTCCGGTGACTTTAAGTTACTCAAGCCGCACTTCTTCTGGTGGCACATTACCGCGCCCGACAATCAATTGATGGTGGCGGCAGACAGCAGCATGACCGAGGTTGATTGGGACTTAGAAGTTGTTGTTGAACGGCAATTATCTGAAACAGAAAAAAGCCCGTTTTATTGGTTACTCGCCCCGCGCGACACCCTACTAAGCGCGTTTACGCTTGATGCCACCGCGTCAGCAGTGACACTGACGCCTCGAGACCCATCGGCGTACTATCAGCGCGTTCAGGTTGCTCAGGAACGTCCAGACCTCTGGCGAATCACGTTGTTGGATCAAGCCGGGCAATCGATCGACTTGACGCTGTTGGCGTTGCCAGAGGTGACATTAGCCCCGAGTGATTTCGCGGTGCCCTCGGTGAGCTTCTGATATGGACAGCGGGCATACGAGCCATCATGAGGGCGATTTATTTGCCGCAGCCACCCCAGACATCGCGCCGCTGGCCGCACGTATGCGGCCCCAGTCGCTCGAGGAGATGGTGGGTCAGGAGCACTTGCTAGGGGCAGGACAACCGTTGCGGCACGCAATTGAAACCGGCAGCCATCATTCGTTTATTCTCTGGGGCCCCCCGGGCGTGGGGAAAACTACGCTGGCGCGACTGGTTTCACTCTATACCCAAGGGATTTTCCTTCAGTTATCCGCAGTATTTTCAGGCATTAAGGATATTCGCGGGGCGGTTGATCAAGCGCGCCAAGCGGCGATACACGGTAAGCGCGCGATCCTATTCGTCGACGAAGTGCACCGTTTTAATAAAAGTCAGCAGGATGCTTTTTTACCTCATATCGAGGACGGTACGATCAGTTTCATCGGCGCAACTACTGAGAATCCCTCGTTTGAAGTAAACAGTGCTTTGCTATCGCGATTGCGGGTTTATCGCCTGAGGCCCGTGACGACCGAAGTGCTCGAAAAATTACTGGCGCGGACTGTGGCGCGCTTCTATCCGGATATTGATGTCGCGCCTAAGTGCTTGCTGGAGCTGGCAAGGTTAGCCGATGGTGACGTGCGTCAATCCCTGAATTTACTAGAGCTGGCCACGGACTTGTGCGCTGCAGAGGACGCTGAGCAGCGGCTCGATGAGACCATCCTTAAGCAGTTAGCCGGTACCGGAGCGCGCCGCTTCGATAAGGGAGGAGACGTATTCTTTGACCAGATCAGCGCGTTACATAAAGCGATTCGGGGCAGTGACCCAGACGCTGCACTGTATTGGTTTGCCCGAATGCTCGATGGCGGCTGTGATCCGTTATATATTGGTCGACGTTGTATCCGAATGGCATCTGAGGACATTGGCATCGCTGATCCTCGTGCACTACAGCTCGCGCTTGACGCGATGGCTGTTCAGGAGCGATTAGGTAGTCCAGAGGGCGAGCTCGCGTTAGCCCAGGCCGTTGTATACCTCGCTTGCGCCGCTAAAAGTAATGCCATTTACACCGCTTTCAACGCGGCCAGGGCAGTAGCCGAGTCCTCCGGTTCGCTCGAGGTGCCATTGCGGCTGCGTAATGCACCGACAAAATTAATGCGCGAGGAGGGACATGGTGAGGGGTATCGTTATGCGCATAATGAAAGCGGTGGGTTTGCCGCCGGGGAGCATTATTTCCCGGAGGGGATGGATCCCATTCAGTTCTATCAACCTACCGATAGAGGACTGGAAAAAGTAGTGGCAGAAAAACTCGCTCAACTGCGAGACTTAAATAAGACTGCCCAGACTGAGGATAAGCCGTGACAGCTGGCTTCTGGTTGGCGGTTGCTACGGGTGGTGCTTTTGGCGCCCTCGCTAGGGCTGCCCTAACCCTCTGGGTGGGGCCTATGGGTTATTTTCCCATCGCCACTTTCCTGGTCAACTTAATAGGCTCCATCGCGATCGGCATGGCCTGGAGCTATTTTTCGCGGTCAGGAGGCCAGGTTTTGTTGTCTGCTTTTTTGATGACAGGTGTGCTGGGCGGCTTCACCACTTTTTCGACATTCTCCCTCGAGACAGTGCAGCTGATCCAGCAAGGTGCTTGGGGGTGGGCTACAACGTATCTGGTACTGAGTGTGCTTTGCTGTCTGCTCGGAGCAGGCCTGGGTATTTGGCTTCTGCGTTAGCCTTGGATGTGAGGCGGAGAGACGGGTCCTCTCAGATGGTTGGCATTTCGCGTTATACTCGCGGCGTTTTTTTAGAGAGATGTTTCCATGCTTGATCTCAAAGCCATCCGCCATGATGCGAGTGCTGTGGTTGCCTCACTGGCAAAGCGTGGGCTGACATTTGATCTGGCCCGCTTCGAATTGCTTGACGCTCGCCGCAAGGCGGCGGACGTTCGTGCCCAGAGTCTGCTGGCTGAACGAAAGTCGGCATCAAAGAAAATTGGCGTGTTAGTTGCTGAGGGCCAGTCGGTTGAGGCCGCAAAAGCCGAGGTGAATGAAATACTATCTCGCCTGGCAGACGAGCTTGCCTCAGCGACTGCTGAGGCGGAGGCGGCGCAAGCTGATCTTGACGCGCTATTACGTGAAACACCAAATCTCCCAGATGACTGTGTACCTGAGGGCGCCTCCGAGACGGACAACAAGGAGATAGTGAAGTGGGGAACCCCCCACAAGTTTGCATTTCCACCAAGAGATCACGTCGATTTAGGTGAGGCACTTGGGTTAATGGACCTGGAGGCCGCAGGGCGGATCGCAGGTTCTCGCTTTTCCCTGCTGTCGGGCGATCTCGCGCGAATGCATCGCGCGTTGATACAGTACATGCTTGATTGTCATACTCAGCACAATGGCTACACCGAGCTTTATGTTCCTTATATTGTCAATGAGGCCTCGTTAACGGGCACCGGACAGTTACCGAAGTTTGCAGAAGATCTGTTTCGCCTCGAGGGCGATCAGGGGTATTACTTAGCGCCAACCGCTGAAGTTCCTATTACAAACATCGTACGAGATAAGATTTTTGACGCTGAAGCGCTGAGTCCCGCCGGTCTGAAGTATGTAGCGCATACCCCTTGCTTTAGAAGCGAAGCAGGGAGCTATGGTCGAGATACGCGTGGTCTCATTCGACAGCATCAGTTCGAGAAGGTGGAGCTAGTGCAGATTGTGCGTGCAGGGCGGTCTGAGGCAGCGCTGGAAGCGCTCACTGGCCATGCTGAGGGCATACTGCAAGGGCTCGAATTACCCTATCGTAAAGTGATGTTATGTGGTGGCGACCTCGGTTTCAGCGCGGCACTCACGTACGATTTAGAGGTGTGGTTGCCCGGACAGTCTGCTTATCGTGAGATTTCCAGCTGCTCTAACTTTAGAGATTTTCAGGCTCGCAGACTTCAGGCACGATGGCGCAACCCCGAAACAGGCAAGCCTGAGCTGGTGCACACATTAAATGGCTCGGGCCTTGCGGTTGGTAGAACCTTGGTGGCGTTGTTAGAAAATGGCCAACGCGAAGACGGCGGCATTAACATTCCGGTTGCCCTGCATGGGTACCTTGGCGGTCAGACCGAGATCAACCCGTGACGGGCGCTCACCAAGTGGACAGTCTTTTTTTAAGATTCTGACGCAACTCGGCTTGCCACAGCGTCTCTGGGTCGCAAAGAAATAGCATCGACGAGAATCTTTCCAGTTTCCAGCAACAGCACGTCGGGAGCGGCCTCTTCGTCATCGGTCACTTCTACGGGCACGTTATGGGGCAGGGCGGCCTCTTCGGCGGACGAAACTGTAGCGCCTTCTGCTCCATCGTCGTCAGCATCAAGCGAATCCAATGGCGCTAGCCCTTTACTGAGACGACGCTTGTTCTCGATTGCCAGTGCTAACGCCTCCTGTTCGTCACGCAGGGCAATCCTGCCCGACTGCTGCAAGGGCAATGCACTGATTGCGCGTGTCTCCTCGGCCATCTCTGCCTGATCTTGAAGAAAGCGGTAATCGGGGTCGTTGGCAGCGCGCGCGTCATGCATTGACGTCAGCGTAGGCAGAATCGCGTCATAGTTGTTGTAGCGATTGAAACGCGTCGGCGCAATTTGATCCCACGCAAGGGCGTTATCGAGAGCGCTTTCGCCTATTTTTTCTGGGTCAAACAGCGAGGGATAGTCGATATCGGGCACCACCCCTCGATGCTGTGTACTGTCTCCGGAAATGCGGTAGAACTTACTTTCAGTGATTTTGAGCTGGCCTTCTTGTAGCGGCACCAGTGACTGTACCGTACCTTTGCCAAACGATTGCTCGCCGACGATGATGCCGCGTCCATAATCCTGAATCGCGCCGGCAAAAATTTCTGATGCCGACGCACTGAGACGATTGATCATGACCGCCAGCGGGCCTTCGTAATACTGCGAACGACGGCGCTTTCCATCTCGCCAAACGCGACTTTCTGCGGATCGAATTTGCACGGTAGGTCCATACTCAATAAAGAGTCCCGTCAGTTGATTGGCCTCTTGAAGCGAGCCACCACCATTATCGCGAAGATCAATCACAATCCCTTCAACGCCGTCAGCGACTAACTCGTCGACGAGCTGTTTGACGTCACGTGTGGTTGATCTGTAAAGCTTGTCACCTTGCCGATAAGCCTCAAAATCAATATAGAAAGCAGGAATATCAATCACTCCGACACGGTGCGTCTGATTATCCTCGTCGGTAAATTCGATAATCTCTTTCTGCGCGGCCTGCTCCTCGAGTTTGACTTCATTACGGCGAATGGGAACCACTCGTCGCTGATCGGCTTTTCCCTTATCCGGAATCACTTCGAGTCTGACGATCGTGTCGCGAGGTCCACGAATGAGATCGACGATTTCATCCAGGCGCCAACCAATCACATCTTCAATCGGACCCGCTTCACCTTGCCCGACGCCCATAATGAGATCGGAGGGTCTCAGGCCGCCTTGTTTATCTGCGGGGCCTGCCGGCACCAGACGAGTCACCTTGGCGTATTCATCATCAATCTGCAAAATGGCGCCAATGCCCTCAAAGGAGAGACTCATATTAATGTCAAAATTTTCAGCCCGTCTGGGTGAAAAATAATTGGTATGCGGATCATATTGCTCCGCCAGCGTATTAGCATAGATTTGAAAGACATCCTGAGCGTTGTACTGGGCTAGCCGCTTAAGTTGGTTTTGGTAGCGTCGCTCCAACGTTTCTGGGATTTCCTCCAAGGCTTTTTCAGCAAGTAATAGACTCAGGGCCTGATTTTTGAGCCGCTTGCGCCATCGTTCGTCGAGCTCTGCATCGTCTTGCGCCCAGGGCATCCCCGAATGATCAATCTCTAAATATTCCTCTACCTCGTAATCGAAGCCCCCGAGCGTTTTTGGCAGTGTGGCCAGGATGCCGGTTAAACGGTCTTTGAGTTCATCGTGATAGGTATTGAACATGGTAAACGCGGGCGATAAGTCGCCAGCGCGCCCCACATTGTCGAGCGCAAGTCGCCATTGCGAAAACGCGGCAATGTCGTCTGCCTGAAAGAACATCCGCTGCGGATCAAGCGCGTCGAGGTAGGCTGCAAAGTGTTGTGCAGAGAGGCCGTCGTCGTAGCGGCGGCTCGCGTAGTGCCGGTCCTCAATGACGTCGATAATCTCTTTTAACGTGTCGCTTTGTGCTGCGGTAGGCGCCAGCGCATAGCCCTGTGAGCCGAGACTGAGTAACCCGACGCCAACAAGTCGAATGATTAGAGGCTTCAAGCTTATTCTTAGCAAAATTGAGTTCTCCCGAGTCCATCCATGGAATGTCGTTCATCGACGCACGTAATGTCAGTACCTTAATCGACTTAGAAGCTATGGCCAAACCGTAAATAGACTGCCTCGTTGTCACTCTTACCCTTGGCAAACTCTAGTCGGATCAGCAGCGATGCTTCTTCTTTCAGCATATACGACACGCCCGCCCCAAAAGCGGGAAAAACGGCGTCGTCACAGGACACGTCTCGATTCAAAATATCGACGCCAAACTGACAGCCCACGCCGCCAAACGCCACTAGCCCAAACTTTTGGGTGATCGGGAAGCGTCCATCTACTAGGAGGTGAGAGTAATGCTGAGACAAATAGTTCCCGCGGGTATAGCCTGGTAACGTCACAGACGAGAAGCCCGACGGTGGCGCATCGTCGGTGACACGCGCCGTTACTTGAACGGCAATCACGGGGGCTCGAGCGGTGCGGCTACTCAATGCTTTACCAAGCGACTGATACCAGCTTAAGTCGAGGAGGCCTACGTCGAAGGATGACTCGCCGCCGAATGCCTCGCGGTACGCTATATTGTGCAGCGTGAATAAATGCCCATCGCCGGGGTCTCGCTGGTTGTCCATGGTGTCGTGCTGCAGGATCAGGCCAAGTCCAGTCGCGTCGAAACCAGATAAACCAATTTGATCGATGACCCCTTGTAGACTGTCTTCAGCGCCGACAGTGTAATTCGTACTCACCCCTTGAATGCCGGCGAACCAGCCTCCCGGGCGAAACTGCTGCATATAGCGCGCTGCGAATGAATGCACTGAATCTTGCGTCTCAACGGCGGCTCCTAGGTTAAGGAAGTCATCGTATTCGTTGTTGACCTCAGCGCTGGCTAACAACAGTGTCATTCGCCGAGTGTCTTGGCCCCAGTAAAGTTGGCCAAACAGGGCGGCCGTACTGGAGTCAGTGTCGGAGTAGGACACAGATAGTCCTAGCATTGAGGGGGTGGAGTCGGCATCTAGCTTCTTGACGTATGCGACGAGTCCGCCTACGTTAGCGCCGAGTTTTGGGTCTGCTGAAAATGTGGGCGTGATGAGCCAAGGTTTTCTGGCGTCTCCAGCAGGGTCAGCCTGTGCATCCGGCGCTAGATCATACTGCGCATCTTCCAGCACAGCGTCATCAGCTATCGGCGCGTCTTCCTCACTTGATAAAGCGGGAGCGCCAAAACACGCAATGCAAATCAGAAAGCATCGTATAAATCCGATCGACAAGGTCGGGTCGGACTGCAGGATTGATGTCATGAAGGGGTCCAGTGGAATTCAGAAAAGCGTGGCATGAGTGCCATACGCGGCCACGCCTGAATTATATCACTCACTAGCAGAAGCCATGCATCCTTAGCTGACCCTTGCGCCCTTATGCAGTCATCAGACCCAGTTCTACGGCAAGGGGGCCAGTGTATTTGGCATCTCGATCGATCATGAGCCATGGTAACCCTGCTTCAGATAACCAAGCCATTGCCGCCTCTGGAGAGTGCAAGCAGGCAATGGTGGTCACTGCGCCCGCACTGAGGCAGTTTTCGCCAATGACAGTGACACCGGTTGGACCCTCAACCGGCCAGCCCGTCTGAGGGTTGAGTAAGTGACCATAAGTCCGCCCCTCGTAGCGAAGTGTTCGAGCGTAATTGCCACTGGTTGCCGCTGCAGCGTTCGATAAGGCAATACCGCCCAGCGGATCACCTCCTTGGGGCGCACGAATACCCACCCGCCATGGCATTCCCGAGGGTTGACAACCAATCGTGGCAACGTCACCAGCTAGTTCGATCAATCCCGATGTCACGCCGCGACCTCGGAGCAAACTCATCGCACAATCGGCAGCATATTCTTTGGCGAGTCCGCCTAAGTCGATTTCCATGCCTTTTAGGGGTAAATAAATACCGTCACGTGTTCTTTCCACTTTCTCCCAACCCACTTTTTCTTGCAGCGCGTCAAGTTGGGACAAGTCGACAGCCCCGTCGGCGGCATCAAAACGCCATGCTTTACGCAGCACCCCAGACGTGATGTCAAATAGGCCGCCAGAGCTATGCCAGAGCTGATCAGCAACTTCGAGGAGTGTCGCGCTCTCTGGATCAAGACGAGTGAATTCGCCACTGCCGGCTCTGCGGTTAATCGTACTTACCAAGCTGTCAGGGAGGTAGCGGCTATAGCGGCATTCTAGGGCCGCAAGGCGCGATTGGACTTCGTTCAATAACGTAGCCGCTGTTGCGCTGTTTCCTGCCGGTGGCTTGATGACCAGGGTAGCGGGACCACCCATTATCTTAAAGGTCTGCTTAATTTGTGCGGATTGCTTAGTCAAAACGCCATATGATCGCCATTGTGCCTCGCCAAAACTCTACTAGCGCAGGCGCTGGATCGCCATCATATAACCCCCAATTTGAGTCGCTCCAGTAACGTTCTCCCTCTAATTCAAACGTCCAGTCCCCGAGGTTGATCGCCCAACGAGCGCCAAGTGTGATTGCACCGTAGGAAGATAGTCGGTAGTCATCGGCAAAATAGGTCTCGCTCACATCGGCGGTCACTTGGTAAAAATCTGCCTCGCGCTGGCTGTAGTAGCGAAAATAGGGGGTCAGGGTGGTGCGCTCGAAGTGTTGTGCCCAGCCTAACTCTACCGTGTGAGAATCCACCCCCCAGCTATCTGCATAATAGCGGTAGTCAAGTTGGACTGACGCATTGGCATCGATCAAAAAGTGACGGTATCCCGCGGAGAGGGCTATGCGCTCATGGCTTTGCGGGCGCTGGTCGTTGAGTTTGTAGAGGTCCGATAAGTAACCATCGCTGTAAGTATAATTGAGTCCCACGCGCACGATCGCAGTGCGCGATAAAATTTGAGAGACCCCAAAGTAGCCTGACTGTGTATCGAGCTCTTCATTGGTGACAAAGACAGGAATGACGCCCTGAGTCGGATTCACTTGATCGCGTGAGCTGCTGACTGAAGTGGTCCATGTTCGCGTGTTACTCGCAGTGTTCCAAGAGGCATCAAAGCCCATAGACAGGGCTTCGTAGTCGTCCTCGTCACTATGAGACACGTTAAAACCGGCATTGCCATCTGCCCAAAAATAGCGGGTCGCGACTCCGACCTCGACGCGATTATCTTGGATGCTAGCGCCACTCATAATCACACCCGGTTGGCCGTTTTGGTCTGTGCCAACAAACCAGGGTGACGCCCCGGTTTGATAGTCGTTTTGCACATCTAATGCGACAGACCAACTCGCGCCCACTGGCGCCTCGATCCATAGCTGTGTGATATCGATATCGTAGCGACTGGTGGCGCCAAAAATGACGCTGCTGGCATCGATGTCATCTTCGCTGTAATGGCTGTAACGGACGCCGACTTCGGTAAATGCAGGCGGTGCATCTGCGAGAGCGGTCCCCGCTTGATAGGCGGGCAGTGTCGCAAGCGTCCGGGTCAAGGACCGAAGAAATGGGTTGTTACTGTGTAAAGGCCTCATCGTCTCAGTGCTCTGCTGTGTCAATTGCAGCCACACCCACCGCCCGCTGCATCTGCTCCACCGGTCGATGCTTCCTTGCTGGTGTAAACGTGGCCCTTGAGTCTGGCACTCCGAGCGTCAGCCTCCCATTGCATCGAGTCCTCTGCTAAGTAGCCCCGATCCCAGGCCTCAACGGTTTCCATTTGCATGCAGCTGGTCTGTAACACGAAGACCGCCATGATACTGACAGTGCAGAGCGGATTTTTCATCAGTGTGTTCCCATTACCATTTTCGCCTACCGTCGAGTTGCGGCGTCGGATTAATTTCTTTCACTGCTCGTGTGTCGAGTCTCAGTGTTTCACCGGCGTAACCCATCATAAACGCAAGTGTAGCTGATCGTGAGTTTTGCTTTACCTAGTTTTAGATGGGCTACCGCAAGACAGTGAAGTCATGCATAGGAGGAGACATTGATGAATAGATCAGATCACTTTTGGGGCAGGTCGCTGGTTGCCTGCATTCTGGCTTGCCTGCTTGTCACTATCGCGCCGGCATTCGCTGATACGGTAGATGGCGCGATTCTTGACCTTTTGCTCAAGTCGCGGAAGGCTGAGCAGGGCTTTGCGATTGTGGAAATTCGCTAGACACCGCAGCGAGTAGTCAAGTTATTGGCGGATTATGGCGACAAGCGGATCGATTTATTTATCAGGATTGACATTAGCACGCCCGAACGTCGAAACAGTGTGGCCCGCTACTAAATTCATCCGGTTAGCTTAGATCAGAAGTCAATCTTATCCGCGGCGGCTCGATTTCGACGTTTTTGGTGTCGCAGGTAACGCCGCGTGGTGTCGGCACTGGCGTGACCTGCCATGTCGGCAGCTGTCGCCAAATCCTCACCATTATCAAGCAGATATGTGAGAAAGCTCCGTCTTAAGTCATGTGGGGAGGCTTTATCGAGACCCGCCTGTTTGACCCTTCGAGTCACGATATCGTAAACGCCACGCGCGGTCAGCCGTCGATCCTCTGTGATTTGATTCCAGCGGTTCACCGGCCTGAACAGCGGCCCAAATGCCAGCCCGGACTCTTCTAGCCAGGTTTTGACCAAATCGATGGTTCGGGGTGGCATTTCCAGTTCGCGCTCCTTATTGCCTTTGCCGATCACTTTAATGGACCGGTCTCGAAAATTAAGCTTGTTGATGTCAATGGTGACCACTTCGGCGCGTCTGGGCCCGCAACCGAATAAAATAGCCAGTAGTGCGGCGTCTCTGACCCCTGCAGCACCCTCGTCGTGCAGACAGTGATCGATCAACTTGGCGATCTCATCAATATGCAGCGCCCGTCCCACCGCCAGCCGTTGCAATTTGATCGCTCTAATTTGCTCGATAAGGCTGAATTGGTGATCGGCCATTTGTTGATGCAGCATGGCCTCGCGGGTAACGCCCTTGATGATGGACAGATAGAGGTTACGGGTGTTGTCTGCGAGGCCTTTTTGCTTCAGTTTTTCTAGCAGCGCGAGCACGGTGGCGCGATCGAGGCGATGCCAGGGGAAGCTGTCGGGCTCGTGATCACAGAGCGCGGCGATCTGTTTCATCACCGATCGCGCTGTGGTGCGGCTTGCCTCGGAGCCTTGCAGTGAGGCTAGGTATAACGAAGCGGGATTGCTATGCTGTAAAGGCGCGTCCGTGCCAACGGTATCGAGCCAGATGCTGATCTCCTGATTCGGTGTTCTCGTATCGTTTGCCATGTGAGGCCGCCCCCCATAAGAGTTACTTTAACTGACGTAAATATACATTTAAGGAAGTTATGATACAACCCCCACCGAGTCAGACTACACGTCACAGGAGCCTTGTTATCCGCCTTTGCTCAAGCTAAATCGGTTATCGCCAAACGGTATAAGCATATTTCCAAACTAATGATACCCTATCGACGCGTTCATCAACTGCTATCACGCTCCCGAGTTTTTATATGACAAGCCCCCACGTCGCGCATTTTTTCGACGCTGATACCGCTACACTGACTTACGTTGTGACTGACACGATCTCCGGCCATTGTGCCGTCGTTGACCCGGTTCTTAACCTTGATTACGCCTCGGGATCCATCGGCACGCATTCAGCAGATCAAGTGATTGCCTATATCAAGGCGAAAAACCTCAGCCTCGCGCTCATTTTAGAAACCCATATTCATGCGGATCACCTGTCCAGCGCACCTTATCTGCAGGATCAGCTGGGAGGCCACATTGCTATCGGCTCTCACATCACCACCGTACAAGACACTTTCGGCGCTATTTTTGATGAGGATGAGGCTTTTCGACGCGACGGTAGTCAGTTTGATTTAATGCTGTCAGACGGCGATACCTTTCACGTGGGCGATCTGCAGGGCCGGGCGCTGCACGTGCCAGGCCACACACCCGCCTGTATGGCCTATCAGTTGGGTGACGCGCTTTTTGCCGGCGACACACTATTCATGCCAGATGCAGGCACTGCGCGTTGTGATTTTCCCGGGGGTGATGCCCGTCTACTCTATGAATCCTGCCAGCGTCTGCTCTCGCTTGACGATGACACGCGGGTGTTTGTTTGTCACGACTACCAACCCAACGGACGGGCATTAGCATTTGTCTCCACCGTTGCACAGCAACGTCATGATAATGTCCATGTTGGTGGCACTATTTCGAGCGCTGAATTCGTCTCCATGCGCGAGCAGCGAGATGCAACGCTGGCTATGCCGTCACTCATACTCCCCGCCTTGCAGGTGAATATGCGAGCAGGGTATCTCCCTCCTCCTAATGGGCAGGGGCGGCTGTTTTTAAAGGTGCCCATCAATGCCTTTGGTGGCGCTAACCTTGAACGACTGCCAGCTGCAACCTGACTAATAATCAAACTCGCCTCGGGGGGGGCATTTTAATGACAACGCAATCTTTTGACGTCGCTATTGTAGGGGCAGGCGCTGCCGGCATCGCTGCAGCGGCTAGCCTCAAAAAACGCGAACGCCACTTGTCTGTAGCCTTGATTGATCCCGCAGAAATGCACTACTACCAGCCCGGATGGACGATGGTAGGAGGCGGTATTTTTCAGGCGCCTAGCACCGCGCGATCAATGGCATCGGTGGTCCCTAGAAACGTGTCTTGGATTCAGCAATCGGTGCATGAATTTCAGCCAGACGACAATACGCTGTGGTTAGATGATGGCAGTTCCGTTGTTTACGAGCAGCTGGTTGTCACGCCTGGCCTGCAGCTAGATTGGGCGGGCGTTGAGGGCCTCACTGAGAATTTGGGCCGCAATGGCGTGACCTCGAATTATGCTTATCACACAGCCCCCTATACCTGGGAGTTGGTCCAGAATTTACGATCAGGCACAGCGCTGTTCACGCAACCGCCGATGCCGATTAAGTGCGCGGGCGCACCCCAAAAAGCCCTTTATCTCTCGGCCGATCATTGGCGTCGTCAAGGGTGTTTGCCGTCGATTGATATTGAATTCTGCACGTCGACACCCGGTCTCTTTGGCGTCGCTGACTATGTGCCTGCGTTAATGGAGTACGTAAACCGATACGGTGCGCAGCTGAACTTTCAGACAACACTGACCCGCATTGACGGTGAGCAAAAAATAGCAACGTTCAACGGCCCTGACGGCAAGAGCGAGAAACCGTTCGATATGATCCACGTGTGCCCACCACAGTGCGCACCAGACTTTATCAAACGCTCCCCGCTGAGCGATGACATGGGATGGGTCGATGTAGACCAATCAACGTTGCAGCATAAGCGCTTCAACAACATCTGGGCTTGCGGCGACGTCATGAACACGCCGAATGCAAAAACCGCCGCGGCAGCGCGAGCGCAGGCCCCCGTGGTGGCCATGAACCTCCTTGCCTATCGGGCGGGCGATTCGCAATTGGCGGGCTATAACGGCTACGGTTCATGCCCGCTGACCGTCGAGCGCGGCAAAATTGTATTGGCTGAATTTGGGTACGGAGGCGCCCTACTCCCGACTTTCCCAAAGGGCATACTGAACGGCTTGCGCCCTAGCCGTTTTGCTTGGCATTTAAAGGCCGACTTGCTGCCTTGGATTTATTGGCATGCGATGCTGAAAGGCAGGGAGTGGCTGACGAAACCTGAGATCCAGCAGCAGTGAAACTCGACACGCAGCGCCAGCATTCGCTCATTCCGGCGGCACAGTGGCTGGCGGGCTATCAACGCCATAATTTGCTCAATGACACCGTAGCGGCCGTAATCGTCACTATGATGCTGATCCCCCAGTCACTCGCGTATGCGCTACTCGCGGGTTTGCCGGCAGAGATGGGGCTTTATGCTTGTATTTTGCCCCTGCTTGCGTATGCAGCCTTTGGAACCAGTCGGACTTTGTCGGTGGGTCCAGTCGCTGTGGCCTCGCTAATGACCGCCTCTGCGGTCGGCGCCGTTGCAGCAGAAGGCACCGTCGATTACGCCACGGCGGCGACAACGCTGGCACTGCTCGGTGGCATCATGCTAGTTGTATTGGGTCTTCTAAAGTTCGGATTTGTCGCCAACTTTCTGTCGCACTCAGTAGTGTCGGGCTTTATTACCGCGTCTGGAATTATTATCGCTCTGGGACAATTGGGGCCCCTTTTAGGTATTTCCATTAGGGGCGATACCGCACCATTGTTGCTGGCAGGATTATTTGATGAGCTCGCAGGGATTCATTTTTTAACGTTAGTCATCGGCGCTAGTGCTATCGGATTTCTGTTGTTTTCTCGCTATTACCTCAAGCCGCTCCTGCGTGGCGGCGGATTGAGTGAAAATACTGCCTGCATTATGGTTCGCACGGCGCCTATTTTGATTATGCTGGTGGTCATTCCCCTGTCGGCCTTTCACGATTTCGAATCGCTTGGTGTGCCGCTCGTCGGGCATGTGCCGAGTGGCTTACCCCCTTTCAGCGCCCCCAATATTAGTTGGCACCTGCTGGAGGAACTGGCGCTGCCCGCGCTATTAATTGCCTTGATTGGTTTTGTCGAATCCGTATCTGTGGGTAAAACATTGGGAGCTAAAAGACGTCAAAAAATAGACTCTAATCAAGAATTGCTGGGGTTAGGTGCCGCTAATGCCGCTGCCGCGCTCTCGGGTGGCTTTCCGGTGACAGGCGGCTTTTCGAGGTCGGTTGTGAATTTTGATGCAGGTGCGGATACGCAGATGGCGTCCATCTTGACGGCGCTCGGCATCACACTAGCCGCACTCTTCTTAACGCCCACGCTTTATTTCTTACCCAAGGCGGTGTTGGCCGCTACCATTATTGGTGCGGTAATGAGTCTTATCGACTGGGACGTGGTTGCAAAGGCGCGTCGCTTTGCCCTCGGTGACTTCGTCGCGGTTACATTGACGTTGCTTGTCACGCTGGTGGCAGGAGTTGAACTGGGCGTCCTCACGGGGGTGGCAGTCTCAATTGGTTTGCACCTCCATCAAACCAGCCATCCGCATTTTGCGGTGGTGGGACAAGTCCCCGGGTCTGAGCATTATCGCAATGTGATGAGACACGATGTCATTACGCATGACCATATTTTGTCGATACGCATAGACGAGTCGCTGTACTTTGCGAATGCCGCTTATCTCGAGGCAATTGTTTACGATCAAATAGCGGCACACCAGAACATCAAGCACGTGATTATTATGTGTCCCGCGGTCAACACCATTGATCTGAGCGCACTGGAGGCGCTTGGCGAGATCAACCTGCGCCTCATCGACTGGGGCATCGCCTTGCATTTGAGCGAGGTAAAGGGTCCCGTTATGGATGCGTTAGGTCGCAGTAGCTTTTTACAGCACTTATCGGGCGATGTTTTCTTGTCTCAGCATGTGGCGGTCGCGACGTTAACGGCTACAGAAACCGCTGATCTTGCTCCGACCTGAGGAGTCGCCGAAACCCTCTCTCCACAGCAAGCTCTGCCGCCACACCCAGGCGCTCTTGCCAGCCCCGCTTCACCCGATATCGCACCTCGACAAGGTCGCTGTGTTCGACACGTGATTGCAGAAAGGCGTCAGAGGTGCTGAGCTGGTCCGTGAGCTGCAAATCCAACGCACGCTGACCAAACCAATACTCCCCTGTACTGACCTGATCAATCGCCACGATCGGCCGGTTGGCTGAAACAAACTCTTTAAAGAGGACATGCACATCGTTCAGATCTGCCTGAAACTTCTCGCGTGCTTTATCGGTGTTTTCGCCAAAAAAAGTGAGTGTTCGCTTATATTCACCTGCTGTGTGCATCTCGACATCAATATCATTCTTTTTGAGCAGGCGATGAAAGTTGGGCAGCTGCGCGACGACACCAATTGACCCCAAAATGGCAAACGGGGCTGCAATGATTTCATCGGCGACACAAGCCATCATATAACCGCCACTGGCAGCCACCTTGTCTACCGACACCGTCAACCTCACACCGGCGTCTTTCAGTCGAATAAGTTGACTCGCGGCTAAACCATAACCGTGCACCACCCCACCGCCACTCTCAAGACGCACTAGTACTTCATCTTTGTCTGACGCGACCGGCAGGATTGCAGACACTTCTTCTCGTAATTGCGCCACGGCACTCGCCTGCATGTCACCGTCAAAGTCGATAACAAAGACTCGAGGGCGATGCTCGGCTTCAGCGCCACCCTCCACTTTTAACGTGCGCTTGCGAGCCTTTTCTTCGCGTTTTTTTGACTTTTTCTTGGCTTTTTCGCGGGCCTTAGCGTCCGCCTCATCTTCTGTCACGGCGCGAAGGGATTCCTGATGTGCCTCATAGCGGTCATTGAGTAATCGCGCCTCAATATAGCCGTCATCGCCAGATCCCCGCTTTCGCTGGCTAATGGCCACTACGCCCGCCACCGCCACCAGAAAGACTGCGAGCAAAATCAGTGCTTGCAGGAGAAATGAGCCGATGTCGAGAAGAAAATCCATAGCGATTGACCGTTAACGAGCTTGAAGGAAGTGAGAAATAAGCTGCCCCGATATGGACGCATTCGGAGGAGTAGGCGGCAGTGCGGTGCGATCAAACCAGTCGGCCTCTTCGATCTCACTTGGATTTGCCACAATTTGCCCCGATTGCCACTCGGCGAAAAAACCGAGCATCACTTGACTGGGAAAGGGCCATGGCTGAGAGCTAAAGTACCGAACATTACCGACTTCGATACCCACCTCCTCTCTGACCTCGCGGATCACCGTTTGTTCGCAGGTCTCACCGGGCTCCATGAATCCCGCCAGCGTACTGTAAAATCTCTTCTGGTAGCCTGCGGCTGCGGCAAGCAACATTTTGTCACCTTTTGACACCAAGACGATCACGCAAGGCGATATACGCGGATAAACGCGCATTGAGCACTCGCCGCAGGCCACTGCCCGTCCGTCTTCGATGATCGAGGTTGGTGAACCGCATCGGCCGCAATATCGGTGGGTGTCTTGCCAATGTAACAATTGGTAGGCGCGTCCATGGGCGTGGAACAGTGAGTCGTCTGCGCGTCCCAGCAAGCCATAAAGATTGCCGCTCAGCGCATCAAGTCCGGTATCACTATTTTCTGGAATAGAAAATGCCCAAGCTGCTTTGCCGTTCCAGTACCCCATCGGCACCGCCAAATCCTTGTCTAGATTCCATAGAGAGTCAACTTCACCAAGGCGCCACGGGGTCCCCGGCTGGCCCCGCAGAGCCGTCAGTGAATTGCGGCCAGCAAAGACAAAAGCCCAGTCGTCCGCTTCGGGGCGACGCGGCAAAATAGAAATATCAAGCAAAGTGGAATCACCAAAAATCGCGCAGTGGTTAGTCTAGGAACCCATCGCCACAAGTACAAGAACCAAGTAGGGCTAATCGCCGTATATTTTGACTAATCGCTCTCCAAAGGTGCATCTCTTTTGCCGATGCGGTTTAATCAGCAACAAGTAAAGCGATCTGAGAACAAGGGTCGTTGTAAGCCCTAAGCGGCAGCAGCGGTCGGCGCACAGTCTCAGAGCGCAGTGCAACCTTAACTATAATGGATAAGAAGATATGAGCGAGTCCCCCTTAAATGCCTTGTGGTCCAACTTTCTAGGCGAATCGCCGCGCTGGTATAAGCAGACGATTATTGCGTTTCTGTTGCTGAATCCACTGATATTGATGGGGGCAGGACCGGTGGTTGCTGGATGGGCGCTGGTAGCAGAATTCATCTTTACCCTGGCGCTGGCTTTGAGGTGTTACCCACTTCAGCCCGGTGGGCTTCTAGCGATTGAAGGAATATTGCTGGGCCTTGCTGAGCCCCACAGCGTCTATCATGAGGCTGAGGCCAATTTCGAAGTCATCCTGCTGCTGATGTTCATGGTGGCAGGCATTTACTTCATGAAAGACCTGCTGTTATTCGTCTTCACGAAAATTTTATTGAATGTTCGATCTAAAAAGCTGCTTGCCTTTCTGTTTTCGATTGTCTCTGCAGTCCTGTCTGCTTTCCTCGATGCGCTCACCGTGACGGCGGTATTGATCAGTGTGGGCGTCGGCTTTTATGCCGTCTTTCACCGCGTGGCCTCAGGCGCTTCGGTATCCGATCAACAACACGATCACACTCATGACCGAGCGGTCAACGCCGCGTCAGAAAATGACCTTGAGGCTTTCCGGGCTTTTTTGCGCAGCCTGTTGATGCATGGGGCCGTCGGGACTGCGCTCGGGGGCGTTTGCACGTTGGTGGGCGAACCACAAAACCTGTTAATAGCCAGCGTCGCCGGATGGGACTTCCAGACTTTCTTCCTAAACATGGCACCCATTACGATGCCTGTCTTGGTGTGCGGATTGATTACCTGTGTCTTATTAGAAGCTACCGGATGGTTTGGCTACGGGGCATTGATGCCCAATAACGTCCGCCAAGTGCTGGTAGAATTCGACGAGGGACAGCAGAATAACGCGACGCCACGAACGAATATGAAGCTATTAGTGCAAGCCGTTGTAGCCGGTATTCTTGTCTTTGCACTGGCGTTTCACCTTGCTGCAGTCGGATTAATCGGCTTGTTAGTCATTGTATTGTTGACGGCCTTCAACGGCATCACCGATGAACACGATATCGGGCACGCTTTTCATGAAGCACTGCCCTTCACGGCACTCCTCGTCGTCTTCTTTGCCATTGTCGCCGTCATTCACGAGCAGCACTTATTCACGCCCGTCATTGACGCCGTATTAGCGATGTCTGACGAGGTTCGGCCAGCAATGTTCTTCCTCGCCAATGGATTGCTCTCGGCAATCTCAGACAATGTTTTTGTTGCAACCGTTTACATTTCCGAGATTGATGCCGCATTGAAGGCTGGGGAGATCGATCGAGCTGAGTTCGACCGCCTCGCGATCGCGATCAATACGGGTACCAATCTCCCCTCTGTCGCAACGCCCAATGGTCAGGCCGCCTTTTTGTTCTTGTTGACCTCAGCCTTAGCACCGCTTATCAGATTGTCTTACGGCACGATGGTGGTAATGGCTTTGCCCTACACGATTGTCCTGACGGGGGTCGGACTGCTTGCGGTTACCTTAGCGCTGTAGTTACCCTTGCTATTGGGAGCGACGCCAAAGTGCCTCCCCAGACGTTTGGTCGAGCTCCCTGAGCTTTTGCTCATGTCGCTCGACCTCCTCTGGCGTCGCCCGCAAGACCGCAAGCTTAGGTCGGTCAGCGGGTAGAGGTCGGATACTGGATGTTTGCATGGTTCCGCTTTCGGGTGAGCCTGCACCGTCAGAACCAAGCCCCAGTGACGTTTGACCGCCTGTCATCGCGAGGTAGACCTCGGCAAGAATCTCGGCGTCTAATAAAGCGCCGTGCAAACTCCTACTGGTATTGTCAATTTCGTAACGCTGACACAACGCATCTAAGTTGTTGCGCTGACCAGGGTGCTTGTGCCGAGCCATTTGTAGCGTATCAATTACTTCGCAGATATCCTTTACCACCTCACTGCCCGCGCTGAATCGAGACAGCTCGGCGTCGATAAAGCCGATATCGAATGGCGCATTATGAATAACTAACTCAGCCCCTCGAATAAATTCAATAAACTCGTCGGCGACTTGCTCAAAGGTGGGTTTTCCCAACAAAAACTCAAGCGTGATGCCATGCACCTCCATGGCGCCGGCGTCGATGTCTCGCTCAGGATGCAGATACTGATGGTAATGTCGGCCCGTTACACGACGATTCAGCAACTCCACACAGCCAATCTCAATAATGCGGTGACCTTGATTGACCTCCAGGCCAGTGGTCTCCGTATCCAGCACTATTTGACGTTTATCCATGGTGGGTTCCTTTTACTCCGCTCATCCCCTCGTTCGCGAGGGTGTCTGCGCGCTCATTCTCCGCGTGTCCGCTATGTCCTTTAACCCATAGCCACTCAACCGTGTGCTGCGCTGCCCAGTGCTCAAGTTGCTGCCACAGGTCTTGATTTTTGACGGGCTTTTTGGCGGCGGTCTTCCAGCCATTACGCTTCCAGTTACTGAGCCATTTGGTAATCCCATCCTTGACATAAGTGGAGTCTGTTGTCAGCGCAATGTGGCAGGGCTCCTTTAGCGCCTTCAATGCTTCAATCGCGGCGGTAAGCTCCATGCGATTATTGGTCGTATCTTTCTCACCTCCCATCAGCTCTCGCTCGTGATCCCCAAACTGCAGTACCACTCCCCATCCGCCCGGACCGGGGTTGCCGCTGCAGGCGCCATCGGTATACGCTTTAACTGACCTCACTGTTGTGGCCCCCAGGGCTCGTCTATTTTTACCTTCACTTGCCGTGGCACCGCGACGCCACCCTGAGACTTACCAAGTGGTATGGCGATCAATCGAGGCTTGTTCATTAGCCTGAGGCCGCTATCGAGGCGAGCCGACACTCGTTTGCGCGCATGAATCAGGTAAACATTACCGATGGGGGCATTGCGCTTGCTCAACCAACCCGCAAGACCCGCTACCATGCCCCGAAGCCGGCCCCGCCCTACTGGAACAAGTGGCGTTAGGTACTGGGGCTCACCGTATGAAAAACCCAATAGCGCGAGCCAGTCACGCATTTTACGACTGCTGGGCGCGGGAAGGCACTTGCGACGCAGCAGATGCCTCAGCAAGCGCCCTCCCCCCCCACAAACTGAGTGGGTTAAAACTCACGACAAATAAATGACCATTCGGCACCAGTACTCGCTGGCACTCCCTGAGCACCTCATGCGGGGTGGGCGACACATTCAAGGTATGGCACAGCACCAAGGCATCAAGTGAATCTGAGGCAAAAGGCAACTCACTGCTCATGCCCACAACGGGTTGAAACCCCGGCGCCGAGTTGGGTTGAGTCGTTAAACAAAAAATACGCTGAGTTTTCCCTAAGCGGCTGAAGTCGAGGCCGATATCGGCACCGGTGATGAGCATGTGATAGCCAAAGACTTGTTCCAGCTGCTGATTCAGCACGTCACTCAATTGCTCGGTCAGCGCGCGTCCCATTGCCCTCTCTTGATACCACTGTCTAAGCGTATCTCGGTTGACAGATTCTTGCGGAAAAGGACTGGTCACATTCATGGGCAGCAGGTAGCCTCGCTAAACAGATGACAACACTAAGGTAAGACGTCAATGATGACTATATCGCCGATCAAGGCTTTCAGCGACAACTACATCTGGCTTATCGAGCGGGCTCAGCAAGCTTTTGTCGTGGACCCTGGAGAACCGGAACCCGTATTAGCAAGCTTAGCTGAAAGGGGCCTTGAGTTAACGGGTATTTTGATCACGCATCACCATTTCGACCATACGGGAGCGGTGCAGGCACTGCAGGAAAAGACGGGTTGCGACACGTGGGGGCCTGTAGGTAGCCCTGCTGGAGAATTCGATCACGCTCTCTCCGAGAGTGATCGCGTAGTGGTGCTGGGTGAGTCCTTTGAAGTGCTTGAGGTACCGGGGCATACCTTGGACCATATTGCTTACCACTGCCCGGCGCAAAGCGCCTTGTTTTGTGGTGATACCTTATTTGTGGGCGGCTGTGGTCGGGTTTTTGAGGGCACTACAACGCAGATGCGCGCCTCACTCGCAAAGCTCAGTGCGTTGCCGACCGATACGCGAATCTACTGTGCACACGAATACACTCTGGGTAACCTCGCTTTTGCACAAATAGTAGAGCCGGGTAATCTCGAGTTAGCGGCTTTCGTGGCCGCGTGTCAGGACAAACGCGCCCGCGACATTCCAACGGTACCTTCGGTGTTAGAGGGGGAGCTTAGCTACAACCCCTTCCTCAGGTGGTCTAGTCACGCGATCCGCCAAACCCTGCTCGACACCGGGCGATTACATGACGATAGCCCTGACGGCGTCTTTTCAGCGGTGAGAGAGTGGAAAAATCAGGCTTGAGACCACAAAAAGTGACAAACCACGGTTTCTCGTCTTCCTGCCACAGGGCGTATGCGCTACGTTTCGATCCGAATTCCCTTAATGCCCCCGTATCGATGGGCCAAGTCGACAGAAGGAAAAGATGATGAAATTGTTGAAGCTAGTCCCCCTCTCCATCGCCGCTCTTTGGGCGATTGTTCCAGCTGCCAGTTTTGCTGGGCATCATGAAGCCGGTGAGACGGTTGTGCATGAAAATGCTGCTGATGTCGTGTGGGCATCTGGCGGCCGAGCCATCCTTGCCGAGGTAGAGGGTGAAGTCATTGCGATTGACACAGAAACTCGCGAGCTGGTGGTTCGCGGGCCTGGCGGTAACTTTGTCACGCTAAGTGCGCGTGAAGACGGTGTGGATATCAGCAAGATCGTTCCTGGTGACACGATCGTAGCGGATTACGTGGCGTCAATTGAAGCGGAAGTGCGGCAACCGACTGCAGAGGAAATAGCCGAGCCTTGGGTCGTTATGGGCGAAATGGGCAACACTGCTGCCGATTCGGGTGTGACCGCGGCTGGTGCGGCGCGTCTGGTCCGCGCTGTATGTACCATCGAAGCAATGGATAGCGCAGGTAATGTCACCATTAAAGATCCACGTGGCCGCATGCATACCATTGGTGGCGTAGAGCTCGATAAGCTGGATAACGTACGTTTGGGAGATTCGGTGGTTATCGTCTTCACCGAGGCCCTCGTGCTGTCGCTCAAAGAAGTCTGATAGCGACTTTTAGACGCGAACCCGGCGCTTTCGCCGGGTTTTTTTTATGCCGTAATCGATAGGACTTGTATTGCCGGAAAGTACAAGGCGGTTTTTATGGCTACCTGGTGTTCTGCCGCAGGTAGCTCCGCTAGCAGTTCGGCATAGGTCTGCAATTGGCTTTGGTAGTGGGACTGCTCTCTGGTAGTAAAGCTATCGAGTGACTCGTCGGGCAAGGGGGCGCTTGTTTTATAGTCGATAATCCAGCGTAGTCCCGTCTCTGAATCGTAAAAGGTCCGATCAATAACGTACCCCCTCACCTCGCCGCCCTCCACTCGGCTCAGCGCCAACTCATTCCGGGCATGTTGATGGTCGCTCAGAATCCAGCGCCCTGCGTCACAGTTCAATGTATTACTGAGCAAGCGCCAGCATTGCTCTGCTATTGTATTCATTGCTTCGGCCGAGAGACTAAATTGCTGCAAGCCGCCCTGAATCCATTGCCTGACGCGGGCATCTGGTTCAGGCGGCAAGTCTGTACCGGCGAGTAATTCGAGTACACGGTGGGTAATGATCCCAGTGATGCGCTCTAATCGATGACTCCGCACCTCAATGGACGGCGCTGGCTGGATGTTAGCCGGCATGTTGTTCTCGGCTGACAGCGCGACACCATCACCGCGGAGCCGAGCTTGAGGCAGCCGGTAAAGCCCGGTGTTGGCTGACGACACACTCCCATCGATGTCGGGTGTCTCAAAAGAGGCCGTCTGAGTGGAGGCTGCCATGCTGATGGGCAATACCGAGTCTTTGATGAGGTTTGTTAACAACCCCAGCATCGATCCCGCTGGCGCCGTTAGGTCGCTGTCGTCATCGAGTTTGGCGATACATCCGCTCAGGACTGCACGGCAACGGGCCCGCGTCACGCCTACATATAACAGTCGCTTGAGTTCTTCAGCGTCCTTTCGTTTTTGCAACCAATTGAGATAGTTATAGAGTGAGCGGTCTTTTTTTTCTTGGTCATCGGCCGCGATCAACAGTCCTCCCGTTTGATCCGTCCCATGCCAGTGCCAACGTAATAGCTCACGTTGCACCGCTCTCGTGCGGCGATGAAGCGACGGCATAAAAACATAATCAAACTCGAGGCCCTTCGCTTTGTGGAACGTCATAATGCGGATGGGGTTGTCCGCCTCGGCCGTGGCGGGGGTAACGTCTGAGAGCGATTGTGAGAGCCACTCTGGGTCCAGCCCGACTCCCGCTAACTCAGCTCGACGTAAAGACTCAAAAAACGAGTGTACTGCCGCCAAATCCGAGGGCAAGACACTCACGGGCCCTCCCAGCCGAAGCCAAATCTGTTCCAGCCAGACAGGTAGAGATAATCGGTCTCTCTTACTTAGCCCCCACTGCAGCGCTTGTTTGAGATGCGTGATTCGCGCGACTACCCCCTCTTCTATTTCGAGGTTTGAAGGCGGCGCCAATAGCTTCAGCAAATCAAACGGTCGTTCAGGCTGATCACTGAGCAGACGGTCGATCGATGCTAGGTCAATACCGCACCAAGGGCTCCTTAATAGCGCGAGGGCAGCGATATTATCGGCGGGGTTCGCTAGCCATAAGCAGAGCGCCATAAGATCCTGAATAATGCTCCGGTCAGTCAGGGACTGGAGCGCTTCTCCAGACACTGGAATATCACGATTCGACAACGCATCCATCACGTGGTCGGCATGCTTCTTAGCTCTCACCAATACCGCGATAGTGGCATCGGGATGCGCTTGGCGCAGCGTTGTGACTATATCAGCGATAACGGTCGCCTCTTCGTCCTCAGATGCCTCCTCAAGGGTTATTACGTCTACGCCCTCATCTCCGCCGGTATCATCGAGCGCCTTGGCGCTGATGGCGGGTACGTGACTCACTCGTCCAATATTGATGTCGTCGACCTTGCCCATGAGGTCTGAAAAAATCCGATTAACCCAATTCACTACCGCTGGGCGTGATCGAAAATTTTGCGATAACGTTAATGGCGTTAGCGCCAGGCCCGATAGCCCATCCTGTCGAATCCTGAGAAAAAGGCGCACATCGGCGTAGCGAAATCCATAAATCGATTGCATGCCATCACCCACAACAAAGAGCGTGCGTGGCATCACCCCGGTTGCATTGTGCTCTGCCCAGCCACGGGTAAGACGCCGCAGAAATTCAGCCTGAGAAGAGGAGGTATCTTGGAACTCGTCGACGAGAATATGTTCCAGTTGATAATCCAGTCGTTCTGCGAGCGCCGTTGGCTGCTCATCACTACCCAGTGCTTGGCTCGCTGCCAAGGCGATATGGGTGTGATCAGCGCTGCCAGTGCGCTGAAACGCCAACAGCAAGTGGGCTTGCAGCACAGGCAGTAAAGATGAGAGCAGGACCACAAGCTGCCATCCCTCACCCCGTGCGGAGGGACTGGGTAAATAGCGCAATTCAATCAGCGCTTCCCGCAGCGCGTCATTATCACCATAGCGCTCAAGTAGCGCTAAAAATCGCGCCTTTAAGGCGCTGTCCTTTTGGAATCCCTGTTTGACATTAATGCCTCTGGGTTTGCGCCAGGTCAGATCATTCGTTAGCAGCGCCACTGAGACGGCGCGCCAGCCCTCAAGCGCTTCGTCGGCGCGCGTGAGTGTAATGGGCGACAAAGCTAAGATCTCCCGCGCGCCATTGAGAACGTCGCACAGCTCCTCTGTATCGTCGGCAAATCGCTCCGAGAGCGCGTTGATTCGGTCATTCACGAGATCAGATACTGTCGATCCAATGGCGGCCTCTGCACGGATGGGATCGTGATGCTGACCAATATGTGGTCCCCAGTCACCGCGCCGTGATAACAGCGCTACCAATAACTCCGACACCTTGCTCCAGCGATTGTCGAAATGACCGAGTAACGCGGAGATACTCGACCCTACCTCACCGTCGCCAGCTTGATGCAAAAAGTCTTTCACCGCTCGCTCGTATAAAGGGCTCGCATTGTCGACCGGTTCAGCAATGCCCCCCATCCCACTTAAGACGGGCATTTGACGCGTCAATTCGTGGCAAAAACTATCTATGGTCCTAAGGTTTAGACTTGACTCGTCGAGTCGCCAGGCTCGCTTCTGTGCATGTGCTAACAACTGCTCTGCTAAGTCCCGAGTGACTTGCTCATGTGCCGCCTCAATCGGCGTCTCTGCCCTCGCCTGCTCGAGCTTTTCAATAATGCGCGCGGCCATCTCGCTAGCCGCCTTACGCGTGAAAGTAATCGCCAATACTTGCTCTGGCCTGTCTACTCTCGCCAGCAACGCAAGTAAGCGCTGTG
>JAOHHD010000018.1 GCA_028117185.1 Luminiphilus sp.
TGCGGAAGGCAGTGGTGAGAATGTTTTCTTGGTGCGCAATGGGGTTCTGTACACGCCAGAATTGACCTCTTGCCTAGAGGGCATCACACGCGACAGTATTATTCGTATCGCGGAAGATCAGGGTCTTACTGTGAGGGAAAAGCGTATTACCCGCGATGAAGTCTATGTTGCAGATGAGGCTTTTTTTACCGGTACGGCGGCTGAGGTTGTCCCGATTGGTACCGGGGTTCGCGGGCCTATTACTGAAATCTTACAACGTATTTATCTCGAGTCAGTGCGCGGCGCGCAGGCAGACTATGCTGACTGGCTGGCCCCTATCGCATAGCGGGATTGCAGGATTAAAAAGGCACTGTGTGACGGTTGGCGAGGTGACGTAACGAAGGGCATTGGCGTGGAGAGGTGCCTTAGCGCGCCTCAGCAGCAGTGTCCGGGTTGGTTGGAGATCACATGATGGAAACCTTGTCTTCGGGCATTCAATACCGGCATTGGCCGGCGCAAGAGGCAAAAGCCTGCGTTTTGTTGATACATGGGTTGGCTGAGCATACGGGGCGGTACGAGCGTTTGGCTGCCTATTTTAACGCGAGAAACATCGCCGTCGTGGGCCCTGATCATATTGGCCACGGTGCGTCGCCGGGTACTCGTGCCTATGTTGCCCAGTTCAGTGAGTATCTTGCTCCCCTCACCGAGTTGCGTGATGTAATCAGAGGTTGGTATCCGGATACGCCCACGTTTATGCTCGGGCACAGCATGGGCGGTTTAATTGCCGCGCACCTCCTGCTGCAGGATGCGCAGTCTTACCGAGGCGCTATGCTCTCTGCCCCGGCCTTTGCCGCAGATGAGGCAGTGTCACCCGTAACGCTTTGGTTGGGCCGGCTGTTGCGCGCCGTCATGCCCAAAATAGGCATGATGAGTTTAGAGGCGAACCAGATCAGTCGTGATCCGGCGGTCGTGGCCGATTATATTGCCGATCCTTTGGTTTATAACGGCAAAATCACCGCTGCGTTGGGGATGGAACTACTGAGTGCAATGGACGACGCCATCGTGGGCGCGCAGCACATTACTTTGCCGATCTACATTGCTCATGGGGAAGCAGATGTCATGGCCATGCCCGATGGATCACGCGCCTTTTTTCAGGCATTGGGATCTCAAGATAAAACGCTGGATTGGTGGCCGGGCCTCTACCACGAGATTTTTAATGAACCGGAGTCCGAGGCAGTCATGGCCCGATTTGCAGAGTGGCTAGAAGCGCATTTGTGAGTGATTCGCGGGCACTGGTGTTGGGCGCGGGCGGTCAACTTGGGCAAGCGTGTGTGGCAGCAGCGCCATCGCAACTGCGTGTTAATGGGCTGACTCGAGTGCAATGTGATGTGACCGACGAAGGGGTTCTACGTGATTGTCTGCAACGCTTGTCACCCCAAATAATCATTAACGCCGCTGCCTACACAGCGGTGGATGCGGCAGAAGATGATCGCGACACTGCGCAGGCGCTCAATGCTCAAGCACCGCAACGATTAGCCACACTCTGTGCCGAACGGGGTATTCGCCTCGTGCACGTGTCGACTGATTTTGTGTTTGATGGCGCCGCAAGAACTCCTTACCTAACGACAGACAACCCTGCACCACTTGGGGTCTATGGCGAAACGAAATTACAGGGGGAGCAAGCAGTACTCGCCAGTGACGCGAGCCATGCGGTGGTGCGCACGAGTTGGGTCTATGCCCCTCAAGGCAAGAATTTTATGCTCACGATGCTGCGACTCATGCGAGAGCGCGGCACGGTGGGCGTGGTCAGTGACCAAGTGGGAGCCCCTACGGCAGCAGCCAGCCTAGCTCATATTTGTTGGCGATTAGCCCAGGATGCTGAGGAGACTGGTCTTTTCCATTGGAGCGACGAGGGCGAAATCAGCTGGTATGAATTTGCCTGTGCCATTCGCGACGAGGCGACGGCTATGGGGCTGTTAACGACCCCGGTCACGGTAGATTCGATTACCACAGCTGCCTTTCCGACTGCTGCCAAGCGGCCCGCTTACAGTGTACTGAATGCAAAACAGACGTGTGACAGACTCAATGTGGTGCAGCGACCTTGGCGCGATGCGTTGCGTGACAATTTACGAGCCGTCAAGGCGAGGGAGTCTTAATATCGTGACACAATCTTTACTGGTGACAGGTGGCGCGGGGTTCATTGGTGTGAACTTTGTGAATCACTGGACGCAGGCACATCCAGAGCACACTGTAGTCGTGCTCGATGCCCTCACCTATGCCGGCAACCGCGCCAGCTTAGCGCCCTTGGAACACAGTGGACGCATTCAATTTGTCGAGGGTGATATTTGTGACGCGGTACTCGTGGCGCGTGTGATGGCAGACTATGGTATCGACACTATCGTGCATTTTGCCGCAGAGAGTCATGTAGATCGATCGATCACGGGCCCCGACGAATTTATCCGCACCAATCTTCAGGGCACCCATGTCTTGCTTGCCGCTGCCCGCAACGCCTGGCTTTCGGGCTCGGGTTGCGAGCACCGTTTCCATCACGTTTCTACTGATGAGGTATACGGATCACTCACTGTCAGTGCCCCGCCTTTTACCGAAACGACGCGTTATGAGCCCAATTCACCGTATTCGGCGAGTAAGGCGGGCAGTGATCATATGGTGCGCGCTTATCATCATACCTATGGGTTGCAGGTCACCACGAGCAATTGCTCGAATAATTACGGGCCTTACCACTTCCCTGAAAAATTAATTCCGCTGTGTTTGACACGTATTGTAGATGGCGGCGTGCTGCCTATTTATGGTGATGGCACCAATATTCGTGATTGGCTTTATGTCGAAGATCATGCCCGGGGCATTGCAGCGGTGCTTCAGGGCGGTATTCCAGGGGAGGTCTATAACATTGGTGGTCAAAATGAATGGGCCAATCTCGATATTGTGAGATTGCTGTGCCAGGTGCTAGATCAGCGCTTTGCGGCGGACGCTACGTTGGCCGGACGATTTCCCAACGCACCTCCGGCACGGGGCGTGCCCAGCGAGAGCCTGATTGAATTTGTGACGGATCGTGCCGGCCATGATTGGCGTTATGCGATTGACGCATCAAAAATTGAAGCTGAGCTGGGCTTTGTACCTGAAGAGACTTTTGAAACCGGACTCAGTAAAACGGTCGACTGGTATTTGGAAAATGAGGGTTGGTGGCGGCCACTGCTGTAGCGTTCGCGTTTGAGCCACTGCAATAGTGCGGCGTTTAAACGTGCTGCACGAGATAGCGTGGCTGTCGATAGGGGTGCGATGCAGAAGCCGCGATGAAAAAGCCCCACTGAATGCACTATCAGCAGCGCCACATTTGGGCTGAGGGTGTTCATGCTGTGCTAATAAAGATGGGTGGGGTTATGACTGACAGAGCCCTAAATTGCTGAACAAAGGCACGTCTTCCCAGCGAATACCGCGGCAGTCCTTCTCTGACACTTGCGGCAAGGTTCCGCTCAGAATAGGCCAATCGATACCAACGGTCGGGTCATCCCAGGCCAGGGTGATTTCGCTGGCTGGGTGATAGTAGTCGGTGCACTTGTACAAAAAGTCGGCGCTATCACTTAAAACATAAAAACCGTGAGCACAGCCTGGTGGCACCCAGAGCTGTTCGTGCTTTTCTGCCGTAAGGGTCATGCCATACCACTGTCCGCAACTTGGTGAGTCGGCGCGGCAATCGACGATCACATCAAAGACCTCGCCTGAGGTCACCCTGACCAGTTTTCCTTGAGGCTGTGTCGCTTGGAAATGCAGTCCGCGCAAGATCCCGCGTGAAGACCGGCTGTGGTTATCTTGAACAAATGGCTGATCAATGCCGGCCTCGGCATACCGATCGGCGCGCCACGTCTCAAGAAAGAATCCACGGGAATCACCATGGACGGCAGGGCGCAGCAAGGTAGCGCCGGCTATCGGTGTTTGTTCAATCTCCATCGAAGATCAATTCACCGTCATTCACGAGTCTTTCTAAATAAACGCCATAACCGCTTTTGGTCAGTGGTGCGGCTAATGCCAGCACTTGCTCGGCATCAATGTAGCCTAGCCGATAGGCGATTTCCTCTAAGCAAGCGACCTTAAGGCCCTGCCGTTCTTCAATCACGCGGATGAAGTTGCCTGCATCAAGCAGTGATTGGTGCGTGCCGGTATCGAGCCACGCCATGCCTTGTCCCATTACTTCGACTTGTAACGTACCAGTTGCGAGATAGTGGCGATTAATATCGGTAATTTCGAGCTCACCGCGCGCAGAGGGACGGATACCCTTGGCGACTGAAACCACGTCGTTATTATAGAAATACAAGCCGGTGACGGCATAGTGTGAGCGCGGCTGGTCTGGTTTTTCTTCAATCCCAACGGCACACCCTTCAGCATCAAATTCGATCACGCCATAGCGCTCTGGGTCATTGACATAGTAGGCAAACACCGAGGCTTCGTCATTGCGTTGCGCGGCGCGTCTCAGTTTGGTCGTGAGGCCGGCACCGTAAAAAATGTTATCGCCCAGAATTAAACAGACTGGTGCGTCACCAATAAAGTTTTCCCCGAGCAAAAAAGCTTGTGCCAAGCCGTCTGGGCTGGGTTGGAGCGTGTATTGAATATTGATACCCCATTGGCGGCCATCCCCTAATAGATCGGCATAGGCCAACTGATCTTGCGGGGTGGTAATGATCAGGACATCCCGAATACCCGATTGCATCAGGGTGGCAAGCGGGTAGTAGATCATGGGTTTGTCATAGACCGGCATCAGCTGCTTGCTGACGGTGGTTGTTAAGGGATGCAGCCGAGTGCCTGAGCCACCGGCAAGGATGATGCCCTTATAGTGAGTCGATAGCGACATAGAGGTCTCACTTGAAAGCAGGCTGGCAGTCTACAACCCGGTGGCAGGCTTGGCGAGTGGGCGATACACTCAGCGCCGCTGTACTTTGACGCTGCCACCCAATATTATGGCAGATAAACTGCCATTAGTTGTTGCGACCCTGGAGTAATTCATTAACGCGCCGATTCACACGCCCCATCCTGCGCAGACTATGCTGGATCAGCGCTCTGGGCGTGCGCTCCGCATTGCGCTCTTAGGTTATCGATCTGCCCCTTTTTCGGGCGGGCAGGGCGTTTATCTGCGCTACCTCAGTCAAGCGCTTATGGCCCTGGGTCACGAGGTGACGGTGATTTCGGGGCCGCCTTACCCTGACCTCGTCGACACCGTCAGGCTGGTTAAATTACCGAGTCTTGATCTCTACGCCCGAGACCTAGGGAGCGTGACTCGACGTGAATTGCGCGACCCCTTGAATCGACGAGAGTGGGTTAGCAAGTTAAGCGGTGGTTTCGCCGAGCCTTGGACTTTTGGCGAACGCGTGCGCGATTGGTTACTCGGCCACGCTCAGGACTTCGATGTCATACACGATAACCAGACGCTCGCAGATGGCATTCTTGACTTACAACAGGCGGGTCTACCCGTCGTGACAACGATACACCATCCTATTAGCCGTGATTTGAGCGTGGCTCTGGCCGATGCATCACGCTGGAGTACGCGGTTATTGGTTCGTCGCTGGCACTCTTTTCTAACGATGCAGGCGCGAGTGGCCGCGCAACTGAATCATATTGTGACCGTGTCGAGTGCGTCGGCGGCCGATATCGCCACCGACTTTGGTGTGTTGCCCAGTGCGATAAACGTCATACCCAATGGGGTCGACACTGAGTTGTTTCGAGCATTGCCGACGGTCACCAGAAAACCTGCTCAGTTGATCGCGACGGCGTCTGCTGATGCTCCCTTAAAGGGTTTGGCTGTGTTGCTGCAAGCTTTCAAAATACTGAGCACCGACCGACCGGGACTGCAGTTGATTTTAATTGCCTCACCGAAGCCCGGCGGCGCGACCGAGGCGCTGATCAGTCAGCTCCAACTCGGTGACCGCATTCACTTTGTCGGCGGCGCTTCCCATGCTGATATCGTTCGGTTTTACGCAGAGAGCACAGTGGCAGTGGTTCCATCACTTTACGAGGGGTTTGGTTTGCCGGCTGTCGAAGCGATGGCATCGGGTATTCCGCTGGTATCGAGTGATGGTGGTGCCCTGGCCGAGGTGGTAGGGGATGGCGGACTACTGGTGCCTGCCGGCGATGCCAAAGCGCTTGCTGAGGCTGTCGATGCGGTGTTGTCTGATGTCGACCTAGCCGCCGATCTGGCGACTCGCGGGCAGCAACGCGCGCACCACTATTTCTCTTGGCCGGTTTGTGCGCGATTGATGGTCGAGCAATATCAGCGATGCATTGATCTATGCTGACGCTGGATTTAGCCACCTTAGCGTTGGAGCCGGGTGACCTGTTCTTGGACATTGGTTGTGGTGAGGGTCGACATTCGTTGGCCGCTTATTGTTTGCCCGGTGTTCATGCGGTGGGTATCGACCTCTCCTCAAAGTCGCTAGCGACGGCTACCGAACGAACGGCCGACATGCAGTGTCATGCCCCTCAGGGCGAGATTGGATTTGGTGTGGGCGATGCGACGCGGTTACCCATCGCTGATCATACCGTGGATGTCGTGATTGCCAGCGAGATTTTAGAGCATATTCCTAATTACATATTGGTGTTAGAGGAGGCCATGCGGGTCTTAAAGCCGGGCGGAAAAATGGGGATTAGTGTGCCGCGCCAGTGGCCAGAGTGGGTTTGTTGGTGGCTGAGTGAGGGCTATCGAACGACTCCCGGTGGGCATATTCGCATTTTCGACGCGACGCATCTTCGTCGTGAGGTAGAGCGTTTAGGTTTCGTTTGCAATGGTCGGGACAGTGCCCACGCCTTACACGTGCCTTACTGGTGGTTAAAGTGCCTGTTTTGGCGACGAGAGAGAGAACCCTGGTTGGTGAAGGCCTATCATCGACTCCTCGTTTGGGACTTGATGAAAAGGCCATGGCTGACCCGCGCGATCGACGCATCACTTAATCCGTTCATGGGTAAAAGCATCATCTTGTATTTTACTAAGCCGGCATGATGACGGAGCGACCTGCGCAGACCATGCGATTGAGCGTCGGCTCATATCCTGATAACTGGTTGCGGCCAACGGTCGATTTTATTCTGAATACCCAAAGGCCATCAGGCGAAATACCGTGGTTCGAAGGAGGGCACACTGACCCATGGGACCATACCGAGGCTGCTATGGCGCTCAGTATTGCCGGTGAAATCAATGCGGCAGAGCGCGCTTATCAGTGGTTGTCAGACACCCAACTTGTCGATGGCAGCTGGTGGGCGTGTTACCGCGCGGGGCAGCCCGATCGATCAGTGGAGCGACGAGAAACCAATTACGTGGCCTATATCGCGACAGGCGTTTGGCATCATTTTCTGATTGCGCGAGATTCACGATTCCTCGAGCAATTGTTTCCCGTCGTTGCTCGCGCATTGGCGTTTGTATTGCGTTATCAGGGCCCAGAAGGTGAGATTGATTGGGCCGTTGATGGCACAGGTGCGCCATTGGGCGACGCATTGGTGACAGGCTGCAGCTCTATTTATAAATCGCTGGAGTGCGGCATATTAATCGCTGACCAACTGGGCCAAAAAAAAGATCATTGGGAGCGGGCGCGTTTACGACTTGGCGAGGCATTACGACATAAGCCGGCACGCTTCGATCGCACTTGGGAGAGCAAGTCTCGTTATGCGATGGATTGGTTTTATCCCATTCTAACCGGTGTGGTGGAAGGTGAAGCGGCGCGACAGCGATTGAGTCGTCGTTGGTCAGAATTTGTTGAGCCCGGCATCGGTTGTCGCTGTGAAAATCATCAGCCCTGGGCCACCGTCGCAGAATCTTGCGAGTTGACCTTGGCGCTATTGGCAGCGGGGCAGCGAGAACAGGCAGCTGAATTGTTCAGTTGGTTGGCGCAGTGGCGAGATGATGATGGTGCATGGTGGACCGGATATCAGTTTGCTGAGCGGACGCTTTGGCCATTGGAAAAGCCGACTTGGACCGCGGGCGCCGTGCTATTGGCAGCGGACGCACTGACTGAGCGAACCGGCGCCTGTCGCTTATTTACGTGTTCGGCCTTAGCTGATCCGCTAGATATACCGGCGTTGGAGGCGGGGGTCTAGTGAGTGCGTCAGTCCGCCAGCCGACGCAGGGCCCGCAGGCTTCCCTGCGTGCCTTCGGACGCAAAAAGTCCCGATTGCTGTGCAAGCCGCCAAATAGTAAACGGCGCTTGACCACCGTCAGCGGGGTCAGGAAAAACGTCGTGAATGGCCAAGATACCGCCCGGCCCGATGCGCGGTGCCCACAGCCGATAATCGGCGAGCGCTGCGTCGAGGCTATGGCCACCATCGATAAAGACGACGCTTAACGGGCCGGCCCAGTGGCTGGCGAACTGTTTACTGTCGGCTACGATGGGAATGACAACTTGTTCCAGGCGAGCTTGGGCAATGTTGCGACGAAACGCGGCAAAGGTATCGAATAAGCCGTCGGCGTTCACTAACTCAGCATCATGATGGCTCTCACCTATTTGATGTTCCTCGGAGCCTCGATGATGGTCTATTGCGAATACCGCGGTTTGCCGCGCTTGTGCGGCTTGACCTAACCAGATGGTTGAGCGACCGCAGTAGCTACCAATTTCCAGAAGCGGACCAACAGCGGTCGCGGCCAGCGCCCATTGGTAAAGTTGCAGGCCCTCATCGTCTGGCAAAAATCCACGAACATCGGCGTGGGGTGGTTGTGGCATGGTAGGCTCCTTCTGATCAGTTTGAGAGTATACGATTGTCTTGAGCCTTCGAAACCGGTGGTCTCTCCCTATTAATCGCCCTGTTTATTCGTGGGTGATGAGACTTTTAGTGCCATTGTTCTTGGCCCGTCTATGGTGGCGTGGGCGAAATCAATCAGGTTATAGAGCACATTTATGGCATCGCTTAGGCTGGTATGGCACCGCGCTGGCTTCTCGGCCACATAAGCTGATATGGATTCATGCCGTCTCTGTTGGTGAAACGTTGGCGGTTGCGCCACTCATTGAGCGTTTGCTGAGTGACCGCGATGATCTCTCTCTGCTGATTACGTCGACGACACCAACCGGTGCTGCTCAAGTTCAGCAACGGTTTGGTGAGCAGGTTTTCAGTGACTGGATTCCCTTTGATACCCCGGGCGCGGTGCGTCGTTTTCTCACTCATTGGCAGCCCCTCGTCGGCGTGTGTGTTGAGACTGAAATTTGGCCCAATGTGGTGGAACAGGCGAACGTCAACGCTATACCGATGGTGCTGCTAAATGCACGGCTGTCTCAGGGGTCTGCGAGAGGGTATGCGCGCGTGCCGCGATTAATCCGCACGACGCTGGCTCGTTTTTCAGTGATTGCCGCGCAGGAACGCGCTGACGCGAGACGTTTGATCGCGCTGGGCGCGCCCTCTGATCGGGTTGTCGTGACGGGGAATTTAAAATTTTCGGTGGATACTGTTGCGTTGTCGGAGGCCTATCAGGCTGAGCATCGGCGATTACGTGGAGCGCTTCAGGGCAGACCCGTTTGGCTGGCTGCCAGTACACACCCCGGAGAGGAGGAGGCCGTATTATCGGCATTTTTGGCCCTGAGGCGCGTCTGCCCGAATGCGCTGTTAATGTTGGCACCGCGTCATCCAGAGCGAGCAGACTCGATTCTCGCAATGCCGTCCCTGCAGAGTTTTCAAGTGGTGCGCCACAGTGAGCAGCGCGACATGCAACGATCGGATGACGTCATGCTAATCGATACTTTGGGGTCTTTGGGCGCATTAACCGGTTTCGCTGACCTGGTATTCGTCGGCGGAAGCCTGGTGCGTCACGGCGGCCATAACCCGCTAGAAGCGGCGGCGTGGCAGCTGCCCATTCTCACTGGGCCACACACGTTTAACTTTGCAACCATCTACCGTGATTTAGTGCGTTGCGGCGGCGCGCAACAAATCGATACTGATACGCTCACCGAGGCTGTGATGAATTTGATCGGACCCGACTCAGATCGGCAGCAAGCCACAGAAATCGGGGCCCGCGCTGGGGCGTTCCAGTCAATGCACAGGGGTGTGATAGGGGCGCAATGGGCAGTGCTGGAAGCCCATTTGCCCTGACTTACTCGGCAGCCGATGCTGTCGGCGCGACAGGCTGCAGTAGAAAGCCCTCAAGCCTAGCGATATCCTCAGGAGACAGCGTGCCCGCGACCTCTTTAAGCCTCAGTGAATTAATGATGAAGTCATAGCGACTGTTGGCATAGTCCCGCTGCGCCGCAAACACCTTATTCTGCGCATTGAGTACATCGACGATGTTACGCGTGCCGACTTCGTAGCCAGCCTGTGTCGCGTCGAGGGCACTTTGGCTAGAGACAATCGATTGCTGTCGCGCTTGTACCCTGGAGACATCTGACACGACGGTCATGTGCAAGGACCGCGCTTGCGTGACGGTGGTCCGGGTCAGATTGATCCGTGATTCGCGGGCAACATTGAATTGTTCCGCAGCGCGTCGCCGGTTAGCGCTGACCGCGCCGCCCGAAAATAACGGCATGTCAAACCTGACTTGCCACGTCTCATTGGTCTGATCCGAATTTGGCGGCAGGTTGAATAGGCTAGGTGGGTTTTGATCAATACTGCCAGTGGTTTCGGTATCTTGATAACGATAACTCGCGGTGACTTTCGGTGCGTGTTCCATCTTGGAAGAGGTCGCATTTTGACGCGCGGCTTCTTCGGCATAACGAGCCGCGGCAAGCTCGCTGTTATTGGCAAGCGCAAAGTCGACCCACTCCGCTCGATCGCTGGGTTCGGGCGGTTTGGGATTAAACTCTTCCCCCAAGACATATAGCGCGCCAGGGGCCTGACCGGTTAACACCGATAGATTCTCTTTCGCCACCGCAACGTTATTTTCGTCCACGATGCGGGTCACCTGGGCCAGATCTCTGGCTGCTTCTGCTTCATAGACATCGGTGATGGCAATGAGCCCCACCTCAAAGCGTTGTCGCGTCTGCTCTAGCTGGCGCTCGAAGGCGCGCTCCTGAGCTTGCGAAGCGCGCAGATTATCTTGTGCTCTCAAAACCGAAAAATACGCCTGTACCACGCGCACAATAAGGTCTTGCTGTGCCGCGGCAAGGTTTGCCTCTGCTTGCCGCGATGTTTCTTTGCCCGCTCGCCAGCCGAACCAGGCCGATAGATTAAATAGCGTTTGCGACAAACTGACGTCATAACCTTCGTTGTCGACATTTCTGACCGAATTGCCATCAATGACGACAAAACCCAGGTTGGGGTCCTGAATAATGGTGGGTGAGGTGGTGTCTGTTTCGGTTTCTGATACCTGATAACCCGCCGTTGCTTGAGGTAGTAGGGGCGCGAGTGCGAGGTTCTCGAGCTCTAAATCGGCACCATACTGTGCCACCTTGGCTTTGAGCAGCGCGTCGTTCTCCAGTGCCAGCTCATAAATATCGACCAGCGTATCGGCCTGTGCGGTGAGGCTGACGCAGCTGAGCACAAAAGCGGCTAAAGCGGTGAGTGGGGCGCAAAATCGTCGTTCGAGCTTCATCATGTGATGTGGGACCTAACTGTCATGAGGGGGCGAGTCTACCACTGTGTGCGGCGTTTTTAAGCGTCCAAAGACGTTAAGATTTTGGCTGTTCGCGGGGGGGCGGGGCCTTGCTACACTAAAGCGTATGACTGAAAAGAAAAACCAGACCGCACTGCGCGGGCGACAGCGTCGCGGATATCAAATAGATCTGGCAGATCTGCATGCGTTGTGCGAGGTGAACTACCATCGCCTCATGCGTTTGTTTCCGGACTACGAGCAGCGCGCTGACTGGGATTTTGCGGCGGGTGATGTCACTGTGGCACTTGAAGTCACGGCCCGGGGTCGGTACACCACTGATATGCGGCTACGTTATCAAAGTGCCACCCCCAGAGTATGGGCGGGCAGTTATTTTGATCTCAGGCTTTATCACGATGCCAGAATGGCCGAGATTGTGCATTGCAGTACGTCACGGCGTTTCGAGGCCCGATATCGGTATCCCAACCCTGATATGTTGCAGCGGGACGAAAAATACCAGCAAAATCGTTTTGCAGCCGAGCTACTGTCGTTTTGTCTGACCCACGGCCGCGCTGTTGACACGATGTTGCCTGACGTTGATACCCCGGCGCCATGACCCCTCTCAGCGGTAAGACCGCGCTCACCACGCCTGGTTCGGCGCGGATCGTCCAACTTTCCGATACGCATCTCATGGCGGAATCTGGAGGGCGACTAGTGGGCATAGATACCGATCAATCACTGGCAGCCGTTTGCCGTTTGATTGCTCGGCAGGAGCCTGTCGACGCACTGTTATTAACCGGTGATTTAGCCGGCGATGAAAGTGAAAAGGCTTACGAAAGACTGTGCACGCTGATAGAGCCGCTCGGCATCCCCAGTTTTTGGTTGCCAGGAAACCATGATGCAATTTGGCCGGCGAGTCATCCGCTGGCGCACTACTTCAGGCGCGACATTCGACTGTCCCACTGGGATATTGTCATGCTGAATACGCAACAACCCGGCGCAGTAGCGGGGTTTCTGGCTGAGTCAGAGTTGGCAGCGCTTCGCACTGCGGTTCAGGAGGCGGTCAACACGCATAGACCGTTGCTCGTGGCGACCCATCATCCGCTGATGCCGGTAGGGTGCGCGTGGCTCGATGAGCAAAGCGTTCGCAACGCTTCCGAGGCACTCGCGTTATTGACCACACTGGGCAGCCGGGCGATTGTCGTATCAGGACATGTTCATCAGGATTCTGTTCAGGCGCATCGGGGCGTACAATGCCTGACTGCACCCTCCACTTGCGTCCAGTTTGCGCCACAGTCTTCTCAGTTTCAGGTTGACGATGTGGCACCGGGGTGTCGGTTATTAGCACTACACGAGGACGGACAGTGGGAAGCTGGCGTGCTGCGAGTGGTTGATGAGACCTTTACGGTCGATCTGGCCTCGCGCGGTTACGCTTAAACACAAGGCGTTGAAAGGGTCGATCACTGATTACGATGGATTGCACTCGGCGCAACGACAATATAGACACCAATAGTGGTAGATCATGACCGAATATAACGCTGATGCGATCGAGGTACTGACCGGGCTCGACCCCGTTCGTAAGCGGCCTGGCATGTACACAGACACCACGCGCCCGAATCATCTCGCTCAGGAGGTGATCGATAATTCGGTTGATGAAGCGCTCGCTGGACACTGCGGCCAAATTGATGTCGTTTTGCATAGCGACGGCGCGCTCAGTGTGACCGATGATGGTCGCGGCATGCCCGTTGATTTACATGCAGAGCAAAAGCTACCGGGGGTTGAAGTCATCCTGTCGACTTTGCATGCGGGCGGCAAATTCTCTGATAAGAGTTATCAATTTAGCGGGGGCTTGCACGGTGTCGGCGTGTCCGTCGTCAATGCGCTTTCAGAGCGACTTGAGGTAACGATTCGTCGTGACGGCAATATCTATTCGATGGCGTTCGCGGGGGGTGATAAGACCGATGATCTCACCGTGTCTGGCAGTTGTGGCAAGCGTAATACCGGAACGGGCATCCGTTTCAAGCCAGATGCCAGTTACTTCGACTCGGCGACTTTTTCGGTGCCTAAGCTGAGTCATGCGCTTCGCGCCAAGGCGGTACTCTGTCCTGGCCTAAGAGTGACGCTGACGGATGAAAAGAAAAAAGAAACGACGGAATGGTATTACGAGGACGGCATTTCAGACTACCTCGCAGATGCCACGATCGATTGTCCAGTGATTCCAGAGCAACCGTTTACGACCCACTTTGAGGGCAGTTCAGAGGCGGTTGATTGGGCGATTCAGTGGTTGCCGGAGGGTGGTGAGGTGATCGCGGAGTCTTATGTCAATCTGATCCCCACCGCGCAAGGTGGCACGCATGTCAATGGATTGCGCTCGGGCTTAGCAGATGCTTTGCGGGAGTTTTGCGAGATACGCAACCTACTGCCGAGAGGCGTGAAGCTCACCGCAGAGGATGTTTGGGACCGCTGCTGTTTTGTCTTGTCTTGCAAGCTTCGAGACCCTCAGTTTTCGGGGCAGACAAAGGAACGGCTTTCCTCGCGGGAGGCGGCTGGGCTCGTCTCTGGCGCGGCAAAGGATGCCTTTGGCTTGTGGTTAAACCAGCACACTTCTGATGCGGAGCGTTTGGCTGAGTTGTGTATTGAGCGAGCACAGGCCCGGCTGCGCTCAGCGAAGAAAGTGGTGCGCAAAAAGGTGACCACGGGTCCCGCTTTGCCCGGCAAGTTAGCGGATTGCTCGACGGAAGACCCCAGCCGCAGTGAACTATTTTTAGTAGAGGGCGATTCGGCAGGTGGATCTGCGAAACAAGCGCGCGATCGAGAGTACCAAGCGATTCTGCCGTTGCGCGGTAAAATCTTAAATACGTGGGAGGTCGACTCGCTAGAGATTCTCGCCTCTCAGGAAGTCAACAATATCTCGGTGGCACTGGGTATTGATCCCGGCAGTACCGATCTGAGCCAGCTTCGTTACCATAAGGTCTGCATTCTGGCCGATGCCGATTCTGATGGCCTGCATATTGCGACGCTCATTTGTGCCTTATTTTTGCGCCACTTTAGGCCCTTGGTGCGCGCAGGCCATATCTTTGTGGCGATGCCGCCGCTGTATCGAATTGACATCGGTAAAGAGGTGTACTACGCGCTGGATGAAGCAGAAAAAAATAGCATTCTTGACCGGCTTGAATCGGAAAATAAACGTGCAAAACCCGCTGTGCAGCGTTTCAAGGGCCTCGGGGAAATGAACCCACCACAGCTGCGTGAGACCACGATGTTCCCAGACACGCGCCGTCTAGTGCAGTTGGTTCTGGATGAAAAGGCCGATACTGACAGTACGTTTGATTTATTACTGGCGAAGAAGCGGGCCGGTGATCGCAAAATCTGGCTCGAGCAGAAAGGTGACCTGGCAGATATTGCAAGCTGACCTCGAGAGGGGTTTTACTATTCAGTAAGCCGGCAGATTGATCGAGTACTGGTTGGAGCACGGCATGTCCGACTCCCTCGCAGACGGTTGTGATCACGTGGCCACGAAAAAACGCACGTAGCAAGACCGCGATGGCCATTTCGCAGTCGGTAATACATTCCGTTACCCTTACAGCGTTGCGAGACCCGTGTTGCGAAAAAACTCGGTGTCGCGCCCCACAACAATGAGAGTGTTTACCATGAGATACGATGTCAGAAAAATAGGCTGGATAGTTTTGTTACTGATTTCGTCCCCCGCCTGGAGTGGTTGGGAGGTTGCCGGCGGTTCAGTCGTTCAATTTATATCCATCAAGAATAATGCAGTGGGAGAGCTGAATCAGTTTGAGTCGGTTGTCGGTACTGTGACTGATGACGGCCAGGTGGAAATCCGCGTAGCGCTAGATTCGGTTGAGACCAACGTGGGTATTCGCAACGAGCGCATGAAAGAGCTGTTATTTGAGGTGGGCTTGTTTCCACAGGCAAGCATTACGGCCCAGCTGGCACCCAGTGCGGTTAGCGTGGAGCAAAGTCATACTGTTGAAACGACTTTAGCGATTGATCTCCATGGACAAGTTGTTAACCGTACCGCGACACTGCAAGTGGCACCTAACGAGCAAGGGCTCAGTGTCGTCAGCGTGGAGCCCATTCTATTATCGGCATCCGAGTTTGGCTTAGAGCCTGGTGTCGCCGCGTTGCAGCGTGTTGCCGGACTGAATGCAATCAGCCGAGTGATCCCCGTGACGGTGAGGCTTCAGCTGGTGCGCCAGTAGCGCTGAGCACCAGCGTGGCGGTTATTGCAGACCGGCCGCTTTAAGCGTGGCGCGCAGTTCATCTCGATAACGCTCAGCTGCGGGTTTATTTCCTATCATGTGGCTGTATTGCATGAGGGCTGACAGAACGTTGGGCTGTCCAGGCGCTAGGCGGTGGAGTTGTTGAAGGGTAGATAGCGCTTTGTCGGGATAGCCTTGATCGTTTTGCGCCACCGCAAAAACGTAATGATAATAGCCGGGGGTTTCTTCGAGGGTGGCAGCTGTTTCGAGTGCTTTGAGCCCTGCTTGCGGGTTGCCGTCGCGAATTTCTAATAGTCCTTTACTGAACCATATCGCGCCATCGTCTGCGCTGAGTGCGAGGCCGTCTTCGAGGATGGCGCGCGCAGCATTGTCATCACCTAACGAGCGATACAGGTCGGCTAAGTTGACTCTGGCGACACTCGATTGTGGATTTTTTTTGAGCGCCGACAAGAGCCCCGCTTCGGCGGCTTTGGTTTCTCCCTGTGCCAGTTGGAACCGACTTAATTGAGCCAATACCGAAGGCATATCGAGGTGTTGTGACTGGACCTCACGATACTCTTTGTTGAGTGCAGCGACCCGCTCTGCCTGACCCTCTATGCTAGAAGCTGGGAGATCGGCGAGTTGTTCCGCCGTTATCATACGAACCCCCAGCACGGGGTCTTCTAATACGGGCGTCAGCATGGCTAGGCGCTGTTCAAGCGGTAACTGTCCGACTGCTTCGGCTGCTGCCAGGCGAATTAATGGATCCGAGCTGCTTAACCAAAGACTCACGTTGGGAGCGGTTATCGAGGGTACCAACGCACTGAGGCGGCTGATTGCCGAGGCGCGCAGCAGCGCGCTATAGGCATTGTTATTGGCGGTATCTAACAGTATAGGCGTGGCTCGAACATCGCCGCGATCGGCTGCATGAAATGCCCGCGCAGGGTGATTTCGCTGGTCAGTAAAGCGCACCCCCCAGTCGAGTAATGCGGAGTAGGCCCAATCGGCACTTTTTTCGGTATGGCACTGGTTGCAGGCGTTCGGACTGCCGGTGCTCAGTGACAAGTCGGGTCGAGGGATTCGCATGCTGTGGTCACGCCGGGCATCCACGCCCATATAAATTTGGCTCGGCATATGGCAAGCGACACAGGCAGTGCCGGCACTCTTAGCGAGGTGTCGGTGATGGGAGGGGGTGTCGTATTGCGTAGCCGTATGGCACTGCCCACACACGGCATTACCCTCAGCTATCAACTCATTACTATGGGGGTTGTGACAGTTGCTGCAGACCACGCCGGCTTGGTGCATTTTGCTTTGGATAAAAGAACCATAGACGTAGACTTCATCGCGAATCTGGCCATCTGGCCAATACAAGGGCGTGTCGATGAGCGCTAGGCGGTGGGTATCGAGTAAAGGCCTACCCGGGTGGTAATCACCGAGCGTGCTGCGCCGTGCGTGGCATCTGCCACAGGTGTCAATTTGTATCGTGTTATCGAGCGTTTTCGTCCGACGCGCGATGTCCGCGCCTTCAGGCCACTGCCATGCGCCCCGAGCGCTTAAGCTCATTTCAAAACCGATTTGCCCAGGCGATAACGCGTCTTTCTGCGCCAACTGTTGGTGTGTGCTGCCCGGTCCATGACAGGCTTCGCAACCGACGTCGATTTGCTCGTAGTGGGTATTGAACTGATCTGCTTCGGCGTCGTAGCGTTTTTTGACGTCAGTACTGTGACACTCTGCGCAGCTGGTATTCCAATTAAAATAGCCGCCTGTCCAGTGCAGAGGGTCGCCTGCCAGGACGGGCTCCTCCTCGTAAAGGTGATACCAGCGCTGTCCGCCTGCTTGGATCGGGCGCGTATCCCAAGCGATGGCCAGTGCTTGCAGACGCCCACCAGGCAGCGGCAGCAGATATTGTTGTAGTGGCTCGACACCAAAAACATATTTAACGGGAAATGTTTCGAGTAAGCCCTTCGCATTATCGGTGGTGATGAAATACGCATCACCGCGCCGGAAAAAAGTCGTCGTCACCCCATGATAGTGAAACTGTGCATTGTCAAAATCACCCAATATGGTGTCGGGGGTGGCTTCCTGCATCGCTAAGTCATGATGCGAATCGGTCCAGTCGGCCGTCTCTTGCTCGTGACAGCTTGCGCAGGCGCCGTTACCAATGTACTCGGCGGCGACTGCAGGCGTCGCCGCGGCGATGGGGGTGGTTAAGCCGCATCCAATGCTCAGCAGCAAGGCACTCAGTAACCGAGCCGCGCGCTGATACAGTGACGGCAGGGTGCGTGGTGTCGGGCTGTGATGTTGTGGATCGTGCCGTGAACCATCGGTAATGATGGCTGGGTCAACAGTTGATTTACTCTGCGCTTGCACTGCTTCAGACACTCCGGGCACGGTTGGTACGGTACTGTAAGATGACGCGTTGAGACCCTGCCAGTGTTGACTATTCTCTGTGGTGTTGGCAATGGCATCGGACTTATGTCCACTTTTTATCCCTACTTTTTTTGGAAATGACGGTTCACCCCTTTTGCGCGTTGCTGGTGCAGCATTCAGCGGGACGCAGAGCGATCCAAGATCGCTGCTTGGGCAGAGGTGTCTTGAACAGGTGTCATAAACGGGGGTCATAAACGGAGGTCTTAAGCAGGCCCCATACCAGGTTCCCCAAACAGGGCTCCAAAAAAGAGCTCATAAAAAGAGCTCATAAAAACGTGGTCTGCAGTCTACCGATTGCAAGGGTGGGTAGCCCCACCGGGTGGCACAGGATCGCCCGGGGCAAATAAGGGTGCCCTGGGAAAATTGGCCTCACAGGGTGCCGTCAAGGTGATGAGCGGTGGTGTTTTGATGGACCCCCCGCACGCTGTTTGCTATATCGTTTACATTAGCGGGCGGCGCCGGTCTCCTTGGATAGGTTGAGAGGCTGACGCCACGATCCAAGAAAAAGTGGCTGAGTACTGCGACACAGTGGTGCGCAGGGGTCAGGGCAGGCAAATCGCCATCGCGAAGTGAGAGGTTAAATAGGACAAAGCTATGCACATTGGTATTTTACGGACTGATTCGGTGAGACCTGAATGGGTGGCGGCGCACGGACAGTATCCCGACATGTTTGAGCGTTTGCTGACGGAGCAAGATGACGCTTTGCGCTTTACCACGTGGGATGTTGAAGCAGGAGCATTGCCTGCTGCCTGTGATGTGGCCGATGCTTTTCTGATTACGGGAAGTAAAAGTAGCGTTTATGACGATAAGACGTGGATCCGTTCACTTGAGGACTTTGTCCGTGCACTGCACGCCACGCGCACTAAACTCGTTGGTATTTGCTTTGGCCATCAGCTGATTGCGCAAGCGCTGGGCGGCGCGGTGGCTAAGTCGACGAAAGGGTGGGGTGTCGGCATTAACTGTTATGCGGTTGACGACACGCTACTTGAACAGGCGGACAGCAAGGAGCTGTGCTTGCTGGCATCACATCAGGACCAAGTCATGCAGATGCCACCCGGCGCTAAAAAAATAGCCACCAGTGCGCATTGTGAGGTAGCGGGGATGGTATTGGGGGAACATATTTTGACGTTCCAGGGGCATCCTGAGTTTACCCCTGAATATGCCCGAGCCATCATGTCTTTTCGCCACGATATGATTGGCGAAGCGCGTGTCACCGAGGGCCTTAAAAGCCTTGTGGCCCGCGAACACGAGGGAGGTCGAGCGGCGCGCTGGATACTCGACTTTTTGAGACAGTAATGGCGTTACCAGCTGCCTTGGTTTGGCATTGATAACCAAGGCTCTGCTTCGGCTAGTGCAGAGCCTGCCTGCAGTAGCTCAATGGAAATCCCGTCCGGCGATTGAATGAAGGCCATGCGGCCGTCGCGAGGGGGGCGATTGAGCGTGACTCCACGGTCTATCAGCTGCTGGCAAGTGTGATAAATATCGTCGACTTGATACGCTAAGTGGCCAAAATTCCGACCGCCATCGTAGGTTTCTGGGTCCCAGTTATAAGTGATTTCGACTAACGGAGCTTGTTGCGTTTTAGCGTTGTCGACGTCCGCCGGCGCACTGAGAAAAACGAGGGTAAATCGCCCTGCCTCATTTTCGTAACGATAGGCCTCGATCAAGCCGAGCTGATCGACAAAAAAATGCAGTGTCTGCTCTAAATTGGCAGCGCGAATCATGGTGTGTAGGTAGCGCATGGTCAAATTCTCCTGTCTCAGAACGTGATATTAAATGAACTCGACCCTCAAAAGCAGAGACTGCGATACACTGCCCGCCCTGCGTTTCACTCAACTCGGAAGTGTTATTTTATGTGGTTTCGTTCTCTGCGTCCTTACCGTTTACCTAGCCGTCTGGGCATCGACGCCGAAGAGTTAGAAAGACGGCTGCAGTCGCGTCCTTTTACTGCCTGTTCTCCCGCTCAGGCGACCAGCTTGGGGTGGGTACCCGCTCTCGATGAGACTGCTTCGGCGCTAGTCCATGCGGCGGGGCCCTACTGGATGGTGCGCTTAAAACGGGAAGAAAAGTTACTGCCTGCGACGGTCGTGCGAGAACAGGCGAACGAGCGTTGTAGTCAGATCGCTAAAGCACAGGGGCGTAAAGTGAGCCGCCGAGAGCGGCAAGCGGTCACTGACGAAGTGACTCAAGATTTGTTACCACGCGCGTTTTCTCGCTCTACGTCGGTGAGAGCGATTATTGCGGATCGTGCGGGCTGGATCTGGGTCGATAGCAGTAGCGCGGGTCGTTCGGAAGAAGTGCTGAATCATTTACGAGAAGCACTCGGCAATTTGCCTGTGGTATTGCCAGAGACACAAAAGGCGCCAGCACATGTCATGACCCAATGGTTGTTGCATCAATCGGTGCCTGAGTCAGTTGAGTTGGCCAATGAAGCTGATTTTATCGATCAGCGCGAGGAGGGGAGCTCGGTCAAGGTGCGCGGCGTTCCGCTTGATAGTGAGGAGGTGCTCGCGCACCTGTCTTCAGGGCACCAAGTGGCGCGACTGGCCCTCGAATGGGGTAATCGAGTTGCCGCGGTAGTCGATAAAGACCTCTCTTTTCGCCGCCTCAAATTTACTGATGCCATTCGTGAGGCCAATGACGAGTTGGTTGAAGATCCCTTGGCTCGTGCGGACGCTGACTTTTTGATTCTTTGCGAGATTTTAGAAGGCCTACAAACCGCGATGGTGAAGGCGTTTGGTGGGTTAGCTGAGTGAGCGATCTTGTCGTCGGGCGTTATCGTCACTATAAAGGTCAGACCTACTCGGTCATTGGCGTTGCCCAGCATTCAGAGACCGGCGAGTCATTGGTTGTCTACCGGCCCGAATACGGCGCGCGAGGTCTCTGGGTGCGTCCCTTATCGATGTTTCAAGAGCACGTGACCACGCCTGAGGGCAACGTGCCGCGCTTTGATCTGATAGCGCCTTTGTCGGTGGATTAAGGCTGAATCTTCCATAGGCGCGTCATCTCTATGTAGAGATAGGAGGCTGTCCAGGTGATTAAGACAAGGCCTGTTAGCGCTTCGACCCCTGCCAGTAATCGCAATGGGCCGGTAGGGGTAATGTCGCCAAAGCCCACGGTGGTGAAGGCGGCATAGGAAAAGTAGACATAATCGGCAGCCGTGCCCGTAAACTCGCCCTCCAATGTGCCGAATCCTAAGCGAATGGAGACGAGATAAGCGATGGCAAACAGCGACACCTCAATGGAGTGAGCAATGAGCGCCATCAACACGCCATATCCAAGCCGTAAATGAGGATATCGACTGGCTACCCATCCACCGTTATTGAGATGCCGCAGGAAAAAATAGTGCACAGAGGTAGACAGCAAGATGGCGGCTAAAATGACCCCAAAATTTCCGATGCTGACGATCATGATGCACGCTCCTGATAACGCGATATCGTGTGTTTGGCGTCTTCTCCGCTGGTGTTATATTGGTTTGGAGAGCGAAACCCACGATTTGGCTGTGTCAGCTTATACCGTGTGCTTGGCTCAGTGGCGAGGGTTTCTCAGGAAAAAGAGCGATTCGTCTAAGCCAGAAATCAGTTATTAGAGGGGAGTTCAGTATGGCACTACGTGGGTTATTACTCTTTTTTATGCTCGTTAGTGCGCCCTATGTCGTGGCGAGTGAGCAGGGTTCGCTGGTTGCAGGCCCGTCGCCTTTTGTCCTGATCGCTCGATTGCATGCGCTACCCAATGCGGCCGAACAGGTTGTTGCATTGTCCCGGGCCGTCGATGCCAAGGTCGAGCAAGGGGAGCCGGGCATGTTGCTGCACACCTTTGATGCGGATCCCGATGATGCCTTGGGGTTTGTTTGGACCGAGGTTTACGAAAATAGCGATGCGTTACTATTTCACCTGAACAATACAGACCTCGGACTGTACCTAGAGGCCGTTTCACCGCATTTAGATGGTTTCACCATCGAGCTTTACGGTGCGGTGTCTGACGAGGCAGTTGCTGCGCTTCGAGCAACGGGCAACTCTGTGACGCACTACGCTAATGTGCTGGGATACATTCGCGACCTATCACCATGACGGTGAACCGATGTCGAGGACGCTAATGTGACGAGCGCACCAGAACCCGCGGCGCCCGAATCTAAAATTGACTGGGGTGCGGTCACACACGCCATCGCCGGGCTTTCTGCCGTGATTGTGGGTGCGTTAATGTACGTTAAGCCTTGGGCCCAAGATGTTTTTTCTGTGCTCATGGTAGTGGCCGCCATTGCCGCCATTTATTTTTCTTGGAAGCATTCAGCTTGGGTACCGGGGCATTGGTTTGCCATGTTGCCGGTGGTCGGTGTGGTGTTGGGTTACTCGGGTTGGCAGTGGGGGTTTTCTCTCGCCTACGTGACGCTGTGGCTTGCTTTCGTCCATTTTATCATTCGCGGCATACAAAGCTTACGGTCCACATAAGCTCGGCAGCTGATTGTGGGCTCGAGAGATTGAGTGCGCTGGCTCTCGGAGGAGTCTGTAATGAGTGAGATTGTGAATCAGTTTTATGGCGCGATTCGGTCGGGTGATGTCGACATTCTTGATGCTCTGATCGATCAGGACTTCAGTTTAATCTGTCCGACACAGGACCATGTGTTGTCGGGTGTTTATCGCGGCAAGCATCGTTTTTTTGAGGAGGTGACTCCGCATGTTTTCGGCAGTGTCGAGTCCAGTGACATCACATTCTGTGCTGCCCACGAAATCATTGTTGATACGGGTGAGGTGGTTGTTGCCATGGCGCAAAATAATGGCTTTTCGCGAGCAGAAACCCGCTACGATCAGCAGTATATTCACATTTTTAAAATTCGCGACGGGCGCATTGTCGCCTTGATTGAGGGCTTTGATACAGCGCTCGCTAACCGCGCACTGTGGGGCAGTGCCGACAAGCTGCCCGCAGATGAGGCGGCCCATTTATCCAACCTTCAGTACTTCATGGACGCCTGACAGGCTGGGCTAGCATCCAGCTGCGAGCTCACTGGTCTGATTGATAAAAGGCCGATACATCGAGATCCTGAGCGTTTGCACGAATCTGCTCCAGAGCGCCTATCATCCAATCCCCTGCCGGCAGGGTGCCACCCTCATAGCTCATCAGGTAGGGCTTTCCTGTCAATGAGCTGCTGCTCGCTAATTGCGCAATAAAGTCGTCAGCCGAATCGATGTGCTTTCCCGCTCTAGTGTATTTGAGTTCAAGGTGGGCTGCCGCTTCTGCTGCCGTGTGCTGACGCCCATTGCGATTGAAATCACAGTTGCTTGAGGCGATGGCATCGATCAGTAGACGTACCTCGCGCTCAGCGGTGTCAGCACCTTGCACGTGAAGGCTCTTTAGCATTAGCAAGCTGACGAAGAGCGCTGCGATGAACCGCTTGACTGTCATGAGTCGTCACTCAGTAATGTTGCCAAGAGTGGATTGTGGTCGGACGTCGTGACTTTGTGGGTCGTGGTGTGCCCCCAAGTCAGGCCGCGGACATACAGGTGGTCCAATGGCCTTCCCAATACGGTAACCCGATGGTCGGGGTCAAACGGCACGGCCACCAATCCCATCATGGCAGTAAAATGCTGCAGCACTTGCTGCCTTGCTGGACTCCATGTATTCAGATCTCCACCAAAAATCATCGGTCCATCGTGTGCTGTTATTAAATCAGTCAGGGCGGCAAGCTGGTTTTGGTAATCGCTCACGCCGAGGGTGAAATTGATGGCATGGAGGTTCATAGCGAGCAGCTTCTCCTGCCGGTCAATGAGTGGGTACAGGGTGACACTGGTTGCTTTAGGCGATCGCAACCAGGGTTCTAGCGCGAGCAGGTGACACTGCACGAGGTGTGGTGTTCTGGCCAGGGTGAGGACGCCTGTCGGTGTCCCATTTTGTACGTAGCCCGGAGCAAAAGCGGGGAACAACGCCTCATCAACGAGGCTGGGTAGTTGGCGACTCGGTACCGCCTCTTGCACAAACATTAATTGCGCCGCATTGGCTAACGCGGCGACTTCATCCATTACGGCTGGCTGCTGGACCTTGTGTACATTCCAGCTGAACACATTTAGGGGAAACGCTAAGCCGCCAACGGTGGCCACACGTCGAGCGGCCCGCAGCGCGGTGCCGCACTGCTTGGCGTCGGCGGCTGAGGCCGCCTGCGGCAAGGGCGCCTCGGCGGTCGCTCCGCTGGCACACACCGTCACTGCCAGTGTTAGCAGCCCGTAAAGCAGCTGATTACGGATGACGAGCGTAAAAGAGATCAGTTTAATGACGGCATCTCAGATTAAGGGTGCTGATGAGTACCGCGCACCACTAATTCGTGTCGCGCTATTTTCCACGAGTCGTGGGTTTGGACAAGCTCGGTCAGGTAGGTCGCCCACAGCGTAAACGTCCCGCCAGCGGGCGTTTTGAGAAAATGGAGTGCCTGGACATCGGTCCGCGCGGATGCGCGATTCCCCGCTAGTTTAACCAGCGGGGGACTGAGCAGATGTTGGGTTCCTGTAAAGGCATCGAGTTGGCTGCTGACGGAGGCAACCCACTGATCGGCGCCACGAACAACAGACTCCCCAAAACCCACAATTTCCACATCGTCGTCGAAGCAGTCGCGATAGGCGGCCATATCGTTATCGTCTACGGCGGCGGCATAAGACAGCATCAGGTCCTGAATGCATTGACGGTCATCGGTTGCGGTCATAGTCGATTTCTCCCTCAGGGTCACAGCTTGCCCGCAATATAGTCGTCAATACGTTCGTGGTACCGGCTAATGCGCTTCTCTTGGCCTGATAAGTAGGCGCCTGTGAAGCCCCTTGAGCGTACCCCGCGCTGTTGGGTCACCAGCACGGCCACATCATCTTCAATGGCGGGGCCGATGGACTCTTCGTCTAAGTTGAGCCACCGTACCGGCGCATCGCCCTGACCGTCGCCTATAAGTGAATCAGTGGCACTCATACCGTCATCCATTTCGGCCTGAATGCTAGCCGGGCTGGCATACCACCAGTTATCAAATAGACACTGTTCTGGGTCGCTTGGATGCGGCCGGGCCCTTAAAAAGTGAAAGCCGTCAGCCCAGAGCGACACCGCAAAATTCGGGAAAATCGTATAGTGAAAGGCATCGGTCAGCTGCTCATCCGGCACCGCGCTGTAATGGGTATAGCCTTTTTCAGGCCCCAGCGCTCGCTTTGCTTCCTGCAAAGCTTCTCGGGTGTCATCGGGCCTGCCGGTAAACTGATCGGGGTCGAGGGACCAATAGGCGAGCAGTGACGCAAGGGGCTCTGCTATTTTCCCCTCGGCATCTGTCACGCCCGCACCATACCCCCCCTTCATGACCATGCGCGCGTGCCCCTCGTCGGCGAGGTCGAAACGTGTCTCCTTGAAGTAGGTATTGATGCCACCCGCAATGGCAGTGCGATCCGTTGAAGGGGTTGCACCCATGTGAACGGTGGGCACGTGATAGGACTCATTAAAATTATCCAGCACGGCCTTCCAGTTACAAGGGAGCCATACGGTGTTGGCCATCGTGCGTTGCCAGTTGTCGACCTCTCGGGCGTTCCACTCATCCCAAATAGGTCCAAGGTAGCTTCGAAGGGGTTGGCAGTCAGGATCCATGTTGACCCAGATAAAACCCGCGAAGGTCTCGCAGCGCAGTTCGGCTAAACGCAGCTTTCCACAGGGGTTTCCCTCGGGAAAATCTTCTCGGTCGGGTACGAACTGCAGCTCACCATCGGGTAAAAATGCCCAGCTATGGTAGCGGCAAACGAAACGACGCGGGTTGCTACCTTTGGGCTCATCGACCAGCGGATTACCGCGGTGCTGACAGACGTTATAAAACGCCTTGATGCTACTGTCTTGCTGACGCACCATTAAAATTTCTTCTCGCCCAACAGGCTCCATTTGCCAATCACCGGCTTGAGGGATCTCAGCCTCGCGGCCTAACAGCAACCAGACTCGCGTCCACATCCCGTCCCACTCTTGCTCCATAAAGTCGTGCGAGGTGTAGCGTGATCCGACAATACGATCGCCCCGAATGGCTTGTTCTGGCCATGTGTCGAGCGTGGGTGCTGGCACTTTCATAATTGTGGACTCCCTCGAGGGTCTGTTACCGACTCATCATGAGGGCATTTTACCTGTCTGCCGACGAAAAAAAATACGGGAGTGATGTGGATCTTTAGACTGCTGGCTAATGGATCTCGGGTTACTGGGGCCTAGGGCGCTCAAAGTTTTATGTAGAGATCCTTAATGGCGCGAACGGTCTTGGAGCGCGATAAAAAACAGCATGCGACGCTCGATGGTTGATCAACTCGTTTGGGCGCCGCGGTCTGCGACTAAAAGTTGTACATTTGTTCGGCGTGGTGGCAACGGGCGCGGTAAACGCTAAGCCGGTTACGACCAACCAAATATTTTGGCGGCTGCGCCGAAGTAGCACATCCCTATAAAGGCTAGCAGCGCACTGATCAGTGCTAACCACTGCATGCCGGGGGCGACACGCTCATCACGAGCTAAGCCGATGTCCCCTGCTAGGCTGATGATCCACATGGCCATACAGCCCCAGAAGCCAATCACAAGCCAGCTCATTGGGTGGTCGTCGTCTCAGGCTACTGTGTCTTATTGGTTCGATCGAGTAATAGCAGCGGTTTTTGCCGAGACGCGGCATCGACACTGATGGCTATCCAAAATACGGCACAAATGGCTAGTGCAATATAATCCATGAAAAACTCCTCTTTTCATATCCCTAATACAAGTATCTACGCGGGTTCAGGCCTATTAGATCCCTCGCTCCACGTATTCATTGACGCCTTTAAGACCAGCTTCTCGCTGCTGAAGTGGAACGGGTGTAATGCACGGACGCCAAACACTGTTGGGAGTCTTATAGGGAGAGTTTCAAGAGATGGTGCCCAGGGGCGGAATCGAACCACCGACACGAGGATTTTCAATCCACTGCTCTACCGACTGAGCTACCTGGGCAACGACGGGTTTAGCGCATGAAGCGCCGCGTATTAAACCTGTGCACCCCCTATGCGTCAAGTTTTGGCTTATCGAGTGGGTTGATCGACTGTTGCTATGGTTCCGTCAGTTGGGTCTGTTTGTGATGCGACGTGGTGATCCGACGCGAGCAAAGAGTAGATCGCCGGCAACAATACCAAAGTAAAGAGGGTCCCAATCAGCATCCCGATGACCAAGATAAACCCAATACTGTTGCGGGCTTCTGCGCCGGCACCCGTGACCAAGACGAGAGGAAAGTGACCGAATACGGTGGCGCCTGTTGTCATTAACACCGGCCGCAGGCGACTCATTGAGGCGGCTTTGATGGCCGCAACTTTACTGAGCCCGTCCATTTGCGCTTGATTAGCAAACTCCACGATCAAGATGGCATTTTTGGAGATTAGCCCCACTAGGGTGATTAACCCTATTTGAGAATAAATGTTTATGGTGGTGAAGCCGGTAAAGGTAATCACCATTGCCGCAAACAGCGCCAAGGGCGCTGAGCCTAATAAAATAATGAGCGGATCTCTAAAGCTGTCAAATTGCAGCGCCAATACCAGAAATACCATCACGAGAGACGCGCCTAGCACCCCCACCATGGTATTGCCTTCGCGGCGAATCTCACGCGATTCTCCGGTGTAATCCAATACATACCCGGATGGCAACGTGTCTTTGGCAATCCGCTCGACTTCACTGAGCGCTTGCTCTTTGGTGTACCCCGGAATCACGCCCCCGAACAGTTTAAAGCTGCCTTTTTGTTGAAACCGGGTGAGCGCTCTGGCGGTGGTATTGCGCTCCAGCGTGGCGAACGCGCCGAAGGGCACCTGGTCGCCCGAAGGGAGCGTGATGGGTGTATCCAATAGTGTTTCAGGCGATCTTTTCAGATTGCGTTTCAGCATGGGGATCACGCGGTAGGCACGACCCCGCTCATCGTATCGCGTGATATAGCCCTCTGAAACGAACAGGCTCATTTGCGAGGTGACATCGTTTAGGCTCATACCCAGGTCTGCGAGCCGATCTTTGTCGAGCCGATATTCCACCGAGAGTAGATCGAGTCGTAAGCTGGTATCGATGTATAAAAATAGCCCTGAGGCTTGCGCTTGTTCCACCATGTCTAGCGCATACGGGCGCATCTCAAGCGTGGAATCTGAAGAGGTAATCACGACCTCTACATCAAACTGTCCTGCCGTGGGCAGCGCCGGCGTCATAGCGGGAAAAGCGCGCACCGAAGGCACGGTGGCTAGCTTTGCGCCAATGGTGGGCAATAGCGTATGGGTGCTGAGCGCTCGCTCGCCGGGGGGCACGAACTCATGGCCGCCAAAACCGCCTGAGGGGCCAAATGTTTGCCAGATATAAGTCGTCTCGGGCCTCTCGAGTAAGACCTCAACGGCTTCACTGAAGCCCTGTAACGTTTCTTCAATCGATGATTCGGGTGCTGCGTCGACTATGAGATTGATCGCGCTTATGTCTTCTACCGGCGCCAATTCTTTGAGCGAAAACAGGTAAAGGGGCACAATCAGTAAAGTAAAAAAAACGCCTGCAACGATTAGTTGTGCGCGCCAGCGCAGTGAAAAGTCGATTAATTTGCCGTAGCGGTTGGAGATGGTTTCAAACCAGCGGTTTACCCAGCGCGTGATGCGCGTCTCGTGCCCGCGGTCGGGACAGACCCATGCACTCATAATGGGCGACAGCGTCAGGGCAACAAAACCTGAAATCAATACTGCTACTGCGAGTGTGAATGCAAATTCTCTAAACAGAACGCCCGATAACCCTGACAGGAAGCCGATGGGCGCGTACACAACCCCTAGCGTTATGGTCATGGCAATGATGGGGGAGAGTAACCGCCGAGAAGAGGCCAGTGCTGCATCGCGCCTGCTCATGCCTTCGCGCAGATTGCGCGCCACATTCTCGACTACCACAATGGCATCGTCGACCACCAAACCGACCGATAGCACCACCGCTAAAATCGTCAGCAGATTGAGGGAGAACCCCATTGCGGACATGGCAGCCGCAGTGCCCAAAATGGAAATCGGTATCGTCAACAGGGGTATGGAGGCACTTCTTACTGAACCCATGAGTGCCACGACAACCAGTCCCACCAGTAAAACGGTCTCGCCGAGTGTGAGAAAAATCTCGGCAACGGCCTCACGCATGTAGCGAGAATTATCAAATGGAATAGTGAGCTGTAGGTCGGGGGGGAGAGTGCGGTTGAGATCGTCAACCGCTTCATAGAGAAGGTCGCCAACCGCGATTTCGCTAGTACCAGGCTCTGGGTATACCGGTATGAACACCACTCTATCCTGATTAGAGCGCGCCATCCGTGACACCTCCATTGTACCCACTTCAACAGTGCCGACGTCGCCAAGACGGATCTCCATCCCGCTCTCTTGCCGGATCAGCATATTGGCGAAATCTTCTGGGGATTTGGCCTCGCTATCCGTTTGTAGGTTAATCCGTTGCGAGCCACTCTCGGCCTGACCGAAGGTGCCAATAACATTGTTGCGGCGCAGCGTGAGCTGAATATCGTTGGTGTCGACGCCTAAGGCGGCCATGCGCCAGGGGTCTAACCAGATACGCATCGCCTGCGGCAAACCATAATTGACGGCTCTTTGGACATTAGGCAGTGCAGACAGCCGCGGTAAAATGGCGCGTTGAATGATATCGCTGACTTCGGCATAGGTTCGCGTAGGGGGCACTTCGACCCCTAAATAAAAGCTCGCGTAAGGCGTGTCTGCGCGACTGATTTCAATTGAGGGGTCCTCAGTGCCTTCTGGCAACTCGAAGCGGATCTGACTGAGCCGTGTCGACAGCTCGGCTAACACTTTGGTGGTGTCTTGGTTCAGTCGTAACCACAGCGTTACGGTGCTGACCCCGGCCGTTGTGACGGATTCGACATAGTCGAGTCCCGGTACGCTGCTGGCCACCCGCTCAATGGGCTCAGTGACAAACCCTTGTACCGTCTCGGCGCTGGCGCCAGGGTAGGCGGTAGAGATTGCGATAGAAGAGCTCTCGATCACGGGAAAGGAGATGACCGGGAGGTTAATCGCGGAGCGAATGCCCACTAACAGTAGCGCGATACAAAATACCGCTGCCACAACCGGGCGTTCGATAAAAATATCAGTCCAGCGCGGCCGGTTTTGGAGTGAGGTCACTCTCTCGGCGCTCCTGCCTGAATGCGCAGCAGCATCTGATCAGTCAGTTTAAAAGCACCCTTGTCCGCTATGTTGTCGCCCGGATCGAGTGCTCCCCGGATAAAAAAGCGACTGTCGCGTTCACCCCGCACCTCGACTCTGCGCAGAGATGCCCTGTGGGGGAGGTAGGCGCCGGCTTCTGAGGGTTCAACTACAAATGTGTGAGCGCCCTCTGGGTCCCAGCGGACGCTGCGCGTGGGCACCGATAACAGCGCTTCTCTGGGGCCAGTGCTCACTGCTACCTGCACAAGAGCGCCATGGCGCAGCCCTGCTGCTTGCAGTGCTGCGCGCACGTCGTAGGTGCGCGTTCCTTCGGCGAAGGCATCAGACACTGCGATGATCGTTGCAGGGCCGACCGCATTGCCCGAGATATTACGAATCGTGACGGTGTCGCCAACGCTGAGCTCAGTGAGCCCCTGCGGCACTTTAAAATCGACCCAGCGTTCTGCGTTTAATCCCGTGAGGGTGGTCAGTACTTCACTGAGATGCATTAAATCGCCGACGCGCTGAGGGTAAATACCCAACGTGCCGGTAAAGGGTGCGCGCACTGTCGTTCTGCTCAGACGAGCATCCAATACCGCAATTTGTGCTGTGAGGGATAATGTTTGCGCGGTTAGCGTGTCCAGTTGGTCTTGGGATACCAAGGCATCTGCCTCGAGCGTTTGGTTGCGTCTGAGCTGCGTATTCACCAAGTTCAAGTCGGCTTGCAGCGCCGTACGTTGCGCCTCCAGATCATCGTTAAATAGCACCAGAATGGCCGCGCCCTTGGGCA
>JAOHHD010000019.1 GCA_028117185.1 Luminiphilus sp.
TTCAAGCCGCTGCTTGATAACCTGCGACAAGGAGAGGTGTCATGACGATTCGCGATACGTTGGCGGACCCTATTTTCAAAAACAATCCCATCGCGCTGCAGATTTTGGGAATCTGCTCTGCGCTGGCAGTGACGACTTCTTTGAAGGTCACCGTGGTGATGTGTATCGCGCTGACACTTGTGACGGCTTTTTCAAGTTTTTTCATCTCCAGCATACGCCGATACATCCCCTCTAGTATTCGCATTATTGTGCAGATGACCATCATTGCGTCACTGGTTATCGTGGTGGACCAGGTACTGAAAGCAGTGGCTTACGATATCTCCAAGCAACTATCCGTTTTTGTGGGTCTGATCATCACCAACTGTATTGTCATGGGCAGAGCCGAAGCGTTTGCCATGAAGAACCCACCAGTGCCCAGTTTTATTGATGGGGTCGGCAATGGTCTTGGCTACTCCTTCGTATTGCTGGCAGTGGCGACCGTGCGCGAGTTATTTGGTACGGGCAAGTTGTTCGGCTTTGAAATATTGCCGTTGGTGACGGAAGGCGGGTGGTATCAGGCGAACGGGTTACTGCTGTTACCACCGAGTGCCTTCTTCCTGATTGGCCTGTTAATTTGGGCCATTAGAGCCGTGAATACGGAACAGGTGGAGGTGTCTGAATTTAAAATTGCGCACCACACACCGGCTGAGGAGCGCGCCTAATGGAGCATTATCTAAGCCTATTTGTACGGGCGGTTTTTATCGAAAACATGGCCTTGTCGTTTTTCTTGGGCATGTGTACGTTTCTCGCTGTCTCAAAGAAGATACAGACTGCCGCAGGACTCGGCGTTGCCGTCATCGTGGTTTTGGCGATCACTGTTCCGGTCAATAATTTGATTTATCAGCATTTGCTCGCCGACGGGGCCCTGAGTTGGGCAGGAATGCCAGATGTTGACCTGAGCTTTCTTGGGTTGCTGAGCTATATCGCCGTGATTGCGGCGCTGGTGCAAATTCTAGAAATGTTTCTGGATAAATATGTGCCAGCTCTCTATGCCACGCTCGGCGTGTTTTTTGCCGCTGATTACGGTGAACTGTGCCATTTTAGGCGCGTCATTGTTGATGGTCGAGAGAAGCTTTAACTTTGCTGAGAGCGCTGTGTTTGGCGCGGGCGCCGGCGTTGGCTGGGCCCTCGCGATTGTGGCGCTCGCGGGAATCCGCGAAAAATTGAAGTACAGTGACGTGCCTGAGGGTTTGCAAGGTCTTGGCATCACCTTTATCACCGTAGGTTTGATGTCACTGGGTTTTATGTCCTTCGGCGGCATCGACATTTAAATAAGCGAAATCGAACGGGAGATTTCACTAATGGATATGACCATCATTTATGGCACTGGCATGTTTACCGCGATAATCCTCGCGTTGGTGCTGGTGATCCTCTCTGCACGGAGTCGACTGGTTGCCAGTGGCAACATCAGTATCGAAATTAACGGTGAGCGAACCATCGAGGTGCCTGCGGGCGGCAAGCTACTGCAGACATTAGCCGACGCCGATTTATTTTTGGCGAGCGCCTGTGGCGGTGGCGGGACCTGCGCACAGTGTAAGTGTGTTGTTGAGACGGGAGGTGGCGCCATGCTGCCGACCGAGGAGTCACACTTTACGCGCCGCGAAGCGACTGAGGGCTGGCGATTGTCTTGCCAGACGCCTGTTAAGCAGGACCTTAAGATTCAGGTGCCTGAAGAGGTTTTTGGTGTCAAGCAGTGGCAATGCACCGTTGAATCAAATGAGAATGTTGCCACCTTCATCAAGGAGCTGGTCCTGCGGCTGCCAGAAGGAGAGAGTGTCGATTTTCGTGCGGGGGGCTATGTGCAGCTGGAGTGTCCTCCCCATGAGGTGAAATACAGCGATTTTGATGTCGAGGAAGAGTACCGAGGCGACTGGGAGCGGTTTGGATTTTTTAATATCGAATCGGCCTGCAAAGACACCACGATTCGTGCCTATTCAATGGCGAATTACCCAGAAGAGAAGGGCATTGTTAAGTTTAATATCCGGATTGCAACACCCCCCCCGGGTAGCGAGGGGATTGCACCGGGCATCATGTCGAGCTGGGCGTTTAATCTAAAGCCGGGCGACACGGTGAATGTCTATGGCCCCTTTGGCGAGTTTTTTGCCAAAGAAACCAGCAGTGAAATGGTGTATATCGGCGGCGGAGCTGGCATGGCGCCTATGCGGTCCCACCTGTTTGATCAGTTGAAGCGGCTTGGCACTGATCGCAAAATCAGTTTCTGGTATGGGGCTCGCTCGCTGCGAGAGATGTTCTACGTAGACGACTATGATGGATTGGAGGCGGCCAACGAGAATTTTAATTGGCACGTTGCGCTGTCAGACCCGCAGCCGGAAGATAATTGGGAGGGGCTCACGGGCTTTATCCACAATGTGCTCTATGAGGAATATCTCAAAGATCACCCTGCACCAGAAGATTGCGAGTATTACATGTGTGGTCCACCTATGATGAATTCCGCAGTTATCAATATGCTGCTAGATCTGGGTGTCGAGCGCGAGAATATTTTCCTCGATGACTTTGGCGGATGATGCCTGACATTAAGCACGTTTTAAGGCCAGCACTTGTGCTGGCTTTTTGCTGTTTAGCGGCCTGCGGTTTCGATGATCGGCCTGTCACCATGGGCGGTGCTATTTTTGGGACAAGCTGGTCACTGACCTATTTAGACGTTAGTGATGAGGTTGATCCTGCCGCGGTGCGTGCCGAGATTGAATCGGTCTTCGAACTGGTTAACAGCAGCATGAATCACTACCAGTCGACGAGCCTCATTAGTCGCTTCAACACGCTTCCCGCCGATGCGCCTGTTGAGGTCGATTGGGATTTTGCCTACGTACTGTCGACTGCGTTGACCTTAACTGAGGCGACAGGCGGTGCGTATGATGTGACGGTGAGCGCGTTGTCTGAGTTGTGGGGGTTTGGACCAGCAGGCCCCACGCGTTTTCCCACGCAAGCAGCTATCACGGATGCCATGCGGACGGTGGGGATCGAACAGTTGTCTTGGCAACCTGAAACTCGCCTGCTCGCTAAAAAGGTGCCGGGGTTGGCGCTGGATTTTTCATCCTTAGCCAAGGGCTACGCTGTCGACCTGGGTGCCGACGCATTGGATGAGGTTGGCATCTTGCACTATATGCTGGAGATCGGTGGTGAGGTACGTGTGCGGGGATCGAGTCCGCGAGGCGACGCCTGGCGCATAGCCGTGGAGAGCCCACTGGCAGAGGCTCGTGGCGGCGTGCAGGCGGCATTGGCGGTGACGAATGTTGGTATTGCGACGTCGGGTGATTACCGTAATTTCTTTGAGCATGAAGGACGGCGCTATTCCCACTTAATCAATCCATTGACCGGATATCCCATTCAGCACGATCTTGTCTCCGTGACAGTGGTGCATGGCTCTGCGATGATGGCAGACGCGTGGGCGACAGCATTAACGGTGATGGGCTCGACTCAGGCCCTAGCAGTGGCCGAGCAACGCGATTTAGCGGTGTATTTGTTGAGGCGCTCGGGCAGTGAGCTAGAGACTTTGACCAGCTCAGCCATGACGCAATGGATAGAAGCGGCTACTCCCTAGGTGGGCCGATACTCAAGGAATAGAAGATGACTTTTTTGCTCGCGCTGTTGGTGTTTGTTTTGATTATTACCGTCATGTCTGTTGGCGTCATATTCGGTCGTGAGCCGATCAAGGGATCCTGTGGCGGACTCGGTGCGGTTGGGATCGACCAGGCGTGCGAAATTTGTGGCGGCGATCCGCAGCGTTGTGACAGTGAGATGATGCCAGCGGCTGTCCAAGAGTTTTATCCTGACGATCAGAGTCGCTCGTCAAATCGGTGACGCAATAACTGGACTAAAATCATCGAGTCCCATGGCCATTCGTATGCCGCTACTACTAGACATTATTATTCGTTTCAGTCTCGGTAGTGGACAGCGCCGTTTTACGCGTTTTGTGGCGATGGCCTCTCTGATTGGCATGATGCTCGGGGTAGCGGCACTCATTATGGTGCTGTCGGTAATGAATGGCTTTTCCGGTGAGCTGCACCAGCGTCTACTCTCAGTGACCCCTGATTTAGTGCTTGAGCCGTCAACGCCAACCGAAGACGGGTTGAGCGAATTGGCTCGACGGGCAGCTGAGCGGCCGAGCGTGCTAGCGGCCACCCCGTTCCAGCGGGCGACGACATTGTTACAAGCAGGGGGTCGCACTCGAGGTGCCACGCTCATCGGAGCGCCCACAGAAGGTCTCTCAAGCGTGGTCAACCTTGGCGTTCATCTGGTTTCGGGGGAGCTTGATGCCCTGGCAAGCCAGCCTTTTTCCGTGATTTTGGGCACTGATCTCGCGCGGCTATTGCGGGTGGCCCCCGGTGATGAGGTCGAGGTATTCTTGCCGCGGCTCACGGTAAGTCCCCTTGGTGTCTACCCAAAGACGCGCAAGCTGACGGTGGTGGGGTTATTTTCCGTGGGAGCGGGACCAGACGCGAGAGAAGCCTATGTGTCGTATGAGACCGCGCGCAGACTGTTGGGAAAATCGGGCAGGCGTGGAGTACAGATAAAGTTAACCGATCGCGGCCTCGCCATGACTGACCGAGCTACCTTTCAGTCGCTTGATAGCGCACCGATGATCCTCAGTGACTGGACAACCTCACAGGGCTCGTTATTTGCGGCGATTAAGATGGAGAAGATCACCGTGGGGATATTGCTGACCTCGGTTATTCTGGTCGCAGCGTTTAATTTGATTTCTACTTTGACGATGTCGGTGACCGAGAAGCGGGGCGATATCGCCATTTTGCAGGTAATAGGATTATCAACCCGTCAGTTACTACTGCTGTTTTTGGGACATGGGTTATTGCTGTCAGTGGTGGGCATTGCACTAGGAGCGGCGCTGGGCATTGGATTGGCCGTTTTTATTTCTGATTTGTCGCTGTGGTTTGAGCAGGCAGTGGGGATTGTGCTGTTTGATCCTGCGGTGTATTACATTGGCGGATTGCCTTCTATTTTACTGTGGCATGACGTGGCGGCTGTTATTGTCACCGCCCTCACGCTGAGCGCAGTCGCGGCTGTCTACCCCGCGTGGCGCGCATCACGCATTCCCGCTGCAGAGGTGTTGAACTATGTCTGACCTCGTACTGCAAGCTGAGCAGCTCACCAAGCGTTATTCCGATGGGTTGCGCGATATTGAAGTGCTCGCTGATCTGAACTTAAACATGAGCGCCGGTGAGTGGGTGGCGGTGGTGGGTGCCTCCGGGGCCGGTAAATCTACGCTGCTCAATCTTCTGGGTGGCTTGGATAGTCCTACATCAGGTGTTGTCAAAGTAGACGGTCGCATTTTATCGACGATGACGGATCGAGAACGCAGTTATTGGCGCAATCAGCGCTTGGGTTTTGTCTTTCAGATGCATCACCTATTGCCTGAATTTTCAGCGATCGAAAGTGTCGCCATGCCGGCGCGTATCGGTGGTATGAACAAACGTGATGCGCAGACGCGCGCTGGCGACTTACTCGAGCAGTTGGGTCTTACCGATCGCCTATCGCATCGCCCTGCCGCTTTGTCGGGGGGAGAGCGTCAGCGGGTAGCGATTGCCCGAGCGCTGGTTAATGAGCCTGCCTGCGTATTGATGGATGAGCCTACCGGCAATCTTGATCCCGATACCGCGGCTCAAGTGTTGTCAGCCATGGCAACGCTAAGGGCGAGCGCTACCGCCTTCATTGTTGTCACCCATGATCCGACAATTGCCAATCAAATGGATCGACAGCTGGTCTTAAAAGCTGGACAGCTGGAGCAGCCATAGTGCCATGGCGACTGCGTTTTGATATCGCTCTCCGGCAAACATTAGACCCGGGTCAAGGCCTTTCGGCTTTCTTATCTCGTATTGCGATTGTCGGGTTGGCGTTAGCGATCGCGATTCTACTGACGGTTCAGTCAGTGATGAACGGGTTCGACTTGGAAATGCGGGAACGCATACTGTCCTTGGTGCCTCATATCGAGGTGACAAGCGCCGATACATCGATACAGTGGCTTGTGCTGGCAGATGAGCTAGCGAGTGACCCCGGCATTACTAAGGTGCGTTATTTCGCGACAGCCGATGCTTTATTGATGCGGGGTCAGTCTGTCACGGCGGCGCGCTTGAGTGCGGTTGGTGAGGAGTCAGTTGCCCATTACGCGCGCTTGGTAAAGCCGTCTTTGTCCGAATGGAATAGTGACGGTTTGATTCTGGGCGCTGCCCTGGCGTCGCGGCTTGGCTTGTCCGTGGGTGATTGGGTGACGTTCGTTTTGCCGACAGAGACGACCTTGGGATTTGAGCCAATTCGCGTTCGGTTATCTGCGATTCTCGATTCGAAAACGGAGTTAGATGAAGTGCTCGCGCTGGTTCATCACGATACCTTTCAGCCTTTCGCAGGGTCTAGTAGGGTGACGACAGGATTGGCGCTGCAATTAACGGATGTTTTTGCGGCGAGCCAGATGCGCTGGCAAGTCGCTCAGCAGGTGTCATCGCGATTCAGCGTGACAGATTGGCGGCGGACCCATGGCAATCTGTACTCCGCTATTCAGCTGTCGCGCGATTTGATCGGGCTCATTTTACTGATTGTTATTTTTGTTGCGGCTTTTAACGTGGTGTCGGCACTGATGCTGGTGGTCACTGATCGCCGCAAAGTGATCGCGATGTTAGCGGCGATGGGTGCTCGAGCATCGGATATTGTGACGATATTTTTTTTGCAGGGGGCCATGATCGGTGCAGTGGGCTGCACGCTTGGCATTGTTCTTGGGGCAGTGATGGCCTTTTTTGCTCCCGACTTGGCGACAGGCATTGAGCAGTGGCTGGATTACCCATTGCTCGAAACGGACGTCTATCCGTTGGCTTTCGTTCCTGTCGATATTAGATGGCAGGATTTTGCGATCACCACGGCGATTGCCATGGCGCTCTCCGTGCTAGCGTCTATTGTGCCGGCACTACGAGCCGCCTCGTTGCCGGTAGCGGATACGCTGACTCACTGATTTCTTTTGCGCTGACGCGCTTCCCACTGACGTTTGATGGCGTTTCGCCATAACGCATCGATTAACAAGTAGCCGACTCCGGCAAGCAGGATGCCGAGTACCTGCGACCCAACCACCAGCGGTATCCAAATTTCGTCAAGGCTCTGTGTAAACCATGTCCAAGACGCTTGAAATTCCACCTCTATTGGCTCGGTGCCGATTATCCACGCGCCTAACTTATAAGCCCCATAAAAGATCGCTGGCATGGTGAGTGGGTTAGTAATGAAGATCAGGGCGAAGCTGATCGGCAGATTGGCGGTAAAGATAATGGCGAGTGCCACTGCGATGAACATCTGGCCCGGTATAGGGAGCATGCAGCAATACAAGCCAATGGCGAACGCTTTCGATGCGCTTTGGCGACTCAGATGCCAAAGCCGTGACTCTTCCGTCCAGCTCCCAAACAATCGTAGTGATCGATGTTGCCGTAAGCGACTCGGATTGGGGATCCATTTCGTAAGATATTTTTTCAGCATCCGGGCTTTATGGCGGAGAGTCGTGGTGTGGAGGCGTCATGATAATCGCTTAGCAAGCATATTTGTCCAGAGATGTTTTGAATATCGGTATTAGTTGGTTCACTCATCGCGTGCGCACAATAAACGATTAGCGAGACCTCTGTTGGCCGTTGCAGTGAGTGTTCTCAGGTGATGATGCCACTGCGAGATCGAGATCTGGCGGCATTACTGCTAGGCGCAGGTGGGAGTTTAGTGCTGCCTGAGCCGCTCTGGGGATTAGGAGCAGCGATATTAATGCCCGCGGCTGCTCGTTGCCGCACGATCCCCTTGTTTGCATGGCTGGTCGGACTGATCTTGGGTGCATTAAACGGTGTGATGTGGCACGAGGCACGACTGCCCGAAGCCTGCATTCGACAAGAGCAAACGATCATCGGTCGCATCGCAACACTGCCTCGCTGGCAGCAATTGATGGCGGACCAGTGGCAAGTGAGTGCCGAGCTAGATCGCGTGGTTGTCGGTGAGTCGCGTTGTCAGGGGCCCCAGCGGTTATGGGTCCGTCAGTACTTGACGAACAAAGAGCGGCACAAGGCGATGCGTTACGGCACCACCGTAACGGGCCCTGTTCAGTTGAAACCATTACCCAGTCAATGGAACCCGGGAAGCTTGCCTGATCAGGCTCGATTTGCCAGCCGTAGTGTCGATGCGAGCGGGAGTTTGAAAGGCGAGTGGCAAATACTGGAGGAGCCCAGTCTTCTCCATCAATTTAGGTCGAGAAGATTAGCGGCATGGTCTGAGAGGGTAGGGGAAGGCTGGGTTATTTTGCGCGCACTGGTATTGGGCGATGCCCGAGCCATTGATCGTGACAGTTGGCGCGATTTTCGTCACTTAGGCGTTGTTCATATTCTTGTCATCAGCGGATTACATATTGGTTTATTGGCGGCAATGTGTCAGCTGATCTTGGGATTGCCGCGTCGATTATTCACCTTCCGCGGCGAGTGCGGTCGAGGCCGCTTTATTGCCATTGCCGTGCTCCTGATCACGGGCGTTTATGCGATGTTGGTCGGTGCCACATTGCCGGTCACCCGGGCTTACTTAATGCTCGCGATGACGCAGGTACCCACAATTCTCGGGTGGTCAACGCGGGGTCATAGGGCGTTGTTGCTCACCTTGGTCGCGATGGTGCTGTGGAACCCTCGCGTGTTATTGGGCGCTAGCTTCTGGCTAAGTGCCTCTGCGACGTGGCTGCTCGTCTGTGGGTTGCGAGGGAATCGAGGAATCTTCGGCTTGGCTGCCTTGCAAGTGCAAATGGTGCTGTTTACGACGCCACTGACGCTTTTTTGGTTCGGTGAGGCCAGCTGGTTAGGCGTTGCGACCAACCTAGTGTTAGTACCACTGGTGACGATGGTGATGGTGCCGCTGGGGTTGATCGGACTTGTTCTGTCAGAGTGGTTGCCGTCTATCGCGGAGCAACTGTGGTGGATCTGTCGAGTCACCTGGGAATCCTTAGCACCTGGTCTTGCTATCGTGCTCTCCTATTGTCGGTCGATCGGTGTGATTCAGAGTGGCCTGGGTTGGATTGGGTTTGCGATGGGCGTGTTGGCGATCGGGCTATGGGCTCATTACCCTCGATGCGCCATGGTGCTGCTGTTGGCCACTGCACTGAGTGTGATTGACGTTAATGAGGCAGGTGAAGGTGTCACACTGACAGTGCTCGATGTCGGACAAGGTCTGGCTGTGTTGGTGCAGTCGAGAGATCGCAGCTTGCTCTATGACACGGGGGATGGGAGACCGGATCAGCTCACGCAGGCTGACAAAGTCCTGCTACCTTATTTAAGGCTTAGCGGTATCGATGCACTCGATACCGTCATTATCAGTCACGGTGATCGCGATCATAGCGGTGGGCTGGAGGTAATACGGCATCATATTCCCATCGGGCGTCATCTGGGCTTCGCTGGCGAACCGTGTCGCAATGGCGAGCGGTGGCGCTGGGAGTTGGTCGAATTTCTTATCCTGAATGGCACCGGGCAAGACGAATTGAGTCGCAACGACGAATCGTGTGCGCTCTTGATCAGTACGGCCGAGACTCGGGTGCTCGTGCTCGGCGATATGTCATCGACTAGAGAAAGAGAGTTAGTTTTGTTTTGGCGAGACGTATTAGCGGCCACTCACCTTGTGGTGGCGCATCATGGCAGTCGATTCTCAACGAGTTACGCGTTGTTAAAGTGGGCGCGACCCGCTTGGGCCCTGGTCAGCGCCGGTTTCGCCAATGCCTTCGGTCATCCTCATAAAGAGGTGTTAATGCGAATAGCGCAGGCAGGAGAGGCGGTTGTCTTAAATACTGCCACTGATGGTGCATTAGTCCTGCGACTTGATCAGGGGGCTGGCGCAGCGCCAGCGCGCCAGCGGTCTCGCTGGTCGCCCTATTGGTTGGCTTTGCCCTAGTGTGATGTGAGCATCCCAGTTGTGCGCTCGATACGATTCTGAGCCCTCGCGGCGGCAGTGGTGGGTAACCAGAGCGGAAACATTGGGCAGCTTTCACAAAGCAAATCATCGATTTAAACAGTGATGCAGCCGGTAATATGTCATTGAACGATAAGCCTATTTCCGGCGATGCTGAGCCGCATCAGTGTGTGCTATAGATATGACTGGGTGGCAATACGGACATTTCTATGGTCTTGTTGGCTGGCGCAATGACCCCACATCAGTTTGTGGTGTTTGTGATAGACGTGGCGAGACAATTGAATCGCTTGCGTCTGGCCACGGCGACTAACGTTAAGCCGTAATTGGGAGTATGCGTGAAGACCTCAGCAGGCAAAGAAAATGATTGGGCACTCTACCGGCGTCTGCTGGCCTATGTGACGCAGTACACGGGCGTATTCGTGCTCAGTATCATCGGCTTTCTGGCGTATTCTCTCGCCAATGTCTTACTCGCCGACCTGACCCAATTCCTCCTCGATTCTCTCGGCGATGCGCCTCAAATAGGGATTGGGTTCGTGTCGCAAGCGGCTCACTGGATGTGGCCGCAAGGTGATAAAGGTGCGGTTGAATATGCGCGTATTGCTGTGCCCGTCGCCGCGATCGCGTTGTCGCTGCTGCGCGCGAGTGGCTACTTTTTCGGCAACTACTTTATGAACATTGTTGCCAGAGGCGTTGTGCACTATCTGCGTGTAGAGGTGTTCGGTGCGCTGATCCGCGCGCCGAAGCAGTATATGGATCGCCATACCCATGGAGAACTCGTTTCTAAGCTCACTTTTAATGTTGAGCAAGTCAGTGGCGCATCTTCCGACGCGCTGAAAACGATACTGAGAGATGGTCTGACGGTGATCGCGCTAATTGCTTACATGCTTTATTTGAATTGGAAGTTGACCATGGTGTTCTTTGCTATCGCACCGCTGCTTGCCGGCGTCGTAGTGATAGTGGGCCGTCATTTCAGGCGTTATAGTCGCCGCATTCAGGAATCAATGGGTGAGGTGACGCAACTGAGCACCGAAACCATGAATGCCTTTGAAGAAATCAGAATGTTTGCTGCCACTGAACAGCAGAACCAGCGCTTTATTCAGGCCAGTCAGGTCAACCGGATACAGAGTCTGAAGCTTGCCTTTGTTCAGGCAATTTCTACTCCGATAGCACAAATTTTATTGGCGATCGCGCTGGGTGCACTGTTTTGGGTTGCCCTTGATCCGATCATTCTCAGTGGGTTTTCACCTGGCTCCTTAGTCGCTTTTATCGCAGCAGCGACGCAGCTGGGTAAGCCCATTCGGACCCTGACAAATGTGCAGAGTATTATTCAGCGAGGCCTTGCGGCTGCCGAGGATCTTTTTGCTCAGATCGATACTGAGCCCGAGGCAGATAACGGGACGTTATCCTTGGCGCGTGCGAGCGGTGATATCGAGTTCAACCAGGTGAGCTTCGCTTATCCTGAGTCAGATCGCAGTGTGCTAAATGAGGTCAACCTTCATATCCCGGCAGGCGCAATGGTGGCGTTTGTGGGCCGCTCAGGCGCAGGAAAAACCAGCTTGATTCAGCTACTGAGTCGTTTTTATGCACCCACTACAGGACAAATACGGCTCGACGGTCAGCCGATAGAAGCGTTTAAACTGGCAGATTATCGTCAGCAGTTTGCGCTGGTATCTCAGCGAGTAGTGCTTTTTAGCGATACGATTCGAGCCAATATTGCTTTTGGCCAGGGCGATGCAGTCACCGATGAGGCGATTCAGTTAGCCTTGGAGGCAGCGCATGCAAGTGTGTTTGTGGAGGCGCTCCCACAGGGCATCGACACTGTTTTGGGCGATGGTGGCGGTGGCTTATCGGGTGGGCAGCGACAGCGACTGGCGATTGCGCGAGCAGTACTGAAAGATGCCCCGATATTAGTCTTGGATGAAGCCACGTCCGCGCTCGATAACGAGTCGGAGGCCGGGATTCAGGCGTCTCTGGAGCGCGCCTCGGCCGGTCGTACCACCTTAGTGATTGCGCACCGCCTGTCTACGGTAGAGCGTGCCGACATGATTGTGGTGATGGACGAGGGACGCATTGTAGCGACCGGTGCACACAGCGATCTAATCAGCAATGATGGACTGTATGCAGATCTTTATCGGCAGGGATTTGCGGCCTTATGACCGCTTTACGCGGTGTATTGGAGCGGGGCCTCAACGCTATTTGGTATCGCAACAGCGTTTTATCCTGGTGTCTGCTGCCGCTATCGCTGCTCGTCCGGTGGGCGGTAAAGCGGCGTCGTGATCAATCACCGGAGAAAGGAGCAACGCCTGACGGTGTCATGGTCATTGTCATAGGTGGATTGACCGTCGGGGGAACCGGTAAAACCCCGGTGCTGATCGCATTGGGCCGTTGGTTGCGACACTGTGGTTATCGAGTCGGGGTTATTAGCCGCGGCTATCGCAGTCAGACCTCCGGCGAAGCGCGTCAGGTGGTGTCGAGTGACGACTCTGCATGCGTCGGTGATGAGCCACTGCTGATTAAGCGAGCGCTAGATGTGCCCGTTGTGATAGGGCGAGATCGGCGCCAGGCGCTCGATCTGCTCATTCACGATAACGCGGTTGATATTGTGCTATCAGATGATGGGCTGCAGCATTATCAGCTGCCAAGAGACTTAGAGATTGTGGTGCTCGACGCGCAAAGAGGCTTGGGTAATGGTCGGCTGTTGCCAGCAGGACCGTTGCGAGAGCCGCGGGAGCGACTGACTGAAGTGGACTGGATATTGGAGCGCAATAGTGGTGACGCCAATCGAGGCTTTGAGTATCAGATTACTGGGGCGCGTCACCTCGCATCGGGTCGTCTCGTATTATGGTCAGATTGTCTGTCGCAGTGGGGTGAGCAAACGCTCGCGGCAATCACTGCGCTGGGGCAGCCTGAGCAATTTTTTCACATGCTCACTACCCAAGGACTGACGGTTAATAGGCTGTCCTTGCCAGACCACGACATCATTCGGCCGCAGCACCTTGAACGCCTTGAAGCGGAGATGATCTTGATTACCGCGAAGGATGCGATAAAGCTCAGTGGGTCGATCGATAGTAGACTGTGGGTGGTGGAGATCGAGGTGCAACTGCCGGCCGCGTTACTGGCAGGATTACACGATAAATTGCCGACGCTGATGCAGGTCTAGGATCCTTATGTTTACAGTTGTTATTCCGGCTCGATATGGTTCGACTCGACTACCGGGTAAGGCATTGCTGCGCATTAACGATAAGCCGATGATAGCGTGGGTCTGGGAGCAAGCGATGCGCGCCGGTGCGGCTCGTGTTTGCATTGCAACTGACGATGCTCGCATTCGTGATGAGATGGTGGGACGCGGTGCAGAGGTGCTGATGACAGACGCGGCGCATACCTCAGGAACCGACCGATTAGCTGAGGTGGTTCAACAGCTATCCCTCGCTGACGATTCGATTATTGTAAACTTACAGGGGGACGAGCCCCTGATGCCGGTCGCTAATATTCAGCGAGTGGCGGCGATGTTGTCCGAGCAAGCCAATGCCGACATGGCGACCCTAATGGAGCCGCTCGCAATCGAAGAAGCCGACAAGGCGTCGGTGGTCAAGGTGGTTGTCAGCGAGACGGGGCGCGCGCTGTACTTTTCCCGTGCCGCGATTCCGAGTCGGCGCGATGATAGCGTGGCCGCCGTGAGTCATCGTCATATAGGGCTATATGCTTATCGTGCTCATTTTTTACTGCGTTTTGTGAGTTGGCCTCCGGCGTCCATTGAGCAAAGTGAGTCACTAGAACAGTTGAGAGCCTTAGCGCATGACGCCCACATTCAGGTCGAACTGGCACCGGAGAGGGCGCCGATAGGAGTAGATACTCAAGAAGACCTCGACGTCATTAAGCAGTTATTAACGGATGGTGAGTGATTCAGTTTTGGATGGCGGGAACCTCTCGGGACTTAATACACTTGGGCTAACCGCGCAAGCCGATCGCGTTGTTACCATCACTCATGAGGCGCAACTCGAGCAAGCACTCATCGATGCCCGGCCGTTTGGGTCAATGACGGTGCTCGGGGGTGGGAGCAACGTCGTGCTGCATCCCGTGCAGCCCGGCACGGTGCTGGTGATGAACATCAAGGGGCGCGAGCTTCGTGCTGATGATGGTAGTCGAGTCGTTCTGCGCATAGGTGCGGGTGAGAATTGGCATGAATTAGTCCTGTGGTGCCACCATCATGGGCTGCATGGTCTCGCTAATTTGGCCCTGATTCCCGGGTCGGTCGGTGCAGCACCGATTCAGAATATTGGTGCTTATGGTGTGGAGGTCGCGCAGTTCATTCGTGCCGTGCACGTGATTCATCGTGAGACGTTAGCGACCACAGTACTGTCCCCAGAATCCTGTCAGTTTCGCTACCGTAACAGCTGTTTTAAGCACGAGGAAGGGGCGCAGTGGATCATCACGGCGGTGGATTTTCAGCTCGATAGAGCAGCGCCGGTCTGCCTCGAGTATCCGGCCTTGAAAGAGCGATTGCAGGTGGCTGACCCCACTCACGACGCCGTCTTGGCCTGCGTGATGTCGTTGCGGCAGGAAAAGCTACCTGATCCCGTTGTTACCCCTAATGTCGGCAGTTTCTTTAAGAATCCTATTCTCTCTCAGGAAGAGGGCGACAGGCTGCGTCAAACTGTATTGGGCATGCCGCTCTTTGCGGGGCCTGAAGGAGGCGTGAAGGTCTCGGCTGCTTGGTTGATTGACCAGTTGGGCTGGCGAGGCGTTGAAAAGCAGGGCGTGAAAGTGTCAGAGGCGCATGCGCTGGTTTTGGTCGGCTGTGGTGCGCAGACCGCGGAGCCTTGGCTTGCCTTGGCGACCGAGATCGTTGCCAGCGTCGAAGGCGCTTTCGGTGTGACCCTAGAAATGGAGCCGCGGGTACTGGGTCTCCCCGAGCCTGTTGCGTCCTGATGAGTGATTTTGATGCAGAGTCTTACCTCGCGCAGCTGACCTCTCGCCCCGGGGTTTACCAAATGTTTGATCGGGAGGGAGGGCTGCTCTACGTTGGCAAAGCTAAAAACCTGAAAAGTCGCGTGACGAGTTACTTTCGCCCGTCGGGCTTGTCGAAAAAAACGATGGCACTAGTCGCCAAGATAGCCAACATTGAGGTGACCGTCACCAGCACCGAGCGAGATGCGTTACTGCTCGAGCACAATCTCATTAAGCAGTCTCGCCCCCCCTACAATATCTTGCTAAAAGACGATAAGTCCTACCCTTATATTTACCTGTCTTCTGACGATCGTTGGCCGCGTTTAAGCTTTCATCGCGGCGCTAAACGGCGAAAGGGCACCTACTTTGGGCCCTATCCAAGCTCCGGTGCAGTGCGATCGACGCTGCATCTGATGCAAAAAGTCTTCAAGGTGCGTCAGTGTCGCGATAGCTATTTTCGCAATCGCTCCCGTCCTTGTTTGCAATATCAGATCGGGCGGTGCTCGGGACCCTGTGTCGGCCTGGTGTCCGATCAGGATTACCAAGAGCAGGTTGAGAAATCGACATTATTTTTGAACGGTCAATCACATGAGCTGATGTCACGTTTGGCAGATGAAATGGAGACTGCCGCCGCGGCATTGGCATACGAGGACGCTGCGGATTTACGCGATCAAATCACCCAATTGCAAAATGTACAGTCCACTCAGAGTATCGAGGGTACGCGAGGTGATTTGGATCTGATGGCCGTTTTTACTGAGCATGGCCACGCCTGTATACAAGTTCTTTTCGTCCGTGAGGCTAGGGTACTAGGAAGTCGTAGCTACTACCCTAATATTCGACTGGATGAGTCGCCCGCCGCTATATTAGAGGCCTTCTTACCTCAGTTTTATCTGTCTAGTCAGCAGCAAGTTCCTCAGGAAATTGTCCTCAGTGACCCCATCGATGATCAAAATTTGCTCGAAGAGACGCTGGCAGCCGACTCTGGCCGCAAGGTGTCCATTAAGCATAGTGTCCGTGATGCGCGTGCACGCTGGTTGCAGATGGCGGTGCAAACTGCGCAAACGAATTTGAGATCGTTTTTAGCCGGAAAGCAAACGATGGCTGGTCGACTAGAGTCGCTTCGCAGAGCACTAGATCTGGAAAGCATTCCTGTCCGCATGGAGTGTTTTGATATCAGCCATAGCTCTGGTGAAGCGACCGTCGCATCTTGTGTCGTATTTGATGGCAATGGCGCCCGCAAATCGGATTATCGTAAGTTCAATATTGAGGATATTGCGCCGGGTGATGATTATGCTGCGATGCAGCAGGCGCTGGAGCGCCGATACAAGCGTTTGGCCAACGGCGAGGGGCAACTCCCTGATATTTTATTTATTGACGGCGGGAAGGGACAGGTGAGTCAAGCTCGCCAGGTCTTGGCGACCTATGACATTAGCAGTGTTAAAGTGATTGGTGTGGCCAAGGGAACCACCCGGAAAGCGGGTTTTGAGACGCTCATCGATGCAGATTCTGGGGCGGAAATGCGTTTACGGGGTGATCACCCGGGTTTGCACCTAATACAGCAGATTCGAGATGAGGCGCATCGGTTCGCTATCAGCGGTCACCGCGGCCGCCGCGCGAAGGCGAGAAAGCAGTCCGTTTTAGAGGAGATTCCCGGCGTCGGTGCCAAGCGTCGGCGCGATCTACTGCGCCATTTTGGCAGCGCCAAGGCGATTGAGAACGCAGGCATCGAAGAGTTGGCTAAAATTAAGGGGATCAGTGCGACCATTGCAAGGACTATTTATGAGCACCTGCATACGGTCAATGATTGACCCACACGAACACGGCACGCTGTGTCAAAATTGAGACCTGTCGACCGGGAGTAATGTGTGCCGCTGAATCTACCCAATTTGCTGACGGCTCTGCGCGTGCTAGCGATACCACTAATGGTTGTCTTTTATTATTTGCCTCAGCCGATATCGACAGTGGGTGCGGCGTTGGTGTTTATCGTTGCCAGTATTACCGACTGGCTTGATGGGTGGTTTGCACGCAAACTGGGTCAGACCTCCGACTTTGGTGCTTTTCTGGATCCTGTTGCCGACAAACTATTGGTGTCGGTGGCACTGATTTTGTTGCTCCACCGAATGGACAGTGCCTTTATTACCCTGGCGGCAATGGTGGTGATCGGCCGTGAGATTGTGGTGAGCGCTTTGCGGGAGTGGATGGCACAGGCGGGCAAGCGGGCGTCGTTGGCAGTCACCTCTTTGGCGAAGTTTAAGACCGGGTTTCAAATGACTGCTATTCCGATCTTACTGTGGTATCCCTCTGAGCCGGCGGGCGAATATTTTCGATTATTAGGCCTCGTATTGCTGGGGATAGCAGTCGTGCTCACGCTGTGGTCGATGGCGATTTATTTTAGGGTTTTTCTAGTCAGCCTTCGTGGTGAGGAGCCTGAATCCGAGGCGTGATGCCCCGCCGCGCAGTCCGAAGGTGACTCGCCCACCTCATCAACTTACTGTGCAGCGTCATTGGCGATGGTCATCGCAGTGGTGTATTTCACTTCTTCCATTGACAGCAACGCGGTGACTTTAAAAATCTTCACGTCGGCAATGAGGCTCTGATAAAACTGGTCGTAGGCTCTGGCGTCAGCAACTCTGACTTTGAGGATATAGTCGACATCACCGGCCAGACGATGCGCCTCCATGACCTCGCTGCGGTTGCGAACCGCACTGAGGAACTGTTGTTGCCAACCGGCATCGTGCTCACTGGTCTGTATCAGCACAAAAAAACAGGCCGCTAGACCAAGCGCGTCGGGGTCGCATAGGGCTACTTCTTGGCGGATGACGCCACGTTGCTTTAATTTTTTCAGGCGATTCCATATCGGAGTTTTGCTAGACCCTGTTCGCTCGGCAAGCTGGTCTAACGATAGCGTGCAGTCACGCTGTAATAGCGAGAGTAAGACTTTATCGATGTAATCAAACTTCATTTCAGCACCTTGGGCCAAATAAAGAAAATATACTCAATTATGACATTTATAAGAAATATTTTTCTATTAATTCGGTTATAAAACCATTATTAAAAAATATTTTCTTTGTGAGGCGGGCGGGTATAGGCTCGCGCCCCATGGATTACTTACCTTTATTTGTATCGACTCGACGGTGTCGGGCGATTGTTGTCGGCAGCGGCCAGCTTGCTGAGGCGAAATGTCGCGCTTTACTGAAAACTGCAGCAGACGTCGTTTTGTTTAGTGACCAGCCCACGCCTGTCATGTTGCAGTGGTGCCGCGAGCGTCGGCTACAGCTTGAGAGGAGGGCGTGCGATGTCTCTGACCTCAAGGCGGCTCGCTTAGTCTACGCCGCCAGTGAATGTGACAACGACAATACGCGGATCGCTCACTTGGCCGGTGAAGCGAGCGTGTGGGTGAATGTGGTTGACCGCCCGGATGCCTGTGACTTTATTACGCCAGCCATAGTCGACCGGGATCCGGTGGTGGTCGCGATCGGTACTGAAGGCACAGCGCCAGTGTTGGCGCAACAAATTAAATTGGAGGTGGAATCGATGCTGCCGATCCATCTCGGCACTGTTGCGCGCGCCGCGCAACGATTTCGCCATCGTGTCAGGCAGTTGTTACCCGGCTTGCCTCGTAGACGGTTTTGGACTGATTTTTTCCAGCGCTCAGCGCAACAGGCGGATCTGTCAGCCGCCGCCTTAGAAAGCACTTTGTCAACGCTATTAGCGCAGCATCAGCAACTGGTCGCTCCCGAGGGAAACGTGATATTCGTTGGGGCAGGACCTGGCGATCCCGATTTGCTCACCGTCAAGGCACGTCGGTTGATACAAGAGGCAGACGTGATCGTCTATGACCGATTGGTAGGGGATCACATTCTGGATCTGGCGAGAAAAGAAGCCAAATTTATTAGCGCGGGAAAGAAGGGGTTTGGCGCATCAGTGCCTCAGGCCGAGATCACTGCGCATTTATTACGTGAGGCGTCACAAGGTCAGGCAGTGGTGCGCCTTAAGGGGGGCGACCCTGGCATGTTTGGCCGGCTGGACGAAGAGTTGAGCGCACTGAAAGCGGCTGGGGTGGCAACGCAGATCATTCCCGGCGTGACAGCTGCCGCCGCTGCTGCGGCGACACTGCAGGTGTCTCTGACGCAGCGCGAGAGAAACACGCGCGTTACCTTTGTCACGGCTCACGATGCCAAGGGGTATGCGGAGCACGATTGGCAGCAATTGGTCGATACGGATCAAACATTAGCGGTCTATATGGGTCGCAGGACAGCGGCTTTTCTGCAGGGGCGTTTACTCATGCACGGTGCAGATACGATGACGCCAGTCACCTGTATTGAAAATATTTCCCGTTCGGATCAGCGCGCCTTTGTTAGCCATTTAGGTGAGTTTGTTGATGCGCTGCAGGCGCAGCATTTTGAGGGACCGCTAATCATTTTAGTGGGTATTGCCGGCGCAGCCGGTGCCAGTGATTTACGCGTACCAAGCCGTTTGGTGGATACACGGGATGTAGCGCACTATGCCTCGTATTAAGCCGCCTGTTGTGATTACCGCCAATCGCTTGACTACCGGCGAAGTGGTTTTTTGGGGAAATGAGCAACAGTGGGTGAGAAAAATAGGAGACGCAGTAACGTTTCACTCTACTGATGTGGCGTCCGAAATGGCGAAAACTATTGATGATGAATTAGTGGTTTTGGGCGTTTACCTCGTCGCCATTGGGTCGTCAGGTGAAATACGACAACCCACGCACTACAGAGAGTCAATACGGGCAGCAGCGATAGCGCCTTACGCGATCGCTGGCAATGAGGAAGGCGCTGATGCACCGCTATAACATCTGCAATCGCCTCACCACTGGAGACCTACTGTACCTAGGCTATCACCAACAGTGGGTGAGTAACGTGATGGATGCGGTTACGTTTTATCGCGCCAGTGGGGAGGAGCATCAATCGACGAATAACGTGTCCATATTAGACGTGTCTGGCGTGTTTCTGGTGCCCGTACGAGAGGCGCCGAAACATGCCGCCAAGGTAGTGACTGTTGTGCCCGGCGCGGGTCAGCAGACGGCCCTGCGTGATGTCAGCCTGATCAGGCGAGCCTAATGTACCGCTATAGCGCCTTTGATGAAGATTTTGTGAGAGAGCGAGTGGCTCAGTTTCGAGATCAGGTGGCGCGACGTCTTTCAGGTGCGTTGACGGAAGAGGAGTTTAAGCCGTTACGCTTGATGAATGGGCTCTACCTCCAGTTGCACGCTTACATGCTCAGGGTGGCGATACCCTACGGCACCCTGTCGAGTCGGCAAATGCGTGTGTTAGCAAATATTGCGGAGCGATGGGACCGGGGCTACGGGCATTTTACAACGCGGCAAAATATTCAATTTAATTGGCCTTTACTGGTCGATACGCCTGATATTCTCGCAGCGCTCGCCACGGCAGATATGCACGCTATACAGACCAGTGGAAATACCATTCGCAATGTGACGACTGATCATTTTGCGGGTGCCGCGCTAGACGAAGTCACCGATCCTCGGCCCTATGCCGAGTGGATTCGTCAGTGGTCTACTGATCATCCTGAATTTCAATTTTTACCCCGTAAATTCAAGATTGCCATTAGCGCTGGGTCGATCGATCGAGCGGTGATCAAAGCGCATGATATTGGTCTGAGACTGGTGCAGTCGGGCGAGGAAATAGCCTTTGATATTTATGTGGGTGGTGGGCTGGGACGAACCCCGGTGGTGGGCAAGCGATTGTTCCGTGGTGTCACGACAGAGGCGCTGCTGCCGCATCTAGAGGCTATTTTGTCTGTCTATAATCTGGCCGGACGTCGCGATAATAAATACAAGGCGCGCATAAAGATTCTGCTTCAGGTTATGGGGGTTGAGGCCTTTAAGGCCGCAGTAGAAGAGGCGCTACCCAGTGTCACTGCTGCCTTTACTGCAAGCGATTTGAGGCCGTTACATGACATCATGGATCACTTTGTGGTGCCTGCTTTTCCCAAGCGGAGTATCGAGCCCTATCTCGAGCAGATTGATACAGTGCCCGCATTTCGATCTTGGGTAGAGCGCAACGTCAACCCACATAAGCAGGAGTGTTACGCCTCCGTTACCGTGAGTTTGAAAGCACACGGTAAAACACCGGGCGATGCGAGTGCCGAACAGATGCGATGCTTGGCGGATATCGCTGAACAGTATGGATTCAGCGAGCTACGTGTCAGTCATGAACAAAATATTGTGCTGCCTCACATTGCACAGGCAGACTTGCCCGCTGTTTATCAGCGCCTGTGTGCCACTCAATTGGCGACGGCGAATATTGGTTTGGTATCAGACCTGATTGCGTGTCCCGGCATGGATTATTGCGCATTAGCGACTGCGCGCTCGATACCGATTGCGCAACGGTTATCGCTGCGGTATCGAGCAAGGGAACGCACTCTGGGTCCCATGAAGATTAAAATATCCGGCTGTATCAATGCCTGCGGTCATCATCATATCGGTGACATTGGTATTTTAGGCCTCGATAAGGCCGGCGTTGAAAACTACCAGCTAACGCTTGGCGGGCGTGGCGGGTTAGCGGCAAAACTGGGCGACAAAATGGGGCCTGGTTTCAGTGAAGACGATTTGGTGCTGGCACTGGATCGTCTGTTGGATACCTATCTTGCCCTGCGCTTGTCGCCAGCGGAGACGTTTGCGACCTCGGTAGAAAGATTGGGTACTGAGCCCTTTCGCATTGCGCTTTATGAGGTGAGTGATGCCGCTTAATACGGTTGCTGCAGCCCCCGCCGATGTATTGGCTGTGAGCGCCGCATCTGATGCGCTCGAACTACTGGATACGGAAGCTTTTTTGGACCGATTACTCGCCCAGCGAACGCCATTTGGTGAACTAGCAGTGGTGTCCAGTTTTGGCGCCGAGAGCGCCGTACTACTGCATTTAGTCGCCGCATTGCGTCCGGAGAGCCGCGTGGTGTTTCTCGACACCGGCTTTCATTTTCCTGAGACCCTCGTCTACCGTGACGAGCTGATTAAGCGTTTGGGGCTGCGGGGTGCCAAAACCATTGGCATTGATCCGCTGTCTGAAAAGCGCTACGACGATGCGGGTACGCTGCATCAAAGAGACCCGGACCGATGTTGTGCGGTCAGAAAGGTGCAGGTGCTAAAACGCGCACTGAAGCCTTATGCCGGCTGGATTACCGGACAAAAGCAATTCCACTCCGCTGACCGTGCGCAGCTCGCGCGCATTGAGTGGGATGATATCTATCACGTTTGGAAATTTAACCCGCTGGCTGATTGGACTGCAGCGCGTATCGAATCCTATCACGCTCAGCATCAGCTACCGCGACATCCTCTCGTGGGTAAAGGCTATCCATCAATTGGTTGTGAGCCGTGTACTTCGCGAGTGGGGCGAGGGGAGGATGTGAGGGCAGGGCGTTGGCGAGGCCAGGCCAAATTAGAGTGCGGACTGCACCGAAATCCCAATGTCATTGCGGTTTCTTCGCGATGAGTGATGCGATGGATACCGTCAGGGTCGATCACAGCGGCCACTTTATGGCGGTGGAAGAAGAGAGTGCTCAGCGCGCCGAAAAGCAGGTCTCTGAGGTGACCTCACTATCGATGTTGGACGCCTGGCTAGCAGAGCCTGTCATTGCATTAGTCGTGGCTAATTTCTCGGACGGTCGGGTTTTTACGCTCGCCCGGCAGCTTCGACAGATTGGCTTTAAGGGGCACCTAGAGGTAGTCGGGGATCTGCTGCCCGATCAGTTGCCTATGCTGCTGGAGGCGGGCGTCGATGTACTAGAAATCAGTGCCCAACATGCCCGGCGTTGCAGTGAGACCCAGTGGACGTGCAAGGCGGCGCGCTGGGCGGACAAAGCCGCACAGGGAAGGTTTGGTTATCAGCACCATAACGGCAGGTCTGTCAGCGCCTCGCGCGAGGCTTAGCGGAGCCCGGCGTTAATCGAGTCGAGGAAACGAGAGCCTGGGCATAGGTCTCGCTGCGTCATGGTGTTGAGCGGCTTCGAAGCGGTTTGCAGTACATCATGGAGCTCTTCGCTGTCACGATTAATGTAGAGTAATCCGGTCAAGATGCGATCCTGCTTGGTGTGATGCGCAATCGCATCCAATGCAGATTGAGCGTCTTCAATATTGTACTCGTTGTTTACTTTTTGCAGGCGCAGCACCGACCCGTCATGTAAGCAGACCTCCTTGACCACTCCGGCGTCATAGCTGGCAGTGATTGCTTCCCGGCGTGGTATAAAATCGACAGGCATCGCTTCATTATGCTCGCGGAAATTAGCGTAGCTCTTGGTTGAGCCTTGGTGGTTATTGAAAGTGACGCAGGGCGAAATGACATCCAGTAAAGCGAATCCACGATGGCTGAGTGCGGCTTTAATGAGCGGGACCAGTTGCTCTTTGTCACCCGAGAAGCTGCGGCCCACAAAGGTTGCCCCGACTTCGATACCTAGACGCACTAAGTCGATCGGCATGTAGGGGTTAATATCGCCCTTTTTACTGACAGAGTCGGTATCCATGGTGGCAGAATCTTGCCCTTTGGTGAGGCCATAGCAGCCGTTATTCTCGACGATATAGGTCATGTTGAGATTGCGGCGCATAACGTGCGCAAACTGACCCATGCCAATTGAGGCGGTATCACCATCTCCAGAGACGCCGATATAGATGAGGTCTCGATTGGCAACATTGGCGCCTGTGGCCACTGAGGGCATTCGGCCGTGCACGCTATTAAAGCTGTGTGAGCCACTGAGAAAATAAGCGGGCGTTTTCGATGAGCAGCCGATGCCCGAGAGCTTGGCAACCTGGTGTGGTTCAATCGAGAGCTCAAAGCAAGCGTCAATAATCGCAGCGCTGATAGAGTCATGACCGCACCCGGCGCAGAGCGTCGACAGACCACCTTCATAATCGCGGCGGGTGCAGCCGACCTCATTGGTCTTGGATTCGGGATGACGAAAAGCGGGTTTAGCGTAAGTCATTAGGCAGTTTCCTTTTCCTTTGACACCAATGAAGTGACGTTGCTGACACCCAAATGTCCTCGGATCACGGTAGCAATTTTTCGCGCCGTCACTGGGAGCCCATCGTATTCCACCACTGAGACAAGCTTGGCGTTAGCTTCAACGTTGGTTTCATTGAGCAGTAGGCGACGCATCTGGCCGTCTCTGTTTTGCTCAATGACAAAGATACGATCGTGCGCCTCAATAAAGTCTTCGACTTCTTGTGTAAAGGGAAACGATCGTAGCCGTAGGGTGTCGAGATGAATGTTTTCTTTTTCTAACATCTCCAGTGCTTCATAGGCTGGCGAAGCGGTAGTCCCAAAGAACAGCAGCGCTTCTTTGGTGGGCGCTTCTGCCATTTTAATCTTGGCCTCGGGAACCAGTGATTTCGCTGTTTCAAATTTTTGCAACAGCCGGTCCATGTTGCGCACATAGACGTCACCGTCCTCGGTGTAAGCGGCATACTCGTCTCTCGAGCTGCCTCGAGTGAAGTAAGCGCCCTTGGTCGGATGTGCTCCTGGATAAGTCCGGTAAGGGATGCCATCGCCATCCACGTCCAAGTAACGCCCAAAGCGCTCGGTCATTGCATCGAGTTCTTCGCCGGTCAGCACCTTTCCCCGGTCATAACGATAACTGTCGTCGAATTCCAAAGGCGGTGACATCCACTCGTTCATACCAAGATCTAAATCGCTCATCATGATGACAGGCGTTTGCAATCGTTCGGCTAGATCAAAAGCTTCTACCGTCATGCTGAAGCATTCGGCCGGCGTGGCTGGAAACAGCAACACGTGCTTGGTATCACCGTGTGAGGCGTACGCCGCGGCAAATATGTCTGACTGTTGGGTGCGTGTTGGCATGCCGGTAGAGGGGCCGGCGCGCTGCACATCGACGAGCACCGCAGGTACCTCAGCAAAGTAGGCGAGACCCAAGAATTCGCTCATCAATGAGAGCCCCGGGCCGCTGGTTGCCGTAAAGGCGCGAGCCCCATTCCAGTTGGCACCGATCACCATTCCCATGGCTGAGAGCTCGTCTTCGGCTTGCACAATGGCGTAGTTTTTCTTGCCTGTTCCCGGATCAATTCTCAGTCGACGGCAATATTTTTCGAACGCATCGACAACCGATGTCGAGGGTGTAATGGGATACCAAGCCGCCACCGTTGCGCCCGCATAAACAGCGCCCAACGCCGTCGCGGTGTTGCCATACATGAGAATTTGATCGAATTCCTCTATGTGCTTGGGTGTTTGCTCTCCGGCTTTGAGATGAATACCCAGCGGGCAGGTAAAGTGGGTGGAAGCGTATTGATGTCCCAATTCCAAGGCATGGATGTTGGGGGTAATCAGTTTTTCTTTTCCTTTGAACTGTTCGCGAACAAGATCTTTCAATATGGCGAAATCGATATTAAGGAGTGCTGCTAAAGCACCTACATAGATCACATTTTTAAAGAGTTGCCTTTGGCGAGAATCGGTGTACTCGCGTAAGCACATTTCGGTCAGTGGTATGCCAAGGTAATTTACATCTCTGCGTACGTGGCGCAGGTCCAGTGGTTTGGTGGTGTCGTAGAGCATATAGCCACCGGGCTCTACTTCAGAAACATCCTTAGCAAAGCTTTGTGGATTGACACTGATCATCATGTCGATGCCGCCACGCCGGCCAAGATAACCATCTTGACTGACCCGGACTTCGTACCACGTTGGTAGTCCCTGAATATTAGATGGGAAGATATTCCGGGGACTTACGGGGATTCCCATTCGGAAGATGGCTTTTGCAAACATGCCATTGGCGCTTGCTGATCCGGTACCGTTAACGTTGGCAAACTTGATAACGAAGTCATTAATCGATTCTTTAGGTTGCATGGTTAGCCCGCCTTTGTCACCGAGTACAGGAACCGCTGCATGTCCCAAGCGCCAGTAGGGCAACGTTCTGCGCATAAACCACAGTGCAGACAAACATTTTCGTCCTTCACCATGACCCGCTGTGTTTGTGCCAGCGCGCCCGAGACATAAAGATCTTGAGTGGTGTCATTGGCTGGAGCGCGAAGCGTTCGGCGCAACGCAACCTCATCGGCGTTATCGATGAAATTGATGCAGTCAGTAGGACAGATATCGGTGCAGCCGTCGCACTCAATGCACTTTGCGCCGTCAAATACGGTCTGCACATCACAATTAAGGCATCGCTCAGCTTCGCGGTAAGCGGCGTTAATATCAAATCCGAGTTCTACTTCGACTTTACGATCTTTTAGCGCAGTGACCTTGTCCACGTGGGGCACTTTTTCGCGGAGGTCGACGGTGACAAGATTGTCGTAGCTCCACTCGTGTACGCCCATTTTTTGGCTGATTAAATTCACGCCGGGAGCCGGGCGTTGTTGTGTCGATTTACCCGAGAGAAAAAGGTCTATGGAAACCGCAGCCTGGTGTCCGTGCGCTACTGCGGTAATGATATTTTCGGGGCCAAAAGCGGCGTCTCCACCAAAGAATACTTTGGGGTTGCTCGATTGGAATGTGCGCTTATCGACATGAGGCATGTCCCATTTGCCAAACTCGATGCCGAGATCGCGCTCAATCCACGGGAATGCGTTGTCCTGGCCAATGGCAATAAGAACCTCATCGGCAGCGAAAAAGATCTCTTCGCCCGTAGGGACAAGGTTGCGTTTGCCTGACGAATCGTAAACCACATCCACCTTGTCAAAGCGCATGCCGGTTAACTTGCCATTTTCGTGGACAAACTCTCTCGGCACATGATTGTTGAGTATTGGGATGTCTTCTTCTTGAGCATCCTCAATTTCCCAAGGCGATGCCTTCATGCGCGCAAACTCTGAGCGCACCACCACTTTGACGTCCTCTCCACCAAGTCTGCGAGCTGTTCGACAGCAGTCCATCGCCGTATTGCCCCCGCCCAGTACCAGGACTCGCTTTCCCACTTTTTGAATGTGATCGAAGGCGACTGACCCAAGCCATTCGATACCCACGTGGATCTGTTTTTCACATGCTTGTCGACCAGGTAGATCCAGATCGCTGCCGCGAGGAGCGCCGGTGCCAACAAAGATGGCGTCGTATCCTTTATCAATAATGGATTTGAGGCTTTCTACATAGGTATCGAAGTGCGACTGAATACCCATGTCTAGGACGTAGTCGACCTCTTCGTCGAGTACCTCTGGTGGCAGGCGAAAAGAGGGAATCTGACTGCGCATAAAGCCACCACCAGCGGGTTGGCTGTCATAAAGATCTAATTGGTAGCCTAGTGGTGCCAGATCACGTGCGACGGTTAACGAGGCGGGACCACCTCCGATGAGGGCAATCCGCTTACCATTTTTTTGTCTTGGGATGCTGGGAAGACGATCGGTAATAGAGCCTTTATTATCTGCTGCCACCCGCTTGAGCCTGCAAATTGCCACAGGCTCTTCTTCGACGCGCCCACGACGGCAAGCGGGTTCACAGGGTCTATCGCAGGTGCGCCCCAAAATGCCCGGGAATACATTGGATTCCCAATTCACCATGTACGCATCGTCATAGCGTTCTTGAGCAATGAGACGGATATATTCAGGAACTGGTGTATGCGCAGGACAGGCATACTGACAATCGACCACTTTATGGAAATATTCCGGGTCTCTTAGATCAGTTGGTTTCACGTTATTCACCTCGCCCGACCACTGGCCGCGCCCCCCAAAGTGATGATGCTGATGTCATACCTACTGTGTTATCAAGGCGGTGATTTCACCGCCTCAATTATTTGTTAAACACACCATATCAGTGATTAATTTTCATTGCGACCGTCATGATTTGGTCCAGTATTATCGCCGATTTCTGCCTCTTTTCTAGCTTGTTCGTCTGATCACTCAGGGCGATACCAAATGGGCGAAGAGTAGGCTCGATCTTGCACAGTGCTTGGTGCCTTACCAAAGTCGCCACCAAAGTATTTTCGGTCGTACTCACTCCATCGTGGGCGAGGAATTTCGATGGCTCTAGCGTAATAAAAAGCGGCCTGCGAGGCATCAAATTCGGGGTCGGTCCATTGCGCACTCAGCTGTACGGCTCCGATCGTGTTCGAAAAGGAGACGGTCTCGAGGTCAACGGTGCTGCCGACCAGTTCGGGCTGGCCTGTTGCTGGATCAATCTGACGGTTGTCAGAGAGGGCCACATAGTAAATCTGTTCATGCGTCATCCCATCGGCATCAATCCAGCCTTTAATAATCTGTACCTGATCGAGATTAGCTGCATCAGGATCTTTCATCGCCTGAACCATAAACGATGGCGCGCGCGCCTCTTTTTGTCTGGACAGTTCGCCACCCATTGGTACGCCATCCCGATAACCGATGGTCTCAAAATAGGGGCTGTGTATGCTGTTGGCAGCGAACTGCCAACCGCCAAAAAAGCGCAACACAATGCGAGAGCCTGTCGTGGCATACACTTCGCGGCGTTTCATGCTGGCGAAGAGATCACCACGCGTATTGTCTGGCGCCCAAACTGCAGCAAGACCTGAGGCGCCCAGCTCCCAGTCGGCATTAAGACCCGCCATCCGCGAATCAGGTGTGCGAATACCGGGCTCAGAGTTGGCGAATTTACCAAAGAAATTGTCTTCTTCTGCCGTCGCCAGTGAGGTGTGATCATCAGTGCTGCCAATCATTCCAAAGGCATAGGGGTTGGCGCCAATCGTTTTCTCTAAGGCGAGTCCCCGCTTGAGTGCCGATCGGGCGTAAGAACCCGGATACATGTCGGGCGTCGTCTTGACGGTATTGGAGATGTTGTATTCGTCCCAGCGTTCGAAATCGGCAAAGGGGTCATCGGGCGATAAAACGGGGTGGGTCTCGCTATCTCCTTTAATTTGCGTGACTTCGGCAATGGGTTCCCAGCGCATACGTGCGTCGGCATATTCCTGATCGAGCGCACCGCCCTCCAGTCTTTTGGTATCCCACATCAAGCCATTACTCAGATTGCCGTTATGAGGAATCGACAGTGCCTCACCGCCGGTAAGCGACTCATATTCGGTCAGCGCTTGCCAGAGTGCTTCTGGGTCACTCGATGACTGTGCGGAGTAGGGTATCCATCCGCTCACGACATCCGCGTTATCTTTGAGAATGATACAGCGATGAAGGTTGTTACCGTCTCTCATCGCGGTCCATTCGTAGCCCGTAAACGCAGTAAAGATGCCAGGTGCATTAAACTCATCGGCTGTTCGCGCGACATCAGCCCAAATAGCGTGCTTAAGTGCTTCCGGATAGGCGTCCCGGGCTGCGTTTGGGTCGTTTATGCTGTTCACGAAAGCCGCAATGGGATTGCTCGATGCGACTCTCGTTGGGTCGGTTTCATTGGGGTCAGGCTTGGTTAAATACTGTGATGCCCAGGCCTTGCCCAGTGCGGTGGTGGTTAAACGGGGATCTTCGATGGTAAACATCCGATACAGGCCCATGAATTCTGCATGGTCTGTGACGGACAAGAAATCTAGTGGACGTTTTAACTGTGCGGGTAATCCATTGGAGGCAACGACCTTTTCTCCTCGGGCGAAGCGATAGGCGTCAGCGCTGCTTAACAATAGATTGCCCATCGAGTGGGCGTCTGCTGAGATATTGGAGTGTAGGTGGAGGTCGCCAAAAAAAACTTGCTTTGGATAGTCCGTCCCTACCCCAGGGGAATAGCTGTTTTGTGTTGGAGTTGCCCCAAGGGCATTGGATGCGAATAACACAGATAGAGCGGCGGCTATTTTTATCGGCGACATAAACGGAGTCTCTTTTATCTTTTATTAATAGTGGCGCTAGCTTACCGCGAGCGCGTTAAAAAGTATTTGGTTTGTCAGGTTTGTTTGCTTTTCGCTTTTGCGCGTGGCTGTGTATAATCCGCGGCCTTGGCGGGAGACGTTCCGCTAAAGCTGCGGCGTATTGGCGGCAACAACAAGGCTCGGTGGCAGAGTGGTAATGCAGCGGATTGCAAATCCGTCAACGCCGGTTCGATTCCGACCCGAGCCTCCAATATTAGTGATAATAACCTCTCGATATCAAAGGGTTAGGTAGCGTTTGATACACCCATTCC
>JAOHHD010000002.1 GCA_028117185.1 Luminiphilus sp.
TTGGTCCCTCGCCGGGAAACAGAGCACCTGGTGGAATGGGCGATCGAACAGATCGATGCTGGGGCCAGTAGCGTGTTGGATATGGGGACGGGTAGCGGGGCGATCGCATTGTCTTGCAAAGCGTGTCGCTCTGGTATCGACAGTAGTCCTGATGCATTGGACTGTGCTCGCGACAACGCCATTGCGCTTGGGTTGGAAGTGGACTGGCTGCTGAGTGATTGGTTCGGTGCACTCAGCGGTCGCAGCTGGCAGCTGATTATTGCGAATCCACCTTATATTGCCGCCGATGACCCTCATTTATTACAAGGCGACTTGCCCGCCGAGCCCGACCGTGCGCTGGTTGGTGGTGTGACGGGACTGGAGGCACTGCAGCACATTATCCATCATGCCCGTGACCACCTCACCGAGGGCGGCTGGTTATTATTGGAACACGGTTTTGACCAGGCCAGCGCCGTCCGAGCAGCACTGCAGGAACAAGCGTTTTGCTCAGTGAGTACACGATTAGACTGGTCGGGTCATGAGCGGCTAACGGGGGGGGCAATGGACACGCTGACAGACCATCAGCTGGCGCGATACGCGAGACAGCTTGTGATGCCACAGGTAGATTTAGACGGACAGATGCGATTGCAGCGTAGCTGCGTGTTGGTGGTAGGCGCAGGGGGTCTAGGTTGTCCCGTGACACAGTACCTCGCCGGAGCCGGGGTTGGGCATATTCGTGTGGTCGACCCAGATCAGGTGGAGTTAAGTAATCTTCCGCGTCAGGTGGTCTACACAGAGGCAGACATTGGTGCACCTAAGGTCAATGCGCTGACAAACCGCCTTCGCGCCGCTAACACTGATATTGAGCTGGAGGGTTGTATGGGGCAATTTGACCCCGAATCTTCTCAGGCATTGCTCGATGGCGTCGACTTGGTGATTGATGCCTCTGATTCGATGCAGGCCCGCCTTGATATTGACCGATCAACTTATGAGAGACAGTTGCCGTGGCTCATGGGGGCAGCTGTGCAAACGGCAGGGCAATGGATCGCTTTCGATCCAGCTCGCCAAATGGGTTGTTACCACTGCTTGGGATCTGCGGATGGCAACCAAGCGCTGGGCGGTTGCGCAACGCTAGGTATCTTGGGCCCCGTTGTCGGCATGATCGCGATGCAACAGAGTCTAGCCGCTCTGAAGTATTTATTGGGTGCCTCTTTGCCGTGGGGAGTTCTGCATTACATCGATGGCTGGTCAGTTGAGTCTTCAGCGATCACCCTCAGTGCGCGTCCAGATTGCCCGCTGTGTGGCAAAGGTGGTTAGCACATAGGCGAGACCCCTTTTTTCAATCTAGCGCGCTCAGTATCTTCCGCACTCGCCAGACGATGAGTACTGTTGCAACCGATATGCCTGCAATGGTGGCATACCAGAAATCAATCGTACCCTCAGGACTGCTGTCACCCCAATGAATCGCCAATAGATACCCCAATGGCAACGCCAGCCCCCAGTAGGAGAGGGTGACAACGATAAACGGGAAGCGCGTCTCTTTATAAGCTCGCAGGACAAACGAACCGACAATTTGAATGACGTCGATCATAATAAACAGTGCTGCTAAACGAAGTAGGCGCAGCGCGAGGTCTCTGACATCCCTCGACTGTGTGTAGGCGCCGATAATCTCCTGCGGAAATAGCAACAGCAATGCCATAGTGACTAAGCCCACCAGCGCCGACAACGTAGCGCCCACGCGCAGCGCCATGCGAACATCCTCGGTATTCCCTGCGCCAATAGCGTGACCCATGCGGGTCGCCATGGCACTACCGATACTGACCATTGGAATATAAAACACATCCCAAAGATTAAAGGTAATCTGGTGGGCGGCGACTGCTGCCTCACCCAGTTGGGCAATGAATAAGGTAATCGCAGAGAAGACCCCTGTCTCCAGAAAAAAGGTCAGTCCAACCGGTAAGCCGACGGCTAAAATTTCTTTGATACGACGGCGATCTGGCCATTGGAGCCAGCGCTCCGGTAGGAAGGGCTGTAACGGTTTTGCCCGGAGCACGTAGAGGGTGATGATGATGGTGCTGATCCACATCGACGCTGCTGTGGCGAGGCCACAGCCCTCTGCGCCTAACTCGGGCGCGCCCCAGACGCCAAAGATCAACATGTAGTTGAGTGGCACGTTTGCAAGAAAGCCAATCACGCTGGCCATGGCAAAAGGCGCCGTAATCCCCAGTCCTTGAGTGTGATACCGAAGCGCCATGAAAATACCGAGTGCTGGAAAACCTAAGCCGACACGGCTGATGTAAGCGGCGGTTTTTGCTGCTGTCTCATCGGCTAAGCCCAGCATGTGGATAACAGAGCCAATGTTAAGGCACAGCGGTGTCATGACGGCACTCAGCGCAATAGCGACCCACAAACCCTGTGGCAGGAAGCTTCGGACGCGTGCGATATTCCCCGCGCCATAGTCTTGTGCGACGATCGCTGAGCAAGCGAAAAGCGTCCCTAGAATTACCAAATACAGTGGCAGCCAAATGTTGAAGCCCACTGCGATCGCTGCCAAGTCGATATCGCTATAGTTGCCCGCCATTAAGGTATCGACCACACCGGTCCCAATTTGGGCGGTTTGAGCAATGATCAACGGCCAGGCGATGCCCCATAGAGGACGCAGCTCAGCAATAAAGCGGGATGGGAAGGAGTGTGGCTGCATGAATAGGCATATCCTGTAAAGCGACCGTCTGGGCGAGAGCCCAAGGGCGCATTCTACTCCGCTAGGCTGTGCTAAACTGCGCGCTCATTTTTCCTCAGGCACGATTGTGCAAAAAGAAGTCGCTATTACGGCCGAGCCGGCCATTCCCGCTGAAACGCATCCTACGGCAGTGCCAGTGAAGTTTGACACACTGAACCTTGATGTCACGGTACAAAAAGGTATCGATGCGCTAGGTTTTGAGTTTTGTTCGCCGATACAGGCGCAAATTTTGCCGCATACCCTCGGGGGTAATGATGCCATTGGCAAGGCCCAAACGGGTACCGGCAAGACGGCTGCTTTTCTGATTACTATTTTTAACGATCTGCTCAGCCATCCGATAGAGGGTGAGCGCTTTTTGGGTGAGCCGCGTGCGGTCATCATTGCGCCCACTCGTGAGTTAGTGGTGCAAATTGCGGAAGACGCAGAGGAGCTAGGGCGGTTCACCGGTTTGAAAACCGTTACGTTGATCGGGGGAGCGGATTACCAAAAGCAGCTGAGCAAAGTGAATCGGTCTCCGGTAGATCTTATTGTTGCGACCCCTGGGAGACTGATTGATTTTATGGAGCGGCGAGATCTAGCACTGGATCGAGTTGAGATCTTGGTGCTGGACGAGGCGGATCGCATGTTAGACATGGGCTTCATACCTCAAGTCAAGCGGATCGTCCGTACGACTCCTCGTAGAGAAGATCGCCAAACGCTGCTCTTCTCGGCAACCTTCACGCAAGACGTGATGAACTTAGCGCAGCAGTGGACCTTTGAGCCCGTCACGGTAGAAATTGAACCCGAGCGTGTTGCTACCGCTTCAGTGGATCAAAAAGTCTACCTGGTGGCGAGTAGTGATCGCTTTTCTGTGCTGATGGATTTACTGCAAGATCCCGAGGTGGAGAGCGTCATTATATTTGCGAATCGTCGGGATCAGGTGCGCCGTCTGCACGAGAAGTTGCGCAAAGCCGGTGTGCACTGCGGTATGTTGTCTGGCGAGGTGACTCAGGCTAAGCGCACGCGCACCTTAGAGCAGTTTAAATCGGGCCAGTGCAAAGTACTGGTTGCCACTGATGTCGCAGGACGAGGCATTCACGTAGAGGGTATTTCTCACGTGGTGAATTACAACCTCCCCGAAGACCCTGAGGACTATGTGCATCGTATTGGTCGCACGGGTCGAGCGGGCGCTACAGGCGTATCGATTAGCTTTGCCAGTGAGGACGACGCTTTTTTGTTGCCAGACATAGAGGCGCTTTTGGGGCATTCTCTCGCCTGTATCTCACCGCCATGATCAATGTGTGACGCAGCGTTACCGCTGGCCGCGTAACTCCTCGCACCAGAGCAGCGTGGCACCGATGACCGCGGCCGGAATCACAATGAGATTGACAAGGGGTATGCTCGTGAAAAAGGCGACGGTACCACCAAACCCGATGGTCGAAGCTCTCCTAGCCGCGCAGGCGTCCCGAACGTCCCTAAAGGGAAGCCGGTGATTGTCCATTGGATAATCGATAAATTGTAAGCTCATCAGCCAAGCGCCCAGCAAGAACCACCCGAGCGGTGCAAGCGCATTAAAGACAGGAATGATCGTCAGCAGCAGCATGCCTAGTGCCGCTGGTAAATAGGTCAGCAGTTTTCTCACTTCCCGCAGAAAGGCTCTGGGCACCTCCAAGAGGGCGCGGCCGAAACTGTCTGATGATGGAATCGGCTCGCCGGTCACCAGCTCTTCAACCCGCTCCGACAGCAAGCCGTGAAAGGGTGAAGTCAGCAGGAGCACTGCTAGCGTCGAGACGTATCCCGTCATCAGGCTACCGACCAGCCACAGCAAAGGCGTAATGATCCATGTCAGAAACTGAAGCCACTCGGGAACGCTGAGCATGGCGGCGTCATAAAAATCAGAGATCAGCTGGAACAGACCCCAGCCCATGAGGCTAAAGAGCAGGATGTTGGCGGCTAGCGGCACCATCACGAACTGGCGTAACCCCGGCTGAAAAATCATGCTTAGCCCCCGCAGAAAGTAGCCCGCGCCGGTCAAAAAATTGCCGCTCATGGTCATCGCCGTAATGATTAAAGACTGACTATACTGCGCGTATGACTAAGCAGAGTGCAACCACTAGTGAGTGACGATGAGCTATTTGCGCAAGAGATGGCCGGCGTAAAACCGCTCGAGAGAGATGCGCGAGTCCGACTGGTCAAAGAGGCGCTCTCTGAGGATCAGCAAAGTGGCCGTCGACGAGCCGCGGAGGGAGAGGATGCCGTCTGTAATCCGCTGGTGGATGAGGGTGTGTTGCCACTGGATCCATGGTTCATCTTAGCATTCAAGCGTCCTGGCATTCAGAATGGGGTCTATCGCAAGCTTCGCTTAGGGCAGTATCAGACTGATGCGAGGCTTGATTTGCATCGGCTGGTGGTTAAGCAGGCGCGAGAGGAGGTATTTGCTTTCATCCGCGACGCGTCGGAATTGGGCCTCCGAAATCTGTTGATTGTTCATGGTAAGGGCCAATCTGGTGGGCCATCAGACCGCAAAGCAGTGCTCAAAGGTTACGTGAACCATTGGTTAAGAGAGCTCGATGCGGTGCAAGCTTTCCACTCGGCACAGCCCGCTCATGGCGGTACCGGATCGGTTTATGTGTTATTGAAAAAAAGTAGCGATCAAAAACGGGAAAATCGTCTCAAGTATATGAAGGGTAGAGTTCAGGATTGAGCGGCTAACTTTTCGAGTAACAATTGGTTCAGTAGCTTTGGATTTGCCTGCCCTTGCGATGCCTTCATGATCTGCCCGACAAAAAATCCACTGAGCTTTTTGCGCTTCGCCTCGTCTGCCGCTAAATATTGCGCGACCTGATCTGGGTTCGCAGCGATCACCTCAGCCACCATTTTTTCTAGGGCCCCTTCGTCACTGACCTGTTTGAGTCCGCGTGAATCAATGATCTCATCCGCATCACCAAGTCCTTCCCACATGGCGTCAAAAACTTGTTTTGCCAACTTACTCGATAGCGTGCCATCCTCGATCCGGCTGATTAAGCCGGCAAGTTGCTGCGCTGATATGGGGCTTTTCTCAATGGCGATATCAGCTCTATTCAGCGCCCCCAATAAATCCCCTAAAATCCAATTTGCAGCCGGTTTTGCTACATCACAGTGTTCAACGACTGCTTCAAAAAAAGACGCCATTGCGTGATTTGGTACCAATAGTGTCGCGTCGTATTCGCTCAGACCATAATCACGCACGAAGCGGTCCCGCTTTGCGCCTGGTAGTTCAGGTAGCGTGGCGCGAACCGCTTCAATGTAGGCGGCATCAATCTCGATGGGCAGGAGGTCGGGTTCGGGAAAGTATCGATAGTCGTTAGCGACTTCTTTGGAACGCATGGAGCGTGTGACATTTTGCTCAGCATCATAAAGCCGCGTTTCCTGAATGATGCGACCCCCGCTATCAAGAATATCCGCCTGACGCTCGCATTCAGTGTGAATGGCGCGCTCGACAAAACGGAAGGAGTTGACGTTTTTGATCTCTGTACGGGTCCCCAGTGCGTCGGTGCCCTGTTTTCGAAGCGAGATATTGATATCGCAACGCATTGATCCCTCTGCCATGTTGCCGTCGGAGATGCCCAAGTAAGTGACCAGTGAATGCAGCGCCTTCAGGTAAGCGACAGCTTGCTCTGCGGTTCGAAAATCAGGCTCGGTAACGATTTCTAGCAGCGGGGTGCCTGCCCGGTTTAAATCGATTCCGGTTTCACGGGGGAAGATATCGTGGACCGATTTGCCCGCGTCTTCTTCTAAATGGGCCCGGGTGATGCGGATCGGTAATAATGATCCATCTGCCATAGGGACCTCAAAGACGCCCTCGCAAACGATCGGTGCAAAGAATTGACTGACCTGATAGCCCTTGGGCAGATCTGGGTAAAAATAGTTTTTTCGATCAAAAACAGAACGCTCACCGATCTTGGCCCCGATACCCAGCCCAAACTTGACGGCATGGCGAACGGCTTCTTCATTCAATACAGGCAGCATGCCTGGCATGCCAAGGTCGACTGGATCGGCCTGACAGTTGGGTTCCGCTCCGAACTGCGTTGCTGATCCTGAAAAAATTTTGGACTGTGTCGCCAGTTGTAAATGGACCTCCAATCCCATGACGATTTCCCAGTTCATGATTGGAAAGCCCCAAAGTTTGGTCGGATCGTATGCCAATCGGTGTCTTGCTGCAGCCGATGCGCCGTGTTCAGGATCGTCGCCTCGTCGAAGGCCTTGCCAATGAGCTGCAAGCCCACAGGCATCCCATCGATCAGCCCGGCTGGCGTAGACAAGCCTGGCAAGCCTGCTAAGTTAACCGCCAAAGTGTAAATGTCCTCCATGTACATCGCTACGGGGTCTTGTTGCTTCGTGCCACACTGAAAAGCGACGTTCGGCGCGGAGGGCCCTGCAATCACATCGACGGTCTCGAAAGCGCCATGAAAATCTTCCGCAATAATGCGCCTGACTTGCTGGGCCTTATTAAAGTAGGCATCGTAAAAGCCAGACGATAAGGCATAGGTGCCAACCAGAATACGCCGTTGGACCTCTTCTCCAAATCCCTCGCTACGAGACCGAAGATACAGATCCTCAAGGTCGATGGGGGCGTCACAGCGATGACCAAATCGTACGCCATCGTAACGGGCTAGGTTGGCGGAGGCCTCTGCAGGTGCAATGACGTAATAAGTGGCGATAGCGTAGTGGGTGTGAGGCAAATCGATATCGATAAGCCGAGCCCCTGCTTTTTCTAACTGTGACAACGCTGCCATGATGCGCGCTCGGACCTCGGGGTTGAGTGCCTCATTAAAATACTCACGAGGTATCCCGATGCGCAGGCCCGCTATCTCACCATTGAGTGCCGCTGCAAAATCGGGTACCGCTCTATCGGCGGAGGTTGAGTCTCCTGCATCGATGCCCGACATTGCCGTTAACATGTGCGCGCAATCTTCCGCTGACCTCGCCATAGGCCCTGCCTGATCTAATGATGATGCGAAGGCGATAATACCGAGCCGCGACACCCGGCCATAGGTTGGTTTTAATCCTGTGATGCCGCATAAGGAGGCGGGCTGTCTGATGGAGCCTCCTGTATCCGTGCCGGTAACCAGTGGTGCGAATCCGGCCGCGAGTGCCGCTGCCGACCCGCCCGAACTCCCACCGGGCACACAGTCAAGGTCCCACGGGTTTTTCACCGCACCGAAAAAGCTGGTCTCATTGGATGATCCCATAGCGAACTCATCCATATTGCACTTTCCGAGGGTAACAGTCCCTGCCGTTTTGAGTTTAGTAACCACTGTCGCGTCATATGCGGGCTCAAAAGTCTCCAGCATATGGGAGCCACAAGTAGTGCGAACGCCCTGAGTGCAAAAGATATCTTTATGTAGCAAAGGGATGCCCGTGAGCGGGTTGCCTTCGCCTCGCGACAGGATTTGATCGGCTTTACGGGCATCGATGAGAGCCTGGTCACGACAGAGGGTGATGACGGCATTTAGCGCATCATTTCCTGCTTCGATTTGTCCCAGGTACGTGCTTACCAGCTCTTCGCTGGAAATGGCACGTGTCGAGAGCATACGATGGAGTTCGCTGACAGAAGCGTTTAACACGTCACTATCTGGCATCAATCAATGACCTTTGGAACGAGAAAATAGCCGTTGTCTTGGGCGGGTGCGGATGCCATTAAGGCTTCTCGAGTGTTGTGGCTTGTCACGGTGTCTGCGCGCAACCGTTGCGTCATATCATGGGGATTAGACATCGGGATCACGCCATCGGTATTAATCGTATTCAGTTCGTCGACGAGATCGAGCACTTTGCTGAAGCGTTCGGTGACTTCTGGCAGCTCAGACTCTGAAATACTGAGTCGAGCAAGCAGGGCAACTTTCTCAATATCTTCTGGCGTGACCGACATAACCGCGTTTCCGTTTAAGTGGGCCCGAAAACTAACATACTTGTCGCTTGCCCAAAAACCCCCGAAGCGCTACATTCTCTTGCAATATGGCGTCTGGAACGTCAGTTTTGAGGCCATTTTTCGTTGGAGTGTGCCTATGCGGTTAAGTGTTATTGCTCGACCGCGTTGATATTTTTTGGCCTCCGCCCCTGCGGCAGGCCGCCACAGTCAGGGAATGATGATGCTCAAGCGCCTCCGCGGGATGTTTTCTACCGATTTATCAATAGATCTGGGCACTGCCAATACCCTGATTTACGTCAAGGAACGCGGGATCATTCTCGACGAGCCATCGGTTGTCGCCATTCGTCATCACAATGGGCAGAAATCGATTGAGGCGGTGGGCACAGAAGCAAAGCGAATGCTGGGTCGTACGCCGGGCAATATTCAAGCGATTCGCCCCTTAAAAGATGGTGTGATTGCTGACTTTCAAGTCACCGAAAAAATGCTGCAGCACTTTATTGCCAAGGTGCATGAAAGCAAGTTTATCCGACCCAGTCCGCGCGTCTTGATCTGTGTGCCCTGCATGTCGACGCAAGTAGAGCGGCGGGCGATCCGTGAGTCAGCCTTGAGTGCCGGGGCCCGGGAAGTCAGGCTGATAGAAGAGCCGATGGCCGCTGCGATTGGCGCAGGCTTGCAAGTGGAAGAGGCCAGCGGCTGTATGGTGGTGGACATTGGTGGTGGTACTACAGAGATCGCCATCATTTCCTTAAACGGCGTGGTCTATCGGGACTCCATTCGGATCGGCGGAGACCGTTTTGACGAGTCAATTGTGTCTTATGTGCGCCGTAAATACGGTAGCTTGATCGGTGATTCTACCGCTGAGCGGATTAAGCAAGAGGTTGGCTGCGCCAGAAAGTCTGACGAGTTGAGAGAAATTGATGTGCGAGGACGGCATCTGGCCGAGGGCGTGCCGAGGAGCTTCACCTTGACCAATGATGAGATTCTGGGAGCACTCGAAGAGCCATTAGAGGCCATGTTGCGGTCGGTTAAATTAGCACTGGAACAGTCCCCACCTGAACTGGCAGCCGATATTGCCGAGTCGGGGATTGTGCTGACCGGCGGAGGTGCCCTGCTGACCGATCTTGATAAGCGCATTTCTGATGATACCGGTCTCCCCGTGGTGGTGGCCGAGGATCCTCTGACCTGTGTGGCGCGAGGGGGCGGTAAGGCGCTGGAACTCATGGATCGCCATGTGTTGGATTTGCTGTCAACTGAATAACTCGAGACTACGCGGAGCAGCGCCATCAAACCGCTTTTCTTAAAACAAAATCCAATCGGTGCGCGGTTTCTCTTGTTGAGTATCGCCTGTTTCCTCATGTTGTTTTTTTTCCGGGATGATCCGCGTGTGAGTGCAGTACAACGCGGTGCCATTGATGGCGTCGCTTTTGCCACTAGTTTGGTGCTCGCGCCACTAGATGCGTGGGATCGACTGAGTAATGTCTTCCAATCTAGGAGCAGTTTGCAGGAGGAAGTGCGGAGGCTGCAGCAGGAAAATCGCGTCTTAAAAGGCCAGTCTCAGCGATTGGCGTCGTTGTTGTCGGAAAACGCGCGGTACAAGGCACTGCTGAATTCTGCCCGCGACATTGGAGACGATTTGATTGCGGCCCAAATCACCAGTCTGTCCCCAGATCCTGCACGGCATATCGTCATGCTGGACAAAGGTGTCAACGACGGTGTGGCCGAGGGACAGCCTGTTTTAGGGGCTGAGGGATTAATTGGGCAAGTCACTTTCAGCGGTAACCGGAACAGCCGCGCTGTGCTGATTACCGACAGCGCTCACGCCTTACCCGTGCAGGTCAATCGGTCGGGGCTGCGTGCCATTGCAGAAGGCAGTGGTTCAATTGACCGTCTCGTTATTCGACATTTACCCGCTACGACAGATATTCGAGTGGGTGATCTGCTGGTGACCTCGGGTTTAGGGGGTCGTTTTCCACATGGCTATCCGGTGGCTCGCGTCACCGAAGTCATTGTTTTGGAGGGTGATGCCTTTGCCACCGTCTTTGCCGCGCCCTCCTCATTATTGGATCGCGGCCGCTACGTCTTAGTCGTGATGTGGGGCGATCTCCAACGCGAGGCGACGCTGTGATGGAACGCAGGCAGGCGCTGTGGGTTATTTATGTATCGCTGGGCGTCGCCCTGATGACCATGCTGCTGCCGTTGCCTATGGAGTGGCGAATTCTCAGGCCGGACTTTGTGGCACTCGCCCTTTTCTATTGGGTTCTCGCGTTACCGCATCGAGTTGGTGTTGCGACCGCTTTTGGTGTGGGAATAGCGCAAGACTTAATTGAAGGAGCGCCGTTAGGTATCTCTTGTTTCGGACTCATGCTGGCAACGCTCGTGCTGCTTTTCAGCTACCAACGGGTTCGTCAGTTTGATGGTCTGCAGCAATCGTTAGTCATGCTGGCACTGATGATGTTGAGTTCAGGTATTGAGGGCTGGATGCGAACGGGTGTGGATGTGCCCACCCTGCCGCTCATGGGTTTGCTGGGTTTTGCGATATCGATGTTGTGCTGGATACCCACCCGGCATATGTGTCGGCAACTTCGACGTCATTACGAGGTAGTGTGATGCGGCTGACACTCGCATCGTCTAGCCCGCGACGTCAGAAACTGCTGGCGACGATATTGACTGATTTTGACACTGCTTCGCCCGATATTGACGAGCGGCTCCTACCGGGAGAGTCACCTGAGCAGTACGTCGCCCGACTGGCAGAGCGCAAAGCTAGAGTTTGCGGCTGTGAAAACGATCTGACGCTAGGTGCTGATACAGCCGTCGTGCTGGGCCATCGCATACTCGGTAAGCCGCTTGATCGCGACGACGCCACCGCGATGTTAGAGGCGTTGTCAGGACGTACCCATGAGGTTTATACGGCGGTTGCGCTGTTACAAGAGGGACGTGTGGAGCATGTTTGTACTTGCACCTCGGTGACCTTCACCGGGCTCTCGCGCACCACGATCGGAGAATATTTAGCCACTGATGAACCTTGGGACAAGGCGGGAGCCTATGGCATACAGGGTTATGCAGGAGCCTTTGTACAGCAAATAGTCGGTAGCTATAGTGCAGTGGTGGGTTTGCCATTGTGTGAAACACGGAACATGTTGCAGCGCGCCGGATTGACGATGCGTCATGGTTAGGTCCGTCCCCCAAAGGCTGGGCCGAATTATTTGGCCCGCTATGGTATCGATGCTCGTCGTGCTCGCCATTTATGTCAGCGGCGGCAGATTACTAATGGGCGCGCTGTCGGGTTTTCAAGATGAAATAGAGCACGCATTGTCACAGCGCATTCCGGGGGAGGTCTCGGTCGCTGGGATTGTGGGCGGCATGGAAGGCTTCTCACCGACGGTGAGTTTCGCTCAACTTTCGATTCGCGTTGATGGCTATGAGGAGGGGTGGATGCGCCTCAATGCGGCCCGCATTCGTCTTGATCCATGGCAGACGCTCCTGAGCCGGGCACTGCGATTTGACGAGCTCACGTTGATCGAGCCGACCATTAAATGGCGGGTCGGGCGACAAGCAGAGTCTTTTCGTTTGCCGGACAACGTGCGCGATCTGCTCAATACGTTCGATAGCGTTCAGATTCGCAATGCAACGCTGATCAACGAGGTGGAAGAGGGGGCTGCGACGGTATCGCTTGCGCCTTTGCGGGTGCAACTCGATATGCTGAGAGAGCGCAGTCGCCGCACTATGAACGTCTCTGTCGAGGCACCCGAGGGTCAGCTCTTGACGGCGCAGGGTTTTGGTACGGGCGATCCGCTTCTATTTGATCGGTTTTATGGCGAGCTCTATGGTCAGTTAACGGGTTTAGGCCTCTCTTATTTAGGACCTTTGCTTGGTCATGTAGTGGCGGCTGATGGCGTCGCGAACTTTTGGTGGCAAGCCAGCGGTGGAGTCACCACCGGCGTTATTCAAGGCGCATTCGAAAACGTTACTGTTGCTGATAACGACTCGTTTCAACTAGAAAAACTGCACTTTGAGGCAGCCATCGCTGGCAGTGCCGATACGACCCAGTTTTTCATTCAGAAAGGTCAGCTCGCATCGGGGCAGATTCAGGCCGAGATTCCTCGCTTACACGTGACACAGCGAGCAGAGGGATGGGAGTTGCGAACACAGCAATTCGAGGTTGCGCCCCTCGTTCGCATGTTGATGTTGAGTCAGATACTGCCTGATTCAACGAATACGATGCTGGCGACCCTCAATCCTAGCGGCCGTGTTGAGGCCCTTTCATTGGCGATCGACACGTTAACTGATCCTTTCAGTGCTTGGGCAGTGGAGGCCGAGGTCATTGATGTTGCCACAAGACCTTTCCGAAAGGTACCCGGATTGGTCGGGATCGATGCCACGATTGCGGCAACTGAAAGGGGCGCGCAAGCGTGGATTCGCACAACCGACTTCGAGCTTGAATTGCCCAGAGTATATCGGGAGCCCATTGTACTGCCGTCGGTTACTGGCACATTAGCGGGTCGTTGGAAGCGCGATGCCTTATTTTTAGAGCAGGGACTCTTTCTTGCTGAGGCACCGGCCCATGCGGCAAAAGTGCAGTTTGCGATGGATATTCCCCTCTCAAAAGGATCGTCCTCCCCCTTGTTTATGCGCCTGTCGGCCGCGGTGGTTGATGCGCCGCTCGCTATTAGTGACGCTTATGTGCCTTACCGCATGCCGGAGCGATCTTACCAATGGCTGAAGACAGCGCTGACTGATGGACACATCGAGGAGGCGATATTTCTCTGGCATGGTGGGCTCAGGCCTTATGGTGACGCCGGTCAGACTATGCAGCTTGCGGCTGAACTCTCTGACGTTTCGCTCGACTATCAGTTGGGGTGGCCGCCGGCTTTGATCAGCGGCGGCCAGCTGCGTATTGACGACACGCAGATAGCAGTTTGGTCACCCGATACCACTGTGGCGGGCACCACACTCGAGCGTGCGACTGTGAACATTGCGCTGGCACCTGGTAAAGCACCGCTGACGATACAAGCGGTTTCACACAATAACGCCCTCAACATTCAGCAGTCGTTAGCGCAGTTGCCTGCCCTAGCATTTGCCGATCCTATTATGAATGACCTGCAGATAGCAGGTGACGCCGATACCGAGCTGCGGATCGCGTTCGATTTAAAAAATCTATCGGACACGCTGAACGTGACTGTTGGTCTAACCCTTGATAATGCTCATATTGGGTCTGATTTATTAGCGCTGCAGGCAGATAACTTAACGGGAAAGATCGGTTATCAGACGACGACCGGATTTTCTAGCACTGATTTGTCGGCGACTATTTTTGAGCGACCTGTTTCGATCGATATGGGCCCTCATCTGACGACTCAAACCGAGACGGTGCTGGCTGCGGCGTTTCAATTTGAGGCGGCAGTGGCGGATATCAGCACTTGGCAGCCAACGCGCATCAGCATCCCGGCACAGGGTGTTGCACCTGTCACTGTGACCGTGACTGTCGCCGATGCGGTTGCCGTTGATATCCGATCGGAGTTGGAGGGGATTTCGGTCGATTTGCCACTGCCCTGGGGTAAGGCGGCAGGATCGAGAGCACCACTTCACGTGCAGTGGAATAGCCGGGCCTCGCCGGCCTGGCGTGCTTTTTGGTTCGGGCGATTTTCGGCGGTGGCAGATTTTTCGAAGCCCGATGCCGCTGTGGCGTCAATCGATCTGACACCGAGAACGCGGCCTGCACGCCAACCCCTAGTGCTGCCAGATTCGGGCGTGTTACTAACGGGCTTTATGCCTTCCTTAGACCCCGTCGAGTGGCCATCTTTGCAGCTATTATCCACTGGTCCTTCCCTCGGTGAGACGGTGCCAATCAGCGTGCAATCGCTGCGAGTAGGTCAATTACGATGGCGTGGAGCCGAGCTGGGTGCCTTGAATTTGGAGGCGACGGTGGAGGGCGACAGGGTAGACGCGCAATTTAGCCTGCCTTGGCTGCGCGGACGTTTTCAGCAAGAGCCCTTGTCGCTTCAGGAGGGCATGGCTGAGCAGGCCGATCGCCGACTGAATCGGCAGCTTGCTGTCGCCTTCCTCGATCTTGATGGTTTGCCCGATATGACTGATCAGTGGGTCGATACTGCGCCACCAACGCCCGATGAGGCGCTGCCTCAATGGCCGCCCCTAGCAGTGCAGGTAAGTGAAATTTACCGCACTCATAATGCCTTGGGCGATCTTGCGTTAGTAGTTGATTACGATCAATCCGATGGCTGGGAGTTCCGAGACATCAGCGGTGATTTTCTGGGTATCAAGTGGCTGCCCAGCACTCGCATTGGCTGGCGTATCGCGCCAGAGGGACAAGAAACATCGTTGTCATTGGTGGCAGAGTTGAGTGACATCGGCGAATCATTGGCGTTAATCGGCGTCGCACCTTTAGTCGAGACACGGGGTGGCAGTTTAAAAGCAGACTGGCGTTGGCAAGGTGGACCCGCCGATTTTTCGGCCACCTCGATTAAGGGCGCACTGGACCTGCAGATGGCGTCAGGATCCTTCACCTCGGCCAATGCAGAAGCGGAAGGCGCCCTGAGATTACTGAGTTTGCTCAACTTATCGGGATTGCTCAGGAGGGCAAATATCAATCAACTATTCGATCCGGGTGTGACGTTTGATCAGGCAAAGGGGCGTTTTGAATTTGCGGAGGGACTGCTCACGATCCCGGCTTTCTCTATCGAAGGCTCGGGAGGGTATTTTTCGTTTAGCAGCGAAATTGATCTGATGTCTGAGACCGTCGATGGTGAGTTGGTCGTCACATTACCGCTGGTGGAAAATATTCCTTGGGTCGCTGCGCTTGCCGGCGGGCTGCCGATTGCGGCTGGCACTTACCTGGTGAGCAAAGTGTTTGAGGATCAGGTCAACCAGTTGTCGAGTGGTGTGTATTCTGTGCGTGGTGATTTGGAGAGCCCCGAAGTTATTTTTGAGCGCGTCTTTGACGCCTCATCGCGTGCCAGGGATGCTGAGGATTAAGAGAGGTTATGTTCACCACGATCCAGATCAGACAGGTACCGAAATAATTTTTTGGCGTGCGCTTTTTGTTTTCCCTGGCTGATTGCTTTTGGGTGTTGTCTAATCCACTGTCGCAGTAACGTCGATTCAGCACTGGGCCACTGAGCCATGATCTCACCTAATGCGGCATCTCCCTGTTCGATCAGTTTGTCTCTAGCGGCTTCGACTCGATGAAAGTCAGCCGCTGAGGTGGCGTTGCGCTGATCTAAATAAGCGAGCCCTTCTTCAATGGCGGTGGCATCGACTGACCGCATTAATTTACCGATGTATTGCAGTTGCCGCTTCAATCCACTCCGGGCCGTGATACGTCGTGCTAAGGCGATGGCATCGCTGAGCCGCTCGTCTGAAATAGTAATGAGATTAAGATCCGATTGGGGCAAAGACACCAATCGCTCACCCATCGCTTGCAACGCGTGCATCTGTCGCTTTCGTTCACTCTTACTCAGGTCTTCGGCCTGTGTCTCCTCCTCGTCGAAGCTATTCATCATTTCGTCTCTGCCCTTATCCGTAAAATAGAGCAGCTAGCCCCAAAAAAGCCAAAAAGCCCATGATGTCGGTAACGGTGGTCACTAAAACGCCGCCCGCAAGCGCCGGGTCTATCTGCAAGCGACGCAACAGCAGCGGCAATCCTGCTCCGGTGAGCCCAGCCGTCACTAAGTTGATGAGCATCGCGCAAGCGATAATGATGCCGAGAGTGGCGTCGCCAAACCACAGCGATGCGGTTATGGCGATCACACCGGCCCATAGGAGGCCGTTGAGTAACCCCACCAGCGATTCGCGGCCGACTAGCCACAACTGATTGCGGCCGTTGATCTGGCCCATTGCCATGGCTCGAATCAGGATCGTCAAGCTTTGTGTACCTGCGATCCCACCCATCGACGCCACAATGGGCATGAGAACGGCGAGCGCTACCACCTTTTCGATGGTGTCTTGAAACAAGTTAATGACTGATGAAGCGAGTAGGGCAGTGACTAAGTTAATACCTAACCAGATAGCGCGTCGTGGCGCCGATTGCCAGACGGGGGCGAAGGTATCCTCTTCAGCAAGTCCCACGAGCGAGGTCAATGAGTGATCCGCCTCTTCGCGGATGACATCAACCACATCGTCGATGGTAATACGACCGAGTAGCTTACCCATGCCGTCTACGACCGGCGCGGAGATCCAATCGTTGCGCTCGAACCGGCGAGCAACCTCTGTTGCCGAGGTTTCTGCATCGATTGCTTCTTGATCTGTGATCATCATCTCTCTAACTGACACAGCGGGGTCGGAGACTAAAACGGTGCCAATAGGCAGCAACCCCACGAATCGGTCATTACGATTGACGACGACTAGATTGTCCGTATTAGCAGGGATTTCACTATGTCGGCGCAGATAGCGGAGGACAACATCGAGTGTCAGGTCAGCTCGAATGGTGATGGTATCGGTACTCATCAGGCCACCGGCAACATCGTCAGGGAAGCTCAGCACCTTCTGCAATCTCTGCCGATACTGTTCGTCCATCATTGCGAGAACGCGACCTGTCACCTCATCTGGCAGTTCCTGCAGAATATCGGCAACGTCGTCGTCATCGAGTTGCTCTACGATTTCTGCGAGTGCTTCTGGCTCGCGATTAATGAGGGTGGCGCTGCGAAGCTCATCTGGCAGCTCGTTGACCACCAGCGCTTCCTGATCGGCACTCAGCAACCCTAGTAAAACTGAGCGATTGTCAGGAGGAGAGGAGCTGATGAGGTAGGCGACGTCCCCTGGCGACATGTCAGCAAGAATGCTAGCCACATCACCCAACGTTCCCGAGCGTAAAGCGCGATCAACGCGTTCAGTTTGACTGGAGAAGTTGGCGGGTGAATTCACGTAGGGCCTCCATTAGAGACCCCATTATCCGTACCCACTGTCTCAGGTCCACACGGCAGAAAGGATTTGTGACTTATTCCAACTCGCCAAAGCCTGTTGCGAAAAGTTGTTCCAGTGCGTCATGAGCAGGTGATTCATCGTTGCCTTCAATGCGCAGCGTCAGTACTGCACCGACCGGCGCTGCGAGCATTAATACCGACATAATACTCTTGGCATCAATCTCCTGATCGTTGTACCGCAGCCATATGTCGCTGGAAAATCGACCTGCACACTCAACAATTTTGGCGGCGGGGCGTGCATGAAGACCCAGTGGATTGGTGACTTTGATATCCTTTTGAATCATGTTGTCTCAGCATCTTTTAGATCGCGGTGCCTGAGCAGTGCATGTGGAAACGTTTCCAGCAGGTCTTTGTGTATTTTGTCTGCGAGGTAGACCGATCGATGTTGCCCACCGGTGCATCCGATCGCGATGGTCATGTAACTGCGATCACATTGATTAAAGTCGGCCACAACGCTGCTAATGAATTCCCGCAGCCGTTCATAAAAGGTGACACAGCGCTCTTCGTTATCTAGGAACTGTTTGACCAACGTATCTCGCCCGGTCAGGTGGCGTAATGTTTCGTGCCAATAGGGATTGGGGATTGCCCGGGCATCGAAAACGAAGTCTGCATCGATGGGTACCCCTCGCTTAAAGGCAAAGGATTCGATCAAGATGGAGAGCCCATCACGCTGCTCTACGATTCGAGTTGTAATCGTGTCGCGGAGTGCGCGCGGTGTGAGATCAGTCGTGTCAATCAGCAGATCGGCCTCGGCCGCAATGCCCTCAAGATATTCTCGTTCCCTCGCAATGGCCTCTGGTAAGGAGCTATCGTTATTGGCTAGCGGGTGCCGACGACGGGTTTCGCTGAATCGTTTGATTAAGGCATGGGGTTGTGCATCGAGGAAGATTATCAAATGATCAGGTGTCTCAATGAGCTCTTTTAAGACGCTCGCTCGCTCGCTCGGTTCCATTCTAAAAGCTCGCGCGTCGATACATGCCACGACGCCATGGAAGCGATCGTGAAATGGGCTTTCGAGTACTTCATCGACGAAATGGGTGAGTAGCCGGGGGGGGGAGATTATCGACACAATAATATCCCTCGTCCTCCAATAGCCTCAGTGCAGTGCTCTTACCTGCCCCTGAGCTGCCGCTGATGATGATGATTCGCGGCACTATGTGGCGCTTCCTCTTATCAACAGTTGTTGCAGACTTTGGGCGGTGCTTGCTGCTCGCAACGCACTGCGCATTGCTGAATCGGAGAAAATGGTGGCGAGATTCGATAGCAAATCTAAATGTGCCTGAGTCGCTTCCTTGGGGACCAATAAGATAAAGATGATATCAACAGGGTAATCATCGATGGCTAAAAAATCGATGGGCTGGTCTAACGTAAGCAGGCATCCCACTGCCTCCGTGCACAGATCGACTCTGCAATGCGGTATCGCTACCCCTTCACCGATGGCGGTGCTGCCTAGTTTTTCCCTACTCAACAGTTCTCGGTAAATGGCGCCGCTGGGCAAATCGAAGTGCTGTGCTATGGCTTCAGATGCACGCTCAAATAATCGCTTTTTACTGAGCAGTGATGCCTGACAGAGTGTCAAAAGCTGTCGCGATGACATGTTGAGCGAATTAGACATCAATCAGTGGCCACGATGCTTTTCCTTATATTTAATAACCTGTCGATCGAGTTTGTCCGCTAATGAATCAATGGCAAGGTACATATCGTCTGACTCGGAAGAGGCAAAGAGATCGGCGCCTGCCAGATGCAAGTTTGCTTCGGCTTTATGTTGGTGCTTCTCGACAATCAAAGTCACTTCTATTCGGGTAATTTGCTGCTCGTGTCTCTGGATGGGCGAGAGCTTATCTTCCACGTGATCGCGAATAGGCTGTGTCACATCTAGATGATGTCCGCTTACTGTGAGGTTCATATCGCATTCCTATGTCGGTAGGCCATTGTTTTCAGTTTAGCCGTTTGCGCTCATTTGAGGGAGGGATATTAAGTTGGTCTCGGTATTTCGCAACGGTTCTTCTCGCTACGGTCATCCCCTTTGCTTTGAGTAACGTGCATAACTTCGCATCACTCAAGGGCTTGCGGACATCTTCGCCATTGACCAATTGCCTTACTGCTGCCTTAATCGCCGTAGACGAAGAGTCCTCGCCACCATCGCCCGCGATGCGGCTTGAAAAGAAATACTTCAGCTCGAAGGTTCCGCGGGGAGTGTGCATATATTTTTGTGTGGTGGCTCTTGAGACGGTGGATTCATGCAGATCGACTTCAGAAGCGATGTCGGCAAGTATGAGCGGCTTCATGCCAATTTCACCCCGCTCTAGAAAAGATCGTTGATGCTCAACAATTTTTGTAGCGACCTTTAACAGCGTTTCATTGCGGCTTTGCAGGCTTTTCATAAACCAACGTGCCTCTTGCAGGTGTTCCTTCGCATAGCCTCTATCACTAGCCGATCCCTCACTCAGCATCGCGACATAGTGCTCATTGACACGGAGCTTGGGTGAAATATCGGGGTTGAGTTCAACCTGCCATCGGTTGTTATGTTGTCTGACAAAAATATCAGGCGTCACGTAGGCAGTTTGCTCGCCACCAATGCTCGCGCCTGGGGTGGGGTCGAGTGAGCGGATCAGCTGCATCGCGCCCTCGATGTCTGATTCTTCAGCGCGTAGTTTTTTTGCTAGCTGGCGCAGTGGTGCAGTGGGGAGTTGGTTAAGATGACGACTGACTAACGCGCCGGCAACATCTCTAAATGGTGTGCTTGGGGGCAGTTGACGCAGTTGTATGAGTAGACAGTCCCGCAAGTCCTCTGCAAATAAACCCGCGGGTTCGAAGTGTTGCAGTCGATGTAGTACTGCCAGCACTTCTTCTAAATCGACATCGTCAATTGATAGGTCGGATTGAATACTCTCAGGCGTCTGTATCAGCCGACCATCCGCATCAATGGCATCAATCAGCGCGAGGGCGATGACGCGATCTATGTCTGAAAAGCGTGTCAGATTCAGCTGCCACAACAAGTGGTCTTTTAGAGAGGTCTCTTCAGAATCCTGATCTGTAAAATCAGAGTCCGTGGGGTGGCTGGACGGGGGCGGGGCGGCAGAGGGGAGGATGTCCTCCCATGATGTATCAACACTGAGCTCTTGACTCTCTTCGTCAGTATTTGTGGTTTCGGAGAAATCAATATCCTCTGACTCGATACTGTCGTCGGTATCGTGCTCTAATAGGGCATTGGACGCCAACGTGTCGTCAATGGTTTGTTGTAAATCAAGGGTGCTCATTTGCAGCAGTTTGATTGCCAGCTGGAGTTGTGGCGTCAGGACTAATTGTTGTCCGAGCTTGAGCTGAAGCGCTTGTTTCATACCGCTTAGAATGCCTTAGAGGACCTTTAGTGTATCCTTGCGCCGTTCATAAGCAAACAACTTGGCAAGGAAATTGCATCGGGGGTTTTTTAGGGGCGACCGTTAAGCGTCGTACCGCCCCTAAAGGCTTCAGGCCACTAGGATCTGCGCCGAGTGGATAGTCAGCCTGATTGATTAGAGGGAGAACCCCTCACCGAGGTAGGTTTGTCGTACTTTTTTCATTGGCTAAGACGTCTGAGGGTAGTCCAGAGGCGATGACGTGTCCCTCGCCTATGATATAGGCTCTTTCACAGATATCGAGCGTCTCGCGTACATTATGATCGGTAATGAGAACCCCGATACCGCGGTGTTTTAGATGAGTAATAATGCCTTTAATGTCTGATATGGAAATAGGATCAACTCCCGCAAAAGGCTCATCAAGCAGAATCACTGTTGGGTCAGTGGCCAATGCCCGTGCTATCTCTACCCGCCGCCGTTCACCACCTGATAGAGCTTGCCCTAATGCATCAGCGAGATGACCGACATTAAACTCGTCTAGTAGGTCCTCAGCCATTTTTAGCCGTGCTTTGCGCGCGAGATCCGATCGCGTCTCGAGAATCGCCAGTAAATTATCTTTAACCGATAATTGTCTGAAAATAGAGGCTTCCTGCGGCAAATAGCCAATCCCTGATCTGGCTCTCTGGTGCATCGGTAGGGTCATCAGTGAGCGATCATTGAGCCGTATATCGCCTGCATCCGCATTAACCAAACCCACAATCATATAAAAACAGGTGGTCTTACCGGCGCCATTTGGGCCCAGTAAACCGACTATTTCTCCCGCACTGACTTCTAACGAGACGTCTTTCACTACCGGGCGGCCACCGTAAGCTTTAGCAAGATGATGGGCGCTGAGAGTGCTAGTCATTGGCTGGTTCGGTGCGCAGGTTTTCGGGGGGAATTACGACCTCAACCCGCCGGTCGCCTCCTGAACCTGTGTTGCCGGCCGCTTTGACCGTGCGCTTGCTGACAATGTAATCAATGTGATCACCAGAGAGGGTTGATCCATCTTGCTTGATCTTGGCGTCGTCTATGAGCCTCACTAAGTCCTCTGCTCGCCGGTATTCAATTCGCAGAGCCGATGCCTCAACGGGAGCCTGTTCTGGCGTAGGCTGTTGTATGAGCGTAGCGGGCTGTCCCGCAGCGAGGATAGCATCCGCTCCCTTGTCGTCGTGGCGGATAGCGATGCGATCAGCCGTGATGCGCAGTGATCCTTGCGTTAACACTACGTTACCCTCGTAGCGCGTTTCTCCCACCATTTCATCTCGCACGGCTTCATCCGCCTCAATTTGAATGGGCTGATCACGATCTGAATCGAGTGCACCGACATAAGGCGCAGCAAGCAACAGGCACGCCAAGAGCAATCGATTGGCGATACGAACACTATTATTCATATTGAGTTTTGACATTTCCCTTCAGTGTCGCTGTATTGGCAACCAAATCCAGTTCAAAACCCGCCCCAGTCGACTTGCTCCCCCGCCCGGTGAGTAACACGTCATCATGGCCTTCGGCACGTTTTTGATCCATGTTGAGCAACATTGTCTCAGTGTTCAGCGTGGCTTGGTTTGTGGCTTCATACACTGTGACCCCATCTTGCAAGGCAAGTTCATTGGTCCGCTCATAAAGTACGCCGGCTTCTGCTGCGATATCCCAGCGCAAATCGTCTTCGCCCTCCGTTCGATAGCGAATACTTTTTAAGGCAGTGACTTCACTCCCGAGCTGCCGTTCTGCAGAGCCAATATGCATGACTTCAGAGGCCGCCCCGCTATGCGAGAACTGTGTTCTTGTTCCACCTTTCACGTAGCTTTCGATAACCGAGACACCACTATTTTTTCGCGCAAAAAGCGCCTCGGAGGGCGTCAGCGATCGCCAAAAGCTGACGCTCAAGGCGCATCCTACGACGATGATGGTTAGCCATTTCAATGAAATTCGCTCAACCGCGCGGACATCAGTCCCTGCGATGTTAATAAGAAATCGCTCAAGGCGCGCACGGCCCCTTGGCCCCCTGCGCAAGGCGCTATCCAGTCCGCCATATTTTGAACAGGTGCTGCCGCGTCATTGGGGCAGGTGGCAAGCCCCGCTAGTTTTAACGCGCTGAGATCCGGCAGGTCATCTCCCATGTAAGCGACGCGAGAGGCTGGGAGTGCGCGCTCATCGAGTAATGCTTGTAGTGCCACCCCCTTGTCTTCGCGGCCCTGCACCACAGTGGCAATGCTGAGCTCGGCGGCACGGCGTTCAACGGCTGCGGAGGTTCTGCCTGTGATGATGGCGACCTCGATTCCACTCTTTTGCAGCAGTTTAATGCCCAGCCCGTCTTTGATATTGAATGATTTGATTTCTGCTTGATCGCTCGCACCATATAGCACTGAGCCGTCGGTCAATACCCCGTCAACATCCAGCACCAGTAATTGAATCTCCTCTGCTTTCTGTGCGGCTCGACCGTTCATGAGATACCTGCTTTAAGCAACGCGAGTAGTGTGACAACACCGTGCACCGCTCCCTGCTCATCGACGATGACCAGTGCACTGATCTTATGGCGCTCCATCATGCTCATCGCTTCTGCGGCTAACATCCCCTCGGTCGCGGTTTGCGCGCTGCTTGTCATGGCGCTGATCAGCGGCGTGCTCTGAAGGTCTTTCTGGTCTGCGACGGCCCGCCTTAGATCGCCGTCGGTAAATACCCCCGATAAAATATCAAGCTCGTTAACGACGGTGGTCATGCCAAGACCTTTTTGAGTCATTTCATACAGTGCATCGATCAGCACTGCGGAGGTCGATACTTTGGGGATCTCGGTGCCCCGGACCATGACGTCGCTGACGCGCAATAACAGTTGTCGTCCCAGCGCGCCGCCCGGATGCGAAAATGCGAATTCCTCGGCGGTGAAGCCTCTGGCCTCGAGTATCGCTATAGCTAAAGCATCGCCCATTACCAGCGCTGCAGTGGTGCTGGCTGTGGGGGCAAGATTCAGTGGGCAAGCTTCCGTTTTGATAGCCGCTAGCAGGTGCACATCTGACGCCAGAGCCAGTTCTGAGGTCGCATCGCCGGTAATGCTGATGAGAGAGATATTCAATCGCTTAATGAGCGGCAACAGCGTGAGGATTTCGCTAGTGTTGCCGCTATTAGAGAGTGCCAGGACACAGTCGCTCTGGGTGATCATCCCCATATCACCGTGAGAGGCTTCTCCCGGGTGAACAAAAAAAGCGGGGGTGCCAGTGCTCGCTAATGTGGCAGCGATTTTCCCCGCGATATGACCACTCTTCCCCATACCTGTCACAATCACCCTGCCTTGTGTCGCCATCATGCGGCGGCAGGCCTCACCAAAGTCCGCACCAATCGAGAGACCCAGTTCAGACACTGTTTGACTCTCAAGTGCAATGGTGCGCCGAGCGGATTCGATAAAAAAAGGATCGTTTTGTGAGGCCATGGTTAGGGTGTCATGAAAAGCCAAAGATAATAGGCAATGTAGAGTGCCAGCAGTACCATTCCGGTGTTGCGCGTCAAGGTACTCACACCGGACTGCCTATTCCAACCGTACAGCGCGGCGAGAGCAAGTACGAGAGTTGTGACAAATACCGCTACCAAATCTCGATGTAACACTTCGGTTTGAAGGTTAAGGGTACCCCAGAAGCCGGGAATGGCCAGTACTAGCAGCAGATTGAACATATTAGAGCCAATAATCGCGCCTATCGCCATATCCGCCTGACCTTTGAGTGCGCTCATCACAGAGGCGGCTAATTCCGGCAGGCTAGTGCCCACGGCGACAATGGTTAATCCAATGACGAGCTCTGATACGCCCAGCGCGGCTGCGACCTGTGACGCAGCCCAGACTAAAGCGCGCGAGGAGGCGATCAAAAGACCCAAGCCACCGAGAAAAGTGAGCCATGCGGCGACCGGGGCGAGTGAAGGGATAGGGGGTGCTTCGTCTTTGCCGAGGGGATGCTGCCCATGTCGGATAATGTACAGAAAAAACAGTCCAAGTGCGGCTAGCAGCACGAGGCTGTCGCCCCGAGAGAGGTCAAGGTCGACCAGCAGGGCGCCAGTAAGTAAGACGACCAAGACGAGTATGGGCAGATCGATGAAGGTCGTACTTTTATTGAGCGAAATGGATTTCACCAATAGCGTGATACCAAGCACTAGGCCGACATTGGCAATATTGGAACCGAGTGCGTTCCCGACAGCCAGCTCGCCAGATCCCGACCATGCCGACATGACAGAAATCAGAATTTCAGGCGCAGAAGTCCCCACAGACACAATCGTGAGTCCGATCATCATGGGCGTGAGGCCGGCTCGCTGCGCAATAGCTGAGGCGCCATCGACGAATTTGTCTGCACTCCAGACCAGCGCGACCAAGCCGATTACGATGACCGCTGAGAACCACAACACTATCGCTGTCCTTATTTCTTCCATAATCCGGGCAAGTCGCCCGCCCGCTGATCGAGTATCATGGCACATCACTGAGCAACGCTTTAGCCTGACAGGGAGATGGCAGGCCGAGAGGCATGGAGTTTAACCCAGTCCACAGCGGCGGGGGCAGTGGCGAAAATGTTTAAGCGTTGCAGAAAATGTATGGCAAGGGTTATCACTCTTAAGAGGGTCGGAGGTTATCGTGTATCGCAATCTAGTCTGTCAGCCATTGGTGGCCGTATTAGGGCTGAGTCTCGCCTTTTCGGCTGCCAGCGCGTCTGATGAGGTTGTCACCGCTAATATGGGTCCTGCCGAGGTGGTTTCAGGTGTGACGGCAGAGGTGATGAATGTTGTTGCAGAGGCTAATACGTATTTTGATACAAACCCTGAGCGCTATTACCGAGAGATTGATAATGCGCTGGCGAGTCTGGTCGATTGGCGTGGCTTCGCGACAGCGGTGATGGGGCAGTATTACAGCCGTGGGAAATCACTAGATCAGCAGGGCCGGCAGACATTGAAAGCGCAGCGCGATCGGTTTGCAGTGGTGCTCAGAGAAGGGTTGATACAAAGCTATGCCAAAGGCTTATTAGCGTTTGGTGGTGCGCAAATGGAAGTGATGGGTGTCGAAGCTTCACCGGAGAGCACCCGCATTGCATCAGTGACTCAAGCCGTTTACGGAGAGGCTGATCGTGTTTACACCATCCGATACCAAATGGGTCAGTACCGAGACGGCTCTTGGAAACTGCGTAATCTCATTATTGAGACGATTAACCTTGGTGAGATCTATCGCAATCAATTCAATGCCCTCGCACAGAGTGCGAGCGGCGATCTTGATATGGTGATTGATCAGTGGAATGCCACGATTGCAGAACAAGCAGAGGATTTAGTTCGTGACTGAGCAAAAATTAATTGAGTTGATACTCGTGGCGTTTCCCGGTGCGCAAGTGTCGGTGTCATTAAATGGGGGGCATGTTGATATCACGGTGATCAGCGCTGATTTCGTTGGCATGCGCCCCGTAGCGAGACAGCAGCGCGTCTATGCGCCTCTCGCCAATCTCATTGCCGATGGCACTTTGCATGCGGTGAATATCAGTGCATTGACACCAGACGCTGACGGCTGAGTCGAGTGTCGCTATGGACAGTTTGATTGTTCGGGGTGGTCACCGACTTGATGGAACGCTGAGGGCCTCAGGGTCAAAGAATGCGGCGCTGCCGATTATGGCTGCCACCCTATTGGCGCAGGGTGTCTGTCAATTGGAGCGCATCCCCGTGTTGCGCGACATTGCGACGATGCTGACGCTGTTGTCGAGTTTGGGCGCCTCGGTTTCGAGAGAGGCTGACGGTGGGGTGCGGGTTGAGAGTGATCAAGCCTGCGAGGTGACAGCGCCCTATGATCTGGTTAAAACCATGCGCGCCTCTATTTTAGTGTTGGGTCCGCTGCTAGCCCGCCGTGGGAAAGCGGCAGTGTCATTTCCAGGAGGTTGTGCCATTGGTAGCCGGCCTGTCGACCTCCACATTCGCGCATTGGAAGCCATGGGTGCCGCGATTTCAATTGAGGGCGGGTATATCCTTGCTGAGGCTCCCAACGGGCTCGTAGGAGCCGACTTTACGTTTGATGTCGCCACAGTAGGAGGCACCGAAAATGCGGTGATGGCCGCGTCACTTGCGAACGGCACGACAGTGTTGCGTAACGTTGCCCGAGAACCAGAAATTATCGATTTGGTGCAGTTTCTCAGGTCTATGGGCGCTGACATCACAGGAGAAGGTACAGAAGTGCTCACCATCCGGGGGGTACCATTCCTCACCGGGGGGTCTTACGCGGTGATGCCAGACAGGATCGAGGTCGGCACCTATCTGGTCGCTGCCGCAGCGACTGGGGGCCGGGTGCGGATGACAGATATTGACCCCAGCGTATTGGGCGTTATCACGGACAAGTTACGCAGCGCTGGGGCATCAGTCCAGGAAGGCGATAAGTGGGTTGAGTTAGATATGGACGGTAAACGCCCCCAGTCAGTCGATATTCTGACGGAACCGTTTCCTGGATTTCCGACTGATATGCAGGCGCAGTTCACCGCTCTTAATGCAGTGGCCCAAGGGGAGGCCCGAGTGACAGAAACTGTTTTTGAAAACCGATTGATGCAGGCCCATGAGATGAAGCGAATGGGTGCGCACATTGTCATTGAGGGTAATACGGCGATCATCTCTGGGCAGCCATCCCTGCAGGGGGCGCCCGTGATGGCCTCTGATCTCAGGGCCTCCGCGAGTTTGGTGATCGCAGGTCTAGTGGCCTCAGGTGAGACGCGCATTGATCGGATCTATCATATTGATCGTGGCTACGAGAACATTGAGGGTAACTTGCAATCGCTGGGCGCAGATATTCAGCGCGTATCAGGCTGACAGGTGGTGAAGAGATCATGAATATAGCGGACCCTATAACGATAGCGCTAACCAAGGGGCGGATACTCAAAGAGACGCTGCCGCTACTGGCGAAGGTGGGCATTGAGCCCAGCGAGGATCTCGACGAGAGCCGCAAACTCATTGTGCCCACGACGTTAGCAAACGTACACCTCGTTATTTTGCGAGGATCCGATGTGCCAACCTATGTCAAGCATGGTGCGGCAGATCTTGGTATTGCCGGTAAAGATATGCTGTTGGAGTTCGGTGGAGAGGGCATCTACGAACCGCTCGATCTGGGTATTGCGCGCTGTCGATTGATGACGGCAGGTCCGCGATTATCGCAGACGGCGCAGGCCCCGCGTCGTCGTGTGAGGGTCGCGACAAAATTTCTCAATATTGCGAGAGCACACTATGCGGCAAGAGGTATCCACGCAGACTTGATCAAGCTCTATGGCTCGATGGAGCTGGCGCCGTTAATGGGGCTGGCTGATGAGATTGTTGATATTGTCGATACTGGGAAGACGCTCGAAGAGAACGGGATGGTGCCGCTTGCGTTAATTGCAGAGGTGTCCTCGCGCTTGATTGTGAACAAAGCGTCGATGCGGACCCGCCATGCGTCGGTTAGGATATTGGTCGACGCGCTCGCAGAAGCTGTCGGGGTTCAGGAGTGATGCTATGAGTGAGGCCGCTATTGCTCGACTGGATATGATGCAAAGCGACTTTGAGGCCCAGTTTAGTGCGCTATTAGTCAGTCCCTTTGAGTCCGATACCGGACTGACGCAGAAGGTCGCGGGCATACTGAGCGCCGTTGCCTCAGAAGGTGACGACGCTGTGATGAGATTCACTAATGAATTTGATCGCCGCGATGCGAACAGTTTGGCTGACTTGACGATTGAGCAAGAGACGTTAGATGCCGCACTGGTCAAAATCGCGCCCGACCTTCGCGATGCGTTAACGCTTGCAGCAGAGCGTATTCGTGACTTTCACCAACGTCAGCTCGCCGAGAGCTGGCAGTATGAGGACGGTGAGGGCAATTTACTGGGGCAGCGAGTGTCGCCGCTAGACCGCGTCGGCGTTTACGTGCCAGGAGGACGTGCGAGTTACCCCTCTTCCGTATTGATGAATACGATCCCCGCTAAGGTGGCGGGCGTGGCGGACATTGTGATGGTCGCCCCAGCGCCGCAGGGCGAGATCAACCCGGTTGTGTTGGCAGCGGCAAGTCTTGCGGGGGTCAACAAGGTCTATAGTGTGGGGGGGGCTCAGGCCATTGCTGCCTTGGCCTACGGCACCGAGACCATCGCCAAAGTGGATAAAATTGTCGGCCCAGGTAACCGCTTTGTTGCCGAAGCCAAGCGACAAGTATTCGGTCGGGTTGGTATTGATATGGTCGCGGGGCCGTCTGAGATTCTTATCATTGCAGACGGCACGGTGGATCCAGAGTGGGTCACGATGGATCTTTTTGCGCAGGCCGAGCACGATGAATACGCTCAAGCTATCTTGATTGCTACAGACCAGGCCTACTTAGATGAGATCCATGCCTGTATCGATAGAAAGCTCCCGAAGATGTCTCGGCGCGACATTATTAGCGTTTCTCTCCGCCATCGTGGCGCGCTGGTTAAGGTGCCGAATCTGGCAAGTGCCGTGGCGCTGAGCAATCGATTGGCGCCGGAGCATCTAGAATTAGCAGTAGCGGAACCACATGCCTTGCTGGATCAGATCAGCGCAGCCGGCGCGATCTTTTTGGGTGCGATGTCTTCAGAGTCACTGGGTGACTATTGTGCTGGCCCCAATCACGTATTGCCAACTTCGGGTTCAGCGCGCTTTGCGTCGCCACTGGGCGTATATGACTTTCAGCGCCGCAGCAGTCTTATTGGCGTGTCTGCGGCCGGAGCACAGGTATTAGGTGGCGTCGCCGCCAAGATAGCCGACGCGGAGTCGCTAGAGGCACATAGTCTAAGCGCTCAAATGAGGATGCCCAACGCGCAGTAGATCATCCACGGGTCAGCCGTTGCTGGCTCGTGTGCCGACCACCGCCTCGATCTCAACTGGCAAGCCGTCTCTATCAACCCGGACCCGCAACAGGTGACCTGGGCGGAGGCGCGCAATCTGCATCATCGCGGCACGGCCATCCACCACCAATGCGTCGTCCATTGCAACGATAATATCGTTTAGCGCGATCCCAGCGCGTTCCGCTGGTCCGTCAGATGCGAGATCGGTCACAATCAGGCGCTGTATTGACCGGCCAGACGCGTCCTCGCTGAGGAGCACCTCTACGCTGACCCCGAGCCAGCCACGGATAACGCGACCATAATTGACGATATCACTCAAAGCGGTGGCGGCCAGTTCGCTCGGTGTGGCTAAGTTGATGCCAATGCCAGTTGCTTCCCCGGCGCCATCCCCGCCCGCGGTATAAATGAGTGTATTGATGCCCACTAGGCGGCCTTGAGCATCGATTAATGCCCCACCTGAGCTACCTAAATGAATGGTCGCATCGGTCTGGATATAGCCTTCATAGGTGGAAAGCTGCAGGCCAAATCGGCCGACGCCAGAGATAATGCCTTGAGATACCGAGTGGCCGAAGCCATACGGGTTGCCAATAGCCAGTACCACGTCACCGACTGCAATGTCCTCCGCGTCAGCCAATGCAATCGGTGTCAACGCCGGTAGATCAATGCGAAGAATCGCCAAATCGGTGTCGGGATCATTACCGACGACGGAGGCATTGGCAGAGCGGCCATCAGCTAGCAAGACTTGAATTGCATCGGCGCCTGCTATGACGTGATTATTTGTCACGATGTGGCCTTCGGCGGTGAGGATCACGCCGGAACCCAGTGATCTCTCAATGCGTTGTCCGTTGCCACGATCCGATCGGAAGCGACGTTGCCAGGGGGAATTGAGCCGAGGGTCTACCCGCGATTCAACCAGCTTGGCAGTATAGATGTTGACCACCGAAGGCGTGGCACGTGCTACAGCCTCTCGATAACTGCTGGAGGCGGCGACTGCTGTGGCAGGGCGCTTATCCAACACCCACTTGTCTAAAATAAGCGTCGCTGCGAGCACGCCGACCAAAGCGGGCCAAATGATGGCAATAAGATTCTGTTTCACGGGAGCCTCCTGCCCCCATTGTAAATCATGGTGCGGTGGTTATTCTCTTCATTTTGACAGTTAACAAGAGTGAGATATGGCCTGTACCCGCGACCAATTGAGTGACTTTTTTGACGCGCTGCTTCACCCCAATGAATTTGCCGACTACTGCCCCAATGGATTGCAAGTGGAGGGTAAGTCGCAGATCAAGCATTTGGTGACCGGCGTCACGGCAAGTCAGGCGTTAGTGGACGCCGCAATTGCCGAGGAGGCCGACGCAATCCTCGTTCATCACGGATATTTTTGGCGTTCCGAGGATCCCCGTGTTGTGGGAATCAAGGCGCAACGGTTGCGAGCACTGCTGGCGGCTGACATTAATTTGTTTGCCTACCATCTTCCGCTCGACTGCCACCCAGAGGTGGGTAATAACGTGACGCTGGGGTATTTGATGGGCGTAGCAGATCCAGTGCCCCTCGATGCCAGTGACACTGAGCTGCCGCTTTATACCGGCAGGTTGCCTGCCGCGATACCCGTTGAACAGCTAGCCGAAACGATGGCTACTGTCTTAGACCGTGCGCCACTGCTGATTGGTGAGGGAGTAGTGCAGCAGCTCGTCTGGTGCACCGGGGCAGGTCAGAGCTATATCGATCGGGCTGCCGATGCGGGCGCTGACGTTTTTATTACCGGCGAGGTATCTGAGCAAACGGTGCATGTCGCCCGCGAGCGCGGTCTGGCGTTTATTGCGGCGGGGCATCACGCGACGGAGCGTTATGGTGTGCAAGCTGTCGGTGAGCGCGCCGCCTCAGCCTTAGGTTGCACGCACCGGTTCATCGACAGCCCGAATCCAGCTTGAGGGGCTTAGGCGGCTGAGCTGTCCGACTTCTCGAGTCCAAATGTTTCGGATAATTGGCCCTGCTCATCTGGCTTTTTGGGGGCATAGTCTAAGGGTTGAGCGACCTCAACGAGGTGAGGTTTGTCTGTTGCATCGTGGGGAGGCGCAGAGAGAGCCGGTTCGGACATGCTGATCTGATCACCACACAGCTGATCTGCGCCATTGGCGAGGTGTGTGTAAACCGAGCGGTAGTCATCGGTGAGCTTGTTGAGTAGATCAGCGGTGCGAGCAAAGTGCTCAGTCACCTCTGCCTCATAGTCGGCCTTATTTTGCCGTGCTTGATCCAGCTGACTCTCCAGTTCGAGAATGATTTTACGCTTGTTATCGCCACGCGAAGCCAATGCCGAGTACCAGCCGATCAGGCTACCGATGGCGCCGCCGATGATGAGGGCAATAATGAGGTTAAACAGTGAATACATGGAGTGGGTGCCTCCTGATGCGTGTGCGATGCCGGCTCATGGCCGTTCGCTATGAGCGCAACAAGTTAATGTTCTTATCGGCGACTGACTGTGTCAGTTTTTGCCCTGCACTTAGTGTACTGCACCCGCGAGTTGCCGTCAGGCTTAACGAGCACATTTCGCGCTTCATTCCGCTCAGCGCTGTTGGCTCGTGTTATTCTGCGGCGCGAAAAACCTAGCCCATAGGGGCTCTCAGCGGGCTTATGGTGGAAATGCCACACGATTTATCTCCCTTACAGCATTACCAACTCGCGCTGGCGGCCGGCGAGTTGTTAGAAGATGCAGCCCAAGCTGAGGTGATCGATCGTCTGAACGACCTTTATGAGCGCCTGTTAAAACGCCATGAGACTGACCAGAAGATCTGGGCGCAGGCTGCCCGGCGGCTGGGTCGGACTCGGGAGCCGGAGCGCGGGCTGTATGTCTGGGGCGGTGTGGGTCGAGGAAAAACGCTATTGGTCGATAGTTTTTTCGACTGCTTGCCTTGGCCACGCAAGCTAAGAGTTCACTTTCATCGGTTCATGCAGCGTGTGCACGGCAGGCTGGCTGCGCTCAGCGGCGTAAAGAACCCCTTGGAACGGGTTGCTGACGAAATCGCAGACGAGGCGCTCGTGCTGTGTTTTGACGAGTTTTTTGTCAGCGATATCGGCGATGCCATGATTCTTGCGGGTTTAGTCGAGGCGTTATTCCAACGCGGTGTCACTTTGGTGGCAACGTCCAATATTCCACCGAGTGAGCTGTATCGTGATGGACTTCAGCGGGCTCGGTTTTTGCCTGCTATTGCCCTGATTGAGCGTCACTTAGAGGTGGTTCACCTGGATGCGCCAACTGATTATCGATTTCGGACGTTGCAGAGAGCGGCGCTGTGGCATACCCCACATGATCAGGCTGCACACGAGGCGCTAGCCGGTTATTTTGTTTCCTTGGGCGGACAGGCTGTTGCCGAATCCGCAGTGGGGTCAGCGTCGCAGGAAAGCGCTTCAAAGTGGTTGGAGATCAATCAACGCCGCATGCAACTCATCGATACGGCGCCAGGGATTGCTTGGTTTACGTTTTCGACGCTGTGCGATGAGCCGCGCAGTGCTGCTGATTTTGTCGAGCTGGCAAGGGAGTATCACACGATATTGGTTGAGCAAATTCCAGTGTTAACCGGCGACAAAGAGGACGCCGCCAGGCGTTTTATTAACTTGGTTGACGAGTTTTACGATCGCAATGTCAAATTGATCGCTACCGCAGCCTGTGCGCCTGAGGACCTCTACAGCGGTGTGAGGTTGCGTTTTGAGTTCGAGCGAACCGTGTCTAGGCTGCAAGAGATGCGCACCCACGAATACCTGCGGGCTGAGCATAGACCTTAGGCGCAGGGCGACAAAATAACTATTGAAAGGGCTCAAGCAGTCCAGTAACATCCGCGCTCCTTTGATACCGCCCTTGAGACTCCGGCATGAAAACATATAGCGCCAAGGCAGACGACATTCACCACGATTGGTTCGTTGTGGATGCTGAGAATTTAACACTCGGCCGTCTTGCAACTGAGATAGCGCATCGCTTGCGTGGCAAGCATAAGCCAGAGTACACCCCCCACATGGATATGGGTGACTACGTGGTAGTGGTTAACTGTGAGAAAATCCGCGTGACCGGCGCGAAGCGAACAGACAAGATGTATTATCACCACACTGGTTTCCCAGGTGGCATCAAGGCGGCGAGCTTTGATCAGGTGATTGAGCGCGCCCCTGAGCGCGTCATTCAGCGTGCGGTGAAAGGGATGATGCCCAGAAACCCACTTGGCCGCGCAATGCTGAAAAAACTTAAGGTGTATGCGGGTCCTGCGCATCCGCACTCGGCGCAACAGCCGCAGCCACTGACGATCTGAGGAGACTATAATGGCAACCGCACAGTATTACGGAACGGGTCGACGAAAGACCTCCACCGCGCGCGTATTTCTGCGCTCAGGTAGCGGCAACATTACGGTGAATGGGCGTCCTGTTGACGAGTATTTCGGTCGTCAAGTTGCGCGTATGATCGTTCGACAGCCCCTTGAATTGACCGAGAACGCCGCAAGTTTTGATGCCAATGTGACGGTATGTGGCGGAGGGAGCTTTGGTCAAGCGGGTGCCATTCGGCATGGATTGACGCGCGCGCTGCTAGATTATGACGAAAGTCTTCGAGGTGCGCTTCGCGCAGCCGGTTTCGTCACGCGAGACGCAAGAGAAGTCGAACGCAAGAAGGTGGGCCTGCGCAAGGCGCGACGTCGTCCGCAATTTTCCAAGCGATAAGGATTTCGCCATTTCGTTCGAAAGCCGGCACCTGTGTCGGTTTTTTTTTGCTGGGAGATTGAGTCAGAGGATGGTTGTTGCCAGCATACCGAGCAGTCTATGTGGTGCGTGGACGATTTAAATACGCCAGGTCGTTGCCCAGTCACGCTGTGATCAGACAAATGCCCGCTAAATGGCGAGGCGAGCTTAGCGTGGGTGCGAAAAACGCATTTGAGCGCAAAAGACACTGATCTTGTCGGGCCGCCGATTCGTATTTCGACTTGCTGGTAGCCGGAGTGAGCATTACACTTCGCGCGCAATACGTACTAACTATCTTGATTCACCGCTCACTCAAGCGTGTTCTGACCCGCGGAGTGGGTCAGCGGTAACACGGGAGACGTCCAAGCATGACCGATACAACTGAAGCTCACGATACGACAGGCGATCACAGCCAGACCCGCAGGCGGTTTCTTACTGCGGCGACTTCGGCGGTAGGGGTCGGCGGTGTTGCGGGCGTTGCGGTGCCATTTTTAGGTTCGTGGAACCCATCGGAGAAAGCCAAAGCGGCTGGAGCGCCGGTCCGTGCCGATATCGGCGGCATAGAGCCAGGGCAAATGGTGGTCGTCGAGTGGCGCGGTAAGCCTGTTTATGTGCTGCGCCGCACAGCCGAGCAAGTGGCGGATTTGGCAACGCTCAATGGTGATCTGAAAGATCCCCTGTCGGAGGCGTCGGCACAACCTGCTTACATCTCAGGCGAAGCCCGAGCGCTTAACGAAGAACTGCTGGTGATTGTGGGACTCTGCACTCACCTAGGCTGTGCGCCAAAGTTTCGGCCTGAAGTTGGCGCGGCCGACATGGGTGGCGAGGAATGGCTCGGCGGATTTTTCTGTCCTTGTCATGGCTCCAAGTTCGATTTGGCGGGCCGGGTTTACAAAGGTGTGCCTGCATCGGCTAATCTAGAAGTTCCCCCTTACTCTTTTGAAGGCGACAACGTGCTAGTGATTGGCGTTGACGCGGAGGCAGTCTAATGGAAAAGGCACTGACAGGTCTGGTTTCTTGGATTGATGCTCGTCTGCCACTGACTAGGACGTGGAATACTCATATGGCTGAGTATTACGCGCCCAAGAACTTTAATTTGTGGTACTTCTTTGGTGTGTTCTCGTTGCTGGTATTGGTGAATCAGTTACTGACTGGCATTTGGTTGACCATGAATTACACGCCCTCCTCAGAAGAGGCGTTTGCCTCGGTCGAATACATCATGCGAGATGTCGATTACGGCTGGCTGCTACGTTATATGCACTCAACCGGAGCGTCGGCATTTTTCATTGTGGTTTATCTGCATATGATGCGCGCACTGATGTACGGCTCCTACAAGAAGCCTAGAGAGTTAATTTGGGTCTTCGGCATGATGATCTTTATCGTGTTGATGGCGGAGGCCTTCGTGGGATACGTCCTGCCTTGGGGGCAAATGTCCTACTGGGGCGCACAGGTGATCATTTCGCTGTTTGGCGCGATACCGGTCATCGGTGAAGACATTGTGACTTGGATCAGAGGCGACTATTTGTTGTCCGGTATTACGCTTAATCGTTTCTTTGCTTTACATGTGGTGGCCTTGCCCATCGTCTTGTTAGCCTTGGTGGTGTTGCATATCCTGGCGTTACACGAAGTGGGCTCGAATAACCCAGATGGGGTTGAGATCAAGAAGACCAAAGACGAAAACGGTATACCGCTAGACGGCATTAAGTTCCATCCTTATTACTCCGTCCACGACGTGCAGGGGATTGCGGTCTTTCTGTTCTTTTTCTGCGCCGTGATTTTCTTCGCGCCAGAGATGTCTGGATACTTTTTAGAGTTTGCCAACTTCGAAGAGGCTAACGGGCTAAAGACCCCCGCGCACATTGCGCCGGTCTGGTACTTCACACCGTTTTATTCAGTGTTGCGCGCGGTGCCAGACAAGTTTTGGGGTTTTGTATTCTTCGCCGCTTCGGTTGTGATTCCTTTCGCCCTGCCTTGGCTTGATCGAAACCCAGTTCGTTCTTGGCGGTACCGCGGTATGTTGAATCGGGTGATGTTGCTCTTGTTTGTGGCCTCGTTCATCATTTTGGGTGTTTTGGGTGTGAAGTCCCCAACCCCAGAGCGGACAGTGCTGGCGCAAATCTGCACTATTTTCTACTTCCTGTTTTTCCTCGCTATGCCTTGGTGGTCAAAACTCGATCGCACTAAGCCTGAACCTGAGCGTGTCACGATGAATGGGGGGATGAACGTGTGGCAAAGTATGGCAACCTTAGCGTTGATCGGCGTGCTGGCTTTTTTACCGTTGAAAGTAGTGGGAGCGGAGTCCGCTTACCAGTGCGGCACGATACCTTGTGATGCGTTCGAGGCCGATCAGACTGACCAACCCTCTTTGCAACGTGGGGCCGCGCTCTATGCGAGCTACTGTATGGGCTGTCACTCATTACAATACTCGCGGCACAATCGGGTAGCGCGCGATCTGGGTATTCCTGAGGATCTCTACAAGGCAAACCTGGTCTTTGATCCTGAGATTAAGATGGGTTCGTTAATGACCAACAGCATGGATAAGGGCGATGCTAAGGTGTGGTTCGGTGCCACGCCGCCAGATCTGTCGCTAATCTCTCGTGCGCGACAGCCCGAGTGGCTTTACACCTACCTCCGTGCTTTCTATCGAGATGAGCAAAGACCTTATGGCGTTAACAACCGCGTGTATCCTAACGTTGGCATGCCCCATGTGTTGATGGAACTGCAGGGCTTAACGAGTTGCATGGATGCACAAGGTCAACCTGCCGATAAAGCGGCGCATTGTGAGACGGTAGAAGTGTCGGCCGCGGGTGTGATGACGCCACAGCAATTTGATGGTGCCATGTATGACCTGGTTAATTTTCTCGCTTATACCGCCGAGCCGTATAAGGCAGATCGATTGCGTATAGGGACCTACGTGTTGTTGTTTTTGGCGTTATTTTTCATTTTTGCTTGGTTATTGAACCGAGAATATTGGAAAGACGTGCACTAAAACCCTTCAAAGTACCGAGGGACGTTTTTTGCCGCCGTTTGAGTGGTAGACTACGCCCCTCCTTTAATCAGTTGAATACACATGCCTGATGATGCTTCTGGGATCGTTTCCAAGCGGTCCTCCATGACCTTGTTCTCCGATAACACTTGCCATTACAGCCATCGCGTCCGCCTGGTATTGGCAGAGAAGGGGGTGACCGTTGAGTTGGTCGAGTCTGAGAATGGTGCGGTTTCGCCGGAACTGAGCGAGTTGAACCCCTATAGCAGCATGCCCACACTGGTGGATCGAGAACTGGTGTTGTACGAATCGAAAGTGATGATGGAATACCTCGACGAGCGTTTCCCCCATCCCCCGTTGCTACCTGTCTATCCCGTGGCGCGTGCCGAGAGCCGATTGTTTGTTTACCGCATTGAGCGAGATTGGGCCACATTGGTGGATGCCATCCAGTCTTCGCGCAGTGACAACGTCGTGACTAAGTCGAGCAAGGAACTGAAAGAGAGTTTGATGGCTGTGGCGCCCATCTTCGCTGAAAAGCCATTTTTCATGAGCGAAGAGTTTTCGTTGGTGGATTGCTGCGTTGCGCCCATACTGTGGCGGCTTCCCGCTTTGGGCGTGGACATACGGGTCAGCAAGCAGTCAAAGCCCCTGTTTGACTATATGGAGCGGTTGTTCCAACGCGAGGCGTTTCAGGAAAGCCTTACCATTCAAGAACGAGAGATGCGTCCATAGGGCCGCATGCTCTTTTGACCTCTAGCCGCCCTTATATCATCCGCGCTATCTATGAGTGGATTATTGATAATGCCTGCACGCCGCATCTGTTAGTCGACGTTCATTATGACGGGGTAAACGTGCCCCAAGCTTACGTGACGGATGGGCAGATCGTACTCAACATATCGCCCAATGCAGTGGTTGGATTGGAGCTGGGTAACGACCTCGTGACATTTAACGGCCGATTCGGCGGCGTTGCCACAGATATTGTAGTGCCTACCCCGGCGATCCTCGGTATCTATGCGCGCGAGAATGGCCAAGGCATGGTTTTCGACGAGGTTGAGACGCCAGACGAGCCTCCGGAGCCGCCTGCAGGGCGTGGTCGCCCTAGCCTCAAAGTTGTCAAATAGCGGGGGTAGTAATAATTTCGAACAGTTGCACGACTCGCGCGACGCTCTTCACCTCGGCAGCTTCTAATGCACTGCGATCAGCCTCGGCGGCAGTCACTAACCCCATCAGATAGACAACCGCATTTTCGGTGACCACCTTAACGCGTCTGCCCGGCGTATCCGAGCTGGCGAGTAACTTTGATTTGACCTGTGTGGTAATCCACGTGTCATTGGTGCGGGTGCCCGCACTGGTCGCTGGACCTACCTCGAGTTCATTGTAGATGCGCCGGACGGCTTCCAATTCGCGGGCGACATCGGAGGCCAGTGTCTTGAGTGCCTCAGACGGTACCTGGCCTGCCAATAAGACAAAACCATTGTAAGAGACGACGCTGAGATGCGCCTGATCAAAGGCTTCATCGGCTGCGTTGATGTTGACCATCGCTTTGGTTTCGATGCTTTCATCCGCCATCTGTTGGGCAAAAGTGCGTTCTCCTGGGTCTTCTTCGATCGGGCCTGCACCCGCGCTTGACATGATCGTACCGCAACCACTGAGCACCGCAGACGCAGCACACAGCGCGAGGATAAGGGGGAGGGTTGGTCGCAGTGTGAGTCGCGATATCAACATGATTCAGGTCTCCATAGGGCCAAAGGTATGGGTGTCGATTAAGTGGGCAAGACAGACGGCCAGAGTGTGGTTTACCGCCAGTGTTGTTTCGATTGATTCCTGCGCTAAATTGACGCTGATCCCGGGGCCTCGGTTGCCTATCCAGATCAGCGCGACTTGCCTTTGCTCTGCCATTAGCGCCAGCCGTTGGATGGCTGCCTCTTGTAAGGTAGCGGCGAATACCACGCCGACATCACCGGCCTGGCCAAGCGCTTGAAGTTGCTGGCTCACCCAGCCCACGCCCAACTCGGTAGATTCGATCTGGTGTGTCGCGAGTTCTACCACGGGTAGGCTAGGACGTTCCCGCAATATGCCGTGTTGTAGCAGGCTGGTCAGTGCGGTTGCGCTAGCGCGATCCGCGCCTAAGCCGATACTGAATAGTTTTCGATCGGCAAGGATAGCTTGCGTCAACAGTTCAATGGCGTCACCGAGTGTGTCGGCAATGGCATCCACCGCCAAGCTCGACGCTTCCAGGTGTCTTTGGAAAAAGCTGGCAATGCTAGGGTAAACGTCCACAGGTCTTCCGCTTGTCGATACAAAAACGAATCAGTTAAAAGCGGCCTGAACCCAGCGTGGATTTGCTCTCGCCGCACTCCCATCATAAGCGATTACGTCAAAGCGACAAGGGTGATTGGACCACTGTGGATATTGTTGCAAAAATTGACTGGCGGACCGCATCACACAAGATTGCTTTCGTCGACTAATGCTGTGGATGGCACCACCAAAACGCGATATTTTTCGGAAGCGCACTTCGACGAATACGATCGTATTGTGATCGCGCATGACGAGATCGATCTCGCCACTAGTGGTTAAAAAGTTCCGAGTCAGTAACTCGAGGCCTTGTGTTAGCAAGAACCGCTCAGCGTCGCGCTCCCAAATTTGACCGAGGTTTTTCACTGCGCTTTCCGCGTGTGCGTGTGCCGCTAGGGTAGCTGAAGAGCGTGTACTGCTGCGTCATCAAAGGTGGCCAAGTCAAGTGCTCTTGCGATCGATCCGTCGGCTCTGCGTCGGAGCAATCCAGTCTGGCCTTTGATAATCCAGTTTTCAGTGGTGAGTGCTTGCTGCCAGTGCTGCGCCATCACGAGCGCGTCCCGACCCAGTGCCCGCAGTCTTCCCAGTCGACCGGCCGGGCTGGGGGGTAGCATCGCTGGGGTTTCTAAAAAGACCACGCCATTGAGGTCACGGTTTCGCGTGTTGATAGCGCCATCATTGATAGCAGAGGTAGCATAGACAGGCACTTCCCCCGCCATGTGAAAGACCAGCAAGGGTCTCCAGGACCGGGCCGTCACAGGATCTGGAGCGAGCATGAAGATACACTCAAAATCACTCCTGCCGCGACCCCTCGCGTCAACCGGAATATCGAATGCCTGCTCTACAGATTGAATGCGTTGATCACTTGAGCCCGAGCCCAGTAATTCCCCCATCGCTTTATTAGCGGCGGTTCGTTGCTCGACGACTAATTTGCCACGTATTGTTCCGCCGTGATGTGCCCACTGGGCCTCAAAGGCCGTTAGCAGGCGCAGCCCACGATCGTTAGGGGCAGCCATCACGATCGCGTTGCGACACTGGTCACCGAAGCCTTGGTCGGCAATCTGACGTGCCTCGTCCTCGGGAGCGAGGCTAAAAGTAGTCCAGCCGGGTTGAGCAATCGCTTGATTTGTTTGTACTTCGGGTTGATTGAGGGCAATGACCGGAACGGGTAGTGCATTGATTTGCTGCAGTGATGCGACATCCGATTTGGTCAGCGGCCCCAGCACCATATTGGCGCCACTGGCGACGGCTGCAGCGTAGGCGGCACGTGGATCAGCATAGTGCGCCACGTTCAGTACCGTCAGCTGCGGCCTGATGGCGGGATCTGGATAGGATTGGTACAGCTGACTGATGGCGCCGTCCGCCACGGCCTCGCCGGCTGTTCGCAATGAGCCATCAAGAGGCAGGATGAGTGTAATCTGCTCTATGGGCGGCGCGTCTAACCAGGCCGTGAGGTGGCTTGGAGCGGCGGGGGTCTGCGGTCGATTTCCGGCAGTGCTTTGCCAGGCTGCCAGCGCCTGGGGTCCCTGTCGGTAAGCCAATTGCATTGCCAGCCAAGCGCGCCAGTCAGGATCCCGAGACTTTTTGAGTTCGGCTGACAGCGCGCTGTCCGTTACGCGAATAAGGTAGCCGAATAGTCGATCGCTGTTAGCCGAGGCGTTTCGCTGTTGTGCTGGGGTCTGGGCTTTTTCAAATAGGAGCGCGGCCGCGAGAAGCCATTGTCCCGACAGCGCTGCATGCGCTGTCTGCTCTTCGAGCGCAAAATCAATCGCTGCGGTATTCCCATTTTTCAGCTTTTGCAGTAGTTGATCGGCTAATATGACATCGCCAGATAACCAGGCAAGTCGGCTATCGACGGCGATGAGTGTTGAGGCGCCGGTATTATTGAGTGAAAGTTGATCACGCTCATGCTGGGCAACGAGCAGAGATTCTGTTTTAGCAAGGGTCGATAGGCGTGCAATGGTATCGAGCCTCAGCTGTTCTCCCTCTAGCGGCTCTGGCGTGCGTTCGACCGCGTCAGTTGTCACAGGTAACGCCGGTGTGTCGCGCGTCGGCGTTGAGCAGGCAGTGACGAGAGTCAGCAGTAACGCCGCAAAAGCGAGCTGCAGGAGCGGGTGCCGACTGGCGTGGCTGCCAGCGAAACTGAGGGGTTGAGGGTGACCTATAGCGCGCATCGGGGCAGTATAGCCTTAAGCGGGCGCCGGTGGCCCGATCAGGAGTCTTACCCAGTGCACGCTTGTCTTTATATTGTTGCCACACCCATAGGCCATTTGGACGACATCACATTACGCGCGTTGGAGGTCTTGAAAACCGTTCACGTTATCGCCGCGGAGGATACTCGTCACTCAGCTAAGCTCATGCGGCATTTTGGAATTGATACCCCGATGGTGAGTTACCACGATCACAGTCCCGCTGCGCAAACGGAGCGGCTGCTGCGACATCTTCAGGAGGGTAAAACGGTGGCATTGATATCCGACGCGGGAACTCCCCTTATCTCTGATCCGGGTTACAAACTAGTGGAGGTCTGCCAGCAACAGGGATTCCAGGTGATCCCGATACCGGGCGCCAGTGCCATGACGGCAGCGCTCAGTGCCGCTGGGTTGCCGACTGACCGGTTTTATTTTGAGGGCTTTCTTCCAGTAAAGGCAGGGCAACGTGGCGCGCGAATAAAAGCATTGAAGCAGCTTGAAGCAACGCTGATATTATTTGAGGCGCCGCGTCGCGTGCTCAACACCCTCGACGCGTTGATTGTCGAGCTTGGAGATCGCCAGGCGGCACTGTGTCGGGAGCTGACCAAGGCCCACGAGACGATTTACCGCGGCTCCCTGTCACAGTTACAAACGTTTGTGCGCGATGATGCGAATCAGCAGCGGGGCGAAATGGTGCTGGTGATTCGGGGTTGTGATAGTGAGGCGGTCCAGTTCAGTGCCGAGGTCGAGGCACTGTTGGATCGGCTCGCGAGGGAGCTTCCGCCGCGGCGCGCAGCTGCTGTAGTGGCCGATGTGACAGGGTTACCTGTGCGAGTTCTATACCAGGCTATCTTGGATAAAAAGTAAGATGCTGCAGTCTGAGGTTGCGAGCCCTTGCGCTAATCGGTAACCTCTGCCCCGAGTGGGTCAGACGATCGCTGTCGTGATGGCAGAGGAAAGTCCGGGCTCCAACGGGTCAGGACGCCAGGTAACGCCTGGGGGGCGCGAGCCTACGGAAAGTGCAACAGAAAGGAAACCGCCTGCTTGCAGGTAAGGGTGAAAAGGTGCGGTAAGAGCGCACCGCGCGGTTGGTAACAAGCGTGGCGATGGTAAACCCCGTCCGGAGCAAGACCAAATAGGAATCCGATACCGTGACCCTCGGTGGATTCGGGTAGGTCGCTTCAGGCGAACGGTGACGTTCGTCGCAGATGAATGATCGTCCAAGACAGAACCCGGCTTATCGACCAACTCATTATGCCCCCCACTTGGGGGGCTTCCCTTCCCCCCGGTGATACCACAAAGGCTGCGCGGTGCCGCCCCGCTGAATACCATTTAGTTATAACAAAAAAAATAAATTCAAAAATAAAGCATATAACCTAAACTCAAACCTCGCATGCTGGTTTAGCAGTCTGTTTTAACGTTTATTTCTCATTACGGATCGGGACTTGACTCGCCTGCCAGATTGTCTCTAAGGCACTGAAAAACCGAGAATTTTTGCTTTCACACCGTTGACCCAGCACTTTCCTCAGGCGTATAGTGGTGAAATGTGGTGCAAAGTGGGTAAATTCCCCATTTTGTGGTAATTCAGTGGAGGTAATGGACAGTATGTTTCGAGGGGTTCAGTCCATCAATCTTGATGCCAAGGGACGAATGGCGGTGCCTGCGCGGCAACGTGAATCGCTTGCGGTGTTAAGTGATGGGCACATTGTGATCACCGTCGATACTCAAACTCCCTGTCTGGTGATGTATGCACTGCCCGAATGGGAACGCATTGAGCGAGACGTGCAGGCACTGCCAGCACTCAACCCTGCGGTAAAACGATTTCAGCGACTGATGTTGGGTTACGCCAGTGATTTGCAGCTGGATAGCAATGGTCGCGTTTTAGTCCCCCCGTCGCTCCGAGACTATGCGCATCTTGAAAAGCGCGCAGTGATGGTTGGGCAGGGTAACAAGCTGGAGTTGTGGTCAGAAGAGTTATGGCAGAGGGAATGCGAAGCTGCGCTGTCACCGGGCCCCCAAGGGGAGCTTCCAGTGGAGCTGATGCAGCTTAATCTTTGATGGACCGGGAGCACTTACCGGTTTTGCTCGAGGAGGTCATTGGGGCACTGATGGTATCGCCGCACGGAGTGTATGTAGACGGAACCTTCGGCCGGGGCGGGCACAGCACTCGTATCCTTGACGCGCTATCTCCGCAAGGGTCGTTGATGGCATTAGATCATGATCCAGCCGCGGTAGAGAAGGCATCGCAATTAGCGAAGCGCGACCAGCGATTTACTTTCAAGGCGGTAAACTTTAGAGCGCTGAGTCAGCATGTGGAGCCTGCAAGCTTGCAGGGTGTTTTGTTAGATCTCGGCGTGTCTTCGCCGCAGCTAGATGACCCTGAGCGTGGATTCAGTTTTTCCCACGATGGTCCCTTGGACATGCGAATGAATCCAGACGAGGGGTGTTCTGCAGCAGATTGGTTGGCTGAGGCGCCGGCGTCTGAAATCGCGACGGTGCTTCGTGAATTGGGTGAAGAGCGTTTTGCCAGACGGATTGCGAATGCGATTGTGACCGCGCGAAGTGAGCAGCCCATCCGGCGAACAGGGCAATTGGCTGAAGTGGTCTCTGCCGCCAACCCAAAGTGGGAAAAACATAAGCACCCAGCGACGCGCAGTTTTCAAGCCATCAGATTGCATGTTAACGGCGAGCTAGACGCGCTTCGCGAAGCCTTGCAGGCCATCTTGCTGGCGCTCTCGCCTGGCGGGCGAATGGTGGTGATCAGTTTCCATTCCCTAGAGGATCGCATCGTTAAGCGATTCATTCGCTCAGCCGTCAGAGGGCCGCAGTTGCCGCCGGGCGTGCCAATTCGTCATAGCGAATATCCGGGTCTGATGCGGCAGATTGGCAAGGCAGTGATGCCGACATCGACGGAAATCTCCCAGAACCCTCGATCCCGGTCAGCTGTTATGCGTATTGCGGAGCGCCTCTGATGAATCGCTTCCCGGCACCTAACTCGATATTGCTGGTCATGCTTGTGTTGCTTTTGCTGGTTTCGAGTCTTGGATTGGTGGCTAGTACGCATCAGGTAAGGGATGGCTATGCGCAATTACAGTCACTTGAGTTGCAGCGCTGGCAACTGCAAGAGCAGTACACCCGCCTTTTGCTCGAGATGAATACGTGGGCGGCGCCCCACCGTGTCGGGAGAATCGCTTCCGACACGCTGTCGATGACGACTCCTGATGTCAGTTTATCTTATTCGGTCGTGGAGCCATGAAGACCGTGTATCCGGCAGCAACGCGGTGGCGCTACCTCTTTATCTGCTGCTTGCTGATGACTTTAGCCGGAGTATTGATTGGTAGACTGGTCATGCTTCAAGTTACAGACGGGGGACAAGGCGCTGCTTTTCTGCGTGAGCAGGGTGCCATGCGAACGGTTCGCACCGCCGAGATTCCCGTTTATCGGGGGTTAATTGAGGATCGACATGGCACGCCTCTCGCGATCAGTTCACCAGTGGTATCGCTGTGGGCGAATCCACAGCAGTTAAAGGATAGCCCGCGGCTCGAAGAGTTATCCGCACTGCTTGGGATCGACGGGGCGATTCTAAAAGACAAGCTCGCTTTGTACGGCAATAAGCACTTCATGTATTTGGCGAGGCATCAAGCCCCAGATTTTGCACGCCAGATACTCCAAGAAGCATTTCCTGGCGTTCGGGGTGAGCGAGCGTATCGACGCTATTACCCCGCCGGAGAGGTAACCGCTCAGGTGCTGGGTTTGACCAATGTAGATGGCGAAGGCATTGCTGGCATCGAGCTGGCATTTGAGCAGTGGCTACAGGGCGTTCCCGGTAAGAAGCGTTTCATAAAAGATCTGCATGGCGAAGCAGTCCGTGATGTCGGCTTGATCACCAAGCCGCGCCCCGGCAAGGCGCTTTCTCTGAGCTTAGACTTGCGCCTGCAGTATGTTCAGCACCGTGAGTTGCAGCGAGCAATGAAAGAGACGGGCGCCGTCGCAGGCTCCGCTATCACGGTCGACGCTTGGACGGGGGAGATCCTTGCCGTCAGTAATTACCCTGTTTTTAACCCTAATAACCGCGAGGCATTTGATTACAGTGCGGCCCGTAATCGTGCTCTGACTGATGTTTATGAGCCGGGTTCAACAATCAAAACGCTGACGCTCATTGCAGCGCTGGAAAGTGGGCAATTTACGATTGACAGCCTCGTTGATACGGCGCCTGGCCGTATCCGAGTGGGTCGTAAAATGCTCCATGATCCCCGTAATTATGGTGAGATCAGTGTTTCAAAAATCATCGAGAAGTCGAGTCAGGTAGGGGTCACCAAACTCGCCCAAGCTGTCGGTCACGAAGCCGTTCTGGATGTGCTGCTCAGGTTCGGCTTCGGAACGCAAACTGGTACCGGCTTTCCGGGCGAGCGGGCGGGCTCTCTGCCAAGCATGGCGCATTGGAGTGAAATAGAAAAAGTCACGCTCGCCTTTGGTTACGGTTTGAATGCGACGCCCATTCAGTTGGCGCAGGCCTATTCGATTTTGGCTAATGATGGCGTTAAGCAGCCACTGACTTTGCTGAAGCAAGAACGCGAGACATTGCCGGTTGGGCAGCGCGTAGTTGATGCTCAGGTGGCTCAAGATGTGTTGCAGGTGCTCGGTCGTGTTACGGGTTCTGGTGGTACCGCTACCTTGGCGCAAGTCCCCGGTTTTTCGGTGGGCGGTAAGACAGGAACGGTGCATAAAGTTGGCGAGACAGGCTATTTGGATGATCAGTACGTTGCCCTCTTTGTGGGTGTCGCGCCGCTGAAGAAGCCACGCTATGTCACGACGATCTTAATTGACCAGCCTCGGGGCGATCACTATGGCGGCGGTCTAGCTGCCGCGCCCGTTTATTCAAGGATCACGGAGGAAGTGCTGCGAATACACAATGCGCAGCCAGATCGCTCCTCAGCGGGCGCATTGGTCGCTGCGTATCGTGGAGCGCAACAATGATGGGGCTGCGAGATTTACTGGCGGATCACACGCTGTCCAACGTGTTGCTGGACAATATGACGTTAGATAGTCGTGAAGTTCAGCCCAATATGATTTTTGTTGCGGTCCCGGGGGCAGAACGCGACGGCAGAGATTTTATCCATACCGCTTTGAAGCAGGGTGCTGGGGCGGTATTGGCAGAGGCCGATGGTCGGGAATTACCTGATGACGATCGAGTGATCGCGGTCACTGATTTAAAGGAGCGGATCGGCTCGCTCGTCGACCGCTTTTATCACTCACCGTCTCGTCAGTTAAAAGTGATGGCGGTCACTGGTACAAACGGTAAGACGTCAATCGTAGAGTTGACCCGTCAGTTATTACAGGCAGTTGGGTTGCAAGCAGGTTCCATTGGCACACTTGGATCGCGACTGGCCGGTCCACCGACAGAGGTGCGCAATACGACGCCCGACTGTATTACGTTACATCGGCAGCTGCGTGTTTGGCGGGATGCGGGCGTGGATTACGTCGCCATGGAAGCGTCGAGTCACGCGCTGGATCAGCGTCGACTCGATGGCCTGGCCATTGATGTGGCGGTGTTTACCAATCTCTCCCGCGATCACCTTGATTACCATCATTCGATGGAAGCCTACTGTGAATCAAAGCTCAAGCTGTTCCGCGACTTTGCTTCCTCAGTGCAAATTTTTAATGCCGATGACAGCCTTTTATCGTCTCAGACTGATATCTGGGATCGTGGGAGTATCGGTATTTCGTTTAGTGATGAATCAGCAGATGTGCTGATTGGGATCACCGATGTCGCGCCGTTGGCATTCACCCTGCGAACGCCTTGGGGTGACGCGCAGATCACATCATTGCTCGCCGGCCGATTTAACGCATTCAACCTAACAGTGGCGATCGTGGCGGCCGCCTCGCTAGGAGTGCCTTTTACTGAGATTGTTGCGGTCACCAATCAATTAAAACCCGTTCCGGGTCGTCTTGAGCCGATCGAAGCGGCGTCTGACATCACGGTTGTGATTGATTACGCCCACACCCCCGATGCGCTTCATCGCGCCATTATGGCGGTTTCCGAAGCGCGGCAGCAGGGTTGTCTTTGGGTTTTGTTTGGCTGCGGTGGAGACCGGGATCGCGGTAAGCGATCGGAGATGGGGGCGGTAGCGTCTCGTTTAGCGGATCGCGTCGTTGTAACGAGCGACAATCCCAGGAGCGAGCCACCGGAGGCCATTATTCAGGATATTTTGATGGGCTGTGGAGGCGCGGCGCCGCTAGTAGAGGTTGATCGAGCAGCCGCTATTGCGCGGGTTATTGCTGAGGCCGCTGCCGGTGATACCGTTTTAATAGCCGGCAAGGGGCATGAGACTTATCAGGAGATTGCAGGCGATCGAATAGCCTTCTCCGATGTGCAATGCGCCAATCATTATCTGGCACAAAGGCGGGCTGCCTGATGGTTTCGGTGGCATTACAAGCGTTAGCAACGCGAACCAATGGCGAACTAATTGGTGAGTCTGTTCCGCTTCAAGGACTGGCAATTGACAGCCGATTGACCCAGCCCGGGGATTTATTTGCGGCCATTGAGGGGATTCAGGTTGATGGCCATGATTTTGCGCCAGAAGCAACCGCCGCAGGCGCGGCGGCTGTGCTCACAGAGCGAGAGGTTAAGGGGTTAACGCCCCAGCTAGTGGTGTCTGACGTGGTGAAGGCGTCGGGTCACTTTGCGTTGCTGAAACGTCAGGCCTTTCTTGGTTCAGTGGTGGCTGTTACCGGCAGTGCCGGGAAGACGACGACTAAAAATCTCATTGCGGCTGCCTTGTCCGGAGCCGGGACTGTCCACGCGACGCAGGGTAATCAAAATAACGAGCTCGGCGTGCCCATCACTTTGGCCGGTCTGAACGAATCGCATCAGTTTGGTGTGATTGAGATGGGTGCGGGGCGGCCGGGTGATATTGCTTACCTTTGCCAGTTGGCACAGCCAAGCGTTGCCGTGTGTTTGAACGCCTCGGCGGCGCATTTAATGAATTATCAGAGTGTCGATGAGATCGCAGTTACAAAAGGCGAGATACTCGAGGGATTGGGAGGCGAGGGGCTGGCGATTATCAATGCCGATCAGCCGTGGCTTGCTCAATGGATTAAGCAGGCCGGTGACGCCAGAAAAATCACTTTTGGACTGTCGGAGAAAGCAGATTACCGCGCAATCAATATTCACTACCGCGGGCTGAGTGGAACCCAATTCGACTTAATCGCCCCCTCAACGGTTTTGCCAGTCAGCCTACGATTGCCTGGGGAAGCGCAGGTTATTAATGCACTCGCCGCACTAGCAGTCGCCATTGAGTTGGGAGTGGCTCCTGATACGGCGGTGGACGGGCTACTTCAAGTCGCCCCCGAGGTTGGCCGCGGAGCGGTATTGGTCGGACGAACCAGCGGGCAAGTGGTGGACGATAGTTATAACGCGAATCCAGCGGCCGTCATGGCAGCGATCGATCTGTTGGCGCAAGAGTCAGCCTACCAGGTGCTCGTTCTCGGACCTATGTTGGAGTTGGGGTCAACGAGCGATGCCTTACATCATGATGTTGGTCGCTACGCCAAAGCGGCAGGAATCGATTGTTTGTTGGCAGTAGGGCAGGAAGCGGCGTCAGCCGCTGAAGCGTTTGGACAGGGTGCCCAGTATTTCCCCGATCAGCAGGCGTTGTGGGCGGCTTTTCCTGATTTGCCTGATGAACACATTATTTGGGTGAAAGGTTCCCGCGGCGCGATGCTGGAAAAAACCGTGCACTGGTTGACGCGACCAGAGGGAGCCTCGTCGTGCTGATGTGGCTGAGTGAGCAGTTACTGTTCTTGGATCCGGGCTTTGGTGTTTTTCAGTACCTCACGTTAAGGGCAATTTTAGCCGCCTGCTCTGCGATGCTGATCTCGATGCTGGTGGGCCCCTTCGTGATTGCACGGCTGAATGATTTGCAAATTGGGCAGACGATTCGCTCCGAGGGACCAGAGTCTCACCTCGTCAAGGCGGGCACGCCGACAATGGGCGGGGCATTGATTCTTGTGGCGGTGTTAGGGTCGACGCTTCTTTGGGCTGATCTTGATAATCGATACGTCTGGATCGTTGTTGTGACGACGGCCGCGTTTGGCGCCATTGGCTGGGTTGACGACTATCGAAAAGTCGTCAGAAAAGATACGAGAGGGTTACCGGCCCGTTGGAAGTATTTCTGGCAGTCGGTTGCTGCATTGGTTTGTACCGCATTGCTGTTGTCAACGGCGACATCGCCAGCAGAGACAAACCTTTACGTGCCGTTTTTCAAAGACGTGGCTTGGTCAATGGGTTGGTTGTTCGTGCCCTTTAGCTATTTTGTGATTGTCGGATCCAGTAACGCGGTGAATTTAACGGATGGATTAGATGGCCTTGCCATTATGCCAACTGTCATGGTGGCAACGGGTCTGGGTGTGATCGCCTATCTCGCTGGTCATGTCGAATTCGCTGACTATTTAAATATTGCCTACTTATCAGGTGCTGGTGAGTTGGTGGTGTTTTGTGGCGCGATCGCCGGGGCGGGTCTCGGTTTTCTCTGGTTTAACACGTATCCGGCAATGATTTTCATGGGAGATGTTGGCGCTTTAGCACTGGGTGCTGCGCTGGGCGTCGTCGCAGTGATCACCCGCCACGAGATTGTGCTCTTCATCATGGGAGGCATTTTCGTACTCGAGACGCTCTCGGTGATTATTCAAGTGAGCTCTTTCAAGTTAACGGGACGGCGTGTGTTTCGTATGGCGCCGATTCACCATCACTTTGAACTGAAAGGCTGGCCCGAACCGCGCGTGATTGTTCGGTTTTGGATTATCACGGTGATGCTGGTGCTGTTTGGCCTCGCCACATTGAAGTTGCGGTGAGCTAATGCAAACCCTTAACACAATGATTGCTAGCTCTGAAAAACGGTTGATCGTCGGCCTAGGTATGACGGGTCGGTCCGTCGCACGTTGGTGGCGTCAACAAGGGATCGCCTTCACGGCTTTTGATACGCGGCAGGAGATGGCCAGCGATCCCGCAATCTGTGCAGAAATGGATCCGCAGTCAGTCACATTTGGTGAGGTGGATCCTGATTTTGCCGACGACGTGACCGAAATGATCGTGAGCCCAGGGGTGTCCTTAGACCACCCGTTAGTGGCTCGAGCGTCTGCGCGAGGTTGTCGCATACGCGGTGATATTGATTTGTTTATGGAGGCGGTTCAGGTGCCGGTAATCGGTATCACTGGCTCCAACGGAAAGTCGACAGTGACGGCGCTCCTTGGCGAAATGATGAACGCCTGCGATATCTCCGCGTCGGTTGGCGGTAATTTCGGTAGACCAGCGCTCGATTTGTTGGCTGATGGTGCCGATTACTACGTACTAGAGCTATCGAGCTTTCAGCTTGAACGTGCCGAGGCGCTAGGCCTAGAGATCGCAACAGTGCTCAATATTAGCGCCGACCATCTCGATCGCTATCCCTCATTGAAGGAGTATCACCGCGCTAAGCACCGCATTTTCCGAGGGGCAAAAAAGATCGTTGCAAATCGTGATGAACCACTGACTGTTCCGCTGATATCGGATGAGGTTCGAGTCAGGTGGTGTCGGTTGGGTGAGCCTGATCTTGGTGAGTTTGGTTTAAGAGAGGTAGAGGGAGCACAGTGGCTTTGCCAAGGATGGGAGCCACTGGTAGAAAGTGCTGAGCTAACGCTTCCCGGACGACATAACCTTCAAAACGTGTTGGTGGCATTGGCGATAGGCCTCGAGCTGGAGCTGCCATTGTCATGTCTGGTGGCGGCAGCAAAAGCGTATCGGGGGCTACCCCATCGATGTCAGTTCGTGGCTGAGCGAAATGGCGTCCATTTTATTGATGATAGTAAGGGCACCAATATTGGCGCAACGCTCGCCGCGCTCAAAGGGTTGAGCAGCGACGGCAAGATTTGGTTGATTTTGGGTGGTCAGGGGAAAGGACAGGATTTTTCGCTCTTATCTCAGGCAGTGTCGGATTGTTGTGCAGGTGTGATCGTCATCGGTGAGGCTGCTCAGGATATCGCCCACCATCTCAGTAATGTGCCGTCACTCTCACAGGCTGCTACGTTAAAAATCGCGGTTGATCAGGCCGCCGCCGCAGCAGTCCCCGGACAAATCGTACTGTTGTCGCCGGCGTGTGCCAGTTTAGATATGTTTGCGAATTACATTGATCGCGGCGAACAATTTCAGTCAGCGGTCGCGGCACTTGGGGTGGCAGCATGAGCGGCGCTATGCCCTTGCGGGGATACAGCGGCGACCCACTCTTACTGGGGTTCGGTGCGGCACTGATTAGTATTGGTTTAGTTGCGATTGCCTCTGCATCAATCGAATACAGTGACTTTAACTTCGGTAATCCATGGCATCACGCTGAGCGTCATAGCCTCTATCTGTTGGTTGCACTGTCAGCGGCTTTCCTGTCGTACATGATTCCCACTGAAACATTTAACCGTCTTTCTCCGTGGTTACTGTTTATCGCCTTTGCACTACTCATCTTGGTGCTCATGCCGGGTATTGGTCGCGAGGTAAATGGTGCCCAGCGATGGTTGCCCTTGCTGGGCTCATTAACGGTGCAGCCATCAGAATTTGCTAAGTTTGCACTGCTGCTCTACACCGCTGGCTACTTGGTGAGGCAAGAGGACGCCGTGCGCCATCACTGGCTGGGACTGGCCAAGCTCATTTTCATTGTGGGTATCGTCGCTCTTTTGCTGCTGCTGGAGCCTGACTTTGGCGCCACGGTGATTGCTGTGGGTACCGTAGTTGGGATGATGTTTCTGGCGGGCGCTCGATTAATTTACGTATTCGCGCTCCTTGCGGCAGTGGCGTTAGGCTTTTTGGTATTGGTGTTCAGTGCGCCATATCGATTACAGCGACTCACCGCTTACCAAGACCCTTGGTCAGACCCCTTTGGCGCTGGCTTTCAATTGGTGCAATCCCTCATTGCCTTTGGTCAAGGGGAATGGTTCGGTGTGGGGCTCGGTAACAGTATTCAGAAGTTATTTTATTTACCTGAAGCCCATACCGACTTTGTCTTTTCGATATGGGCAGAGGAAACGGGATTATTCGGCGCGATCATACTGATTTTATTATTCGTCGGTTTCATCGCGCGCATCATGCAGACCGGTTGGCGTGCTGCGGCGGAGGGAGATGGTTTTGCGGCTTATCTCTGTTTCGGCGTTGGCCTCATGTTTGCCGGTCAAGTGTTCATCAATATGGGAGCGAGCTCGGGATTACTGCCCACTAAAGGCTTGACGCTGCCCTTCGTCAGTTATGGCGGCTCGAGCTTGATCATTAACTGTGTCCTGCTAGGTATCGTACTGCGCATTGCTCAGCAGCTGCGACCACAGCAGCTTACCGATCAAAGCGTGTCGCGGAGATTGCCATGACGGTCGAGTCAACGCGTCACAATGGACATCGCGCCTTGATTGCAGCGGGTGGAACAGGAGGCCATGTTTATCCTGCTCTCGCCGTGGCCGGCGCTTTGTCTGAGCAGGGCTGGGCCGTTGATTGGATAGGCACTGAACGAGGCATCGAACACCGACTTGTGCCTGCATCGGGTATTCCATTGTATTGCCTCGACGTGTCGGGTCTCCGCGGAAAAAGCCTCTTCAATCGAGCTCAAAGTCTTTTTAAGGTGATCGGCGGGCTGTGGCGATCGGTGAAAATTATCAGGCGTTTGCGACCCGATATCGTTTTAGGAATGGGTGGTTATGCGGCTGGCCCAGCCGGTCTTGCGGCTTGGTTGACGCGGTTACCCTTGGTCATTCACGAGCAAAATGCGGTGGCAGGCACCACCAATAGATTGTTGGCGCCTTTGGCAATGCGTGTGTTGTGTGGTTTGCCGGGAGAGTTTGCGCAACAGCGCGACGCCAAGGTGGTTGGTAATCCTGTGCGGGCCAACTTCTACGCGGTGGATCGCAGTGGATTAGCCGAACTTTCAGGCTTTTCTGCACAGCGACCACTGAATCTGCTCGTGCTAGGTGGCAGTCTGGGTGCTGCCCCCCTCAATCGACTTCTACCAGCGACGTTGGATCGTCTAGTGGTCAAGGGTTTGGGAGCATCCATATCTGTCTGGCAGCAATGTGGCGAGAGGAACCGGTCCGCCGCAGACGAAGCATGGCAAGGAAGTCGATTTTCCCAGTGCCGCTGCGACGATTTTATTGACGATATGGCAACTGCTTATGCGTGGGCTGACGTGGTGATTGCGCGAGCCGGCGCATTGACGGTATCGGAGCTGGCAGCGACAGGAACACCCGCCTTACTGATACCGCTACCTCACGCGATCGATGATCACCAGACACATAACGCACAAGTGCTGACCGCGACAGGCGGTGCTGTGATGATGACACAGAGCGACGCGACGCCGCAGCGCGTCGCAGATTGTCTTGAGCAATGGATCCAGTCGCCTGCAAGTTTGCTGGAGATGGCGCGGCGCTCTCTGGCAATGGTGGCGGCGAACGCCACCGATGAAGTGGTAGCGGTCTTAAAAGAGGTGGCTCATGCAAATGATTGAGCCGACAACACCCGCGCCCTCGATGGGTCGGATCCAGCACATCTTCATGGTGGGTATTGGCGGTGCCGGTATGAGCGGCATAGCAGAGGTCCTCAAGGGTCTTGGTTACACGGTTTCAGGATCTGACTTATCGGAAAGTATCGCCATTATGCGATTGCGCTCGTTGGGTATTAATGTGTTTATAGGTCACCAAGCTGAACACATTCAACAAGCCGATGTGTTGGTAGTGTCTGCGGCGATTTCGGAGGATAACCCCGAGAGTATCGCGGCGAAAAAGGCACGAATTCCAGTGGTGCCTCGCGCGGAAATGTTAGCTGAGTTAATGCGCTATCGCTTCGGTATTGCGGTAGCCGGCACACATGGCAAGACCACAACAACAAGCTTGATCGCTTCTATTCTTGATGAGGCAGGGGTAGACCCGACCTTTGTTATTGGTGGCTTGCTCAATAAAACGGGAAGCAATGCCGCCTTGGGTGAGGGAAGTTACTGGGTAGTCGAAGCCGACGAGAGTGACGCCTCTTTTTTACACCTGCAGCCGATGATGGCGCTGGTCACCAATATCGAAGCGGACCACATGGATCACTATGAGGGTGATCTAGCGCGCTATTTCCAAGCGTTTGATGGCTTCCTGCACAACTTACCTTTCTATGGTTCCGCCGTGATGTGTCTCGATGACCGCGGTGTTCAGGATCTGCTACCTGATCTGACGCGAAGGGTTGTGACTTATGGGCAACACCCAGACGCTGATTATCGATTGGAAAATTATCGTGCAGATGGACTGCGCAGTCATTTTGATCTGATTCGACCCGATGGCGCTGAACCTTTGATGCTGACGGTTGGTATGCCCGGACTTCATAACGTCCAGAATGCGGCTGGCGCTGCGGCACTGTGCTCTGAGCTCAATATTGCTGATCAGGCTATTGCAGTTGGACTATCGGAGTTCAGTGGTGTTGGGCGCCGCTTTTCTGATTTGGGTGATGTGATGTGGTCAGCTGGTTCAGCACGACTGATTGACGATTATGGACACCATCCGACTGAACTCGCGGTGACGTTAAAGGCAGTTCGCGATGCTTTCTCAGGTCGGCGACTTGTCATGGTGTACCAACCCCATCGTTATACCCGGACACGCGATCATTTTGATGAGTTCGTCTCGGTATTAAGCGAGGGTCAACAACTCGTTTTACTCGATGTGTATTCAGCGGGTGAGCCGTTTATCGAAGGTGCTGACTCTGTCAGCTTGGCTAATGCTATCCGCACGGCTGGCGCAATAGACCCTATCGTCGTCTCAGATCAGGCACGACTAGCGACGACCTTGATTGATGTACTGCAAGATCAAGATGTTTTGTTGATGCAGGGTGCTGGCGATATAGGTCGGCTTGCGGCAACGCTCGCACAGGCCGAAACACTCGAGGTGTTGTCATGAATCAGGCGTTGATTGATGGCAAAACAGTTGCGGTGCTCTTGGGCGGTACTTCGGCAGAGCGAACGATTTCGCTGGAGAGCGGCAATAATATTGTGCGCGCCTTGGAGGAGACCGGGGTACACGTTGTGCCAATCGATCCCGCTGAGGCGGGTTGGATGGCGCGGTTAAATGAGGTCTCGTTTGTCTTCAATTTGCTGCATGGGCCAGGCGGTGAGGACGGCACTATCCAAGGTCTCTTAGACCTCATGCAATTACCCTACAGCGGGTCCGGCGTTTTGGGCTCTGCGCTCTCAATGGACAAGATACGGACCAAGGTGCTTTGGCAAGGCGCCGGTTTTCCTACCCCTGATTTCCGAGTGCTCGAGGCGAATAGCGATTGGGATGCCGTCGTTGCTGATTTGGGCACCGTGTTTGTGAAGCCGTCTTTAGAGGGCTCCTCGCTGGGGATGGCCAAGGCAAGTACGGGCAAAGAACTTCAGGACGCGTATCGGCATGCGGTGACCTATGGTACCGATGTGCTGGCTGAGCAATTTATCGAGGGCTCCGAATACACCATTTCAATACTCGGAGACCGCACCCTACCCAGCATCCGTATCGAGGTCCCAGGTGATTTTTACGACTTTGAGGCGAAGTACCGCTCTGATGAGACGCAATTTTTCTGTCCCTCCGGTTTAGATGATCAGGATGAGGCGGCGCTCGCGCAGTTAGCGTCGTCCGCGTTTCACGCGTTGGGTTGCGAGGTCTGGGGGCGGGTCGATGTTATTCGTGATCAGTTGGGAGCCTGGCATTTGCTAGAGGTGAACACCGTTCCCGGTATGACATCGCATAGCCTGGTGCCCTTATCTGCCAAGGCCGCAGGACTCTCCCTAGCAGATCTGTTAGCGCGTATTTATACAGACAGTATGGGGGTAAGACATGCGCAAGGCTGACCCTTTGATAGCTGACTCCAGAACGCCCGCTGTGTCGGCGACTAAGGCGGTATCGACGCTGAGGCGTTGGTGCAATCGGCTGGTGCTGGGTTGCGCGCTGACCCTGCTAGGTGTCGGGCTTTATCAAGGTGTGACGGCGTTGGCGGCGAAGCAGGTTAAGACGCTAACGGTCCGTGGCGACGTCCATCATATTGATACGGATGTGATTCAGGCACGCTTAACGCCACGGATTACTGATGGCTTTATGGCGGCAGATCTGCGCGATTTACGAGATGAGTTGGAGTCGTTGCCTTGGATTTATAAGGTCAATACGCGCCGACGGTGGCCCGCAGAGATCGAGGTGGTGCTGGTCGAACAGCGGCCACTGGCGCGCTGGGGCGATACCGGTTACCTCAATCATCAGGGCCATTTTTTTGCTGCGACGCAGGATGGTCAGTATGAGCATCTGCCATTACTCAGTGGTCCAGAGGGCGCCGAGGGGACTTTGACAAGACGTTACCAAATGCTGGCATCGCAGCTTGAAACAGAGGGTCTCACAATCGATGAACTGTCTATTGATGCATTAGGACAACTGTCACTGAAGTTGATGAATGGCGTGCAACTTGCATTAGGAGCGAACGACCTGTTGCGACGGGTTACCCGTTTTAAACAGTTGTGGAGCGATAAGTTATCAACTCAGACGGTCGAAAAGATCGATCTGCGCTACGAGCATGGTGCTGCGGTGACATTCGGTCACTCGGCACTGGCAATGCAGCCACTACGAAGTAGGGGAGAGGGATGATGGCCAATGACGACGGCAAACATATGATTGTAGGTCTTGATATCGGTACATCCAAAGTGGTCGCAGTGGTGGGAGAGATCGACCCTGACGGCGGCATCGAAGTAGTGGGTATCGGCTCCCATCCCTCCCGCGGGATGAAAAAGGGCGTGGTGGTCAATATCGAATCTACGGTGAACGCTATCCAGCGGGCGGTGGAAGAGGCCGAGCTCATGGCGGGATGCCAAATTCACTCCGTGTACGTCGGTATTGCAGGCAGCCACATTCGTTCTGTGAATTCGCATGGGATCGTTGCGATACGCGATCAAGAGGTATTTCAGCAAGATATTGATCGGGTGATTGACGCGGCTCAAGCGGTCGCCATTCCGGCTGATCAGAAAATTCTCCACGTTCTTCCTCAAGAATATGTCATTGATAATCAGTCAGGAATTCGTGAACCCCTCGGTATGTCTGGCGTGCGCCTTGAGGCCAAGGTGCACTTAGTGACTTGCGCCGTTAACGCCTCTCAGAATATTGAAAAATGCGTAGAGCGCTGTGGCTTATCGGTGGATGGGGTCATCCTCGAACAATTGGCATCGAGCTACTCGGTCATCACTGAGGACGAGCGTGATTTAGGGGTGTGCCTGGTTGATATCGGCGGCGGAACCTCGGATATCGCTATTTTCACCGATGGCTCGATACGACACACCGGCGTGATTCCAATCGCAGGTGATCAGGTGACTAACGATATTGCGATGGCACTTCGGACCCCCACTCAGCACGCCGAAGAAATCAAGATCCGCTACGCCTGTGCGCTACCTCAGCTAGCGGGCGCTGAAGAGACGATCAAAGTGCCTAGCGTGGGAGACCGCCCACCGCGAGATTTATCACGACAATCGCTGGCTGAGGTCGTTGAGCCGCGTTACGACGAGCTATTTACGCTCATTCAGTCTGAGCTGCGTCGCTCTGGCTATGAAGAATTGATTCCTGCAGGCGTGGTGCTCACGGGCGGCACTTCCAAGATGGAGGGCGCAGTGGATCTGGCGGAAGAAATTTTTCATATGCCGGTCAGGTTGGGTGCACCGCAATACGCAAGGGGACTACACGACATTATCCGAAATCCGATTTATGCCACTGCAGTGGGCTTGCTCCTTTATGGAGCAGAGGAGGTCCGTAGCGGGATTCGGGAGCGTCAGGAATTGGCATTACAAAACGTGAGCTTTGCCGGGCGGGTGAAGGAATGGTTCGCTCGGCATTTTTAAAAAGTAAAAAGGGTTTAGCGGGGCTCTGCAGTCTGGGGTCTTTTTAAAAACGGGGAGAAAACGATGTTTGAACTAGTAGATAGTGCACCTCAAAGTGCCGTTATCAAAGTGATTGGTGTGGGCGGCGGCGGCGGTAACGCGGTTCGTCACATGATCGATCACAATGTTGACGGTGTGGACTTCATTTGTGCCAATACAGACGCGCAGGCGCTCTCTGATATTAGCTCCAAAACGGTGCTTCAGTTGGGCGCGAGTATCACAAAGGGACTCGGTGCGGGCGCAAACCCAGAAGTGGGTCGAGCTGCGGCACTCGAAGATCGAGATCGAATCGCCGATGCGCTACATGGCACTGATATGGTGTTTGTGACTGCCGGTATGGGTGGTGGCACCGGCACAGGCGCCGCACCGATCGTTGCTGAAGTAGCGCGTGAGCTGGGTATTCTTACCGTGGCAGTCGTAACGCGACCCTTCAGTTTCGAGGGTAAAAAGCGCGTGAACACCGCTGAGGATGGGCTCAAAGAGATCGCACAACATTGCGATTCTCTGATTACGATCCCTAACGAAAAGCTACTTGAGGTACTGGGTAAAAACACCTCGCTGCTGGATGCTTTTAAAGAAGCAAACGACGTGCTGCTCGGTGCGGTGCAGGGCATTGCTGATCTTATTATTCGGCCCGGCTTGGTTAACGTTGACTTCGCAGACGTCCGGACGGTGATGTCAGAAATGGGTGCGGCGATGATGGGTACAGGCACTGCCAGTGGTGAGGATCGTGCTCGAGAAGCCGCCGAGCGCGCCATCAATAGTCCGTTACTGGACGATATCGATTTGAGTGGTGCGCGGGGCATTCTTGTGAATATCACTGCTGGGTTAGATCTCTCACTGGGTGAGTTCTCTGAGGTCGGCGCGACAATCGAGGATATCGCTTCTGAGGACGCTACCGTAGTGGTCGGAACGGTTATCGACCCAGAGATGACGGATACCTTAAAAGTGACCGTAGTGGCGACGGGCCTGCGTGGTGCCGAGGCGCGCCCCGCACTGACGGCGGTGGATACCAGCGCCGCTAAGCGTCCATCTCGCGTGGGTGCGGACTACGACGACTATGATCTACCTCCCGGCAAGCGTCAGCGCGTCGGCGCAATGAGTGACGGTCAGACTGCATTGAAAATGGATGAGGGTCTGGATGAGCAGTTATTCGATGTGCCCGCGTTTCTGCGTCGTCAGGCGGATTGACTGGAGGTAATCGTCTGTAAAGCCCTGATGAATGTGAATAATCAGGGCGTGAGGGCTGGATTGCATTAACGTGCCCTAGTAAGGTTTTCCTCTCTAGATCAGGGGAATCGCCATGCGTTGGCAAAGAACCTTACAAGAGTCGATAAAGTCGACGGGCGTGGGCCTGCATTCTGGTGACAAGGTGTCGATGACACTGAGTCCGGCACCGGTCGATACAGGTGTTGTGTTTCGCCGCACTGATTTAACCCCAGCCCGGGAAATCCCCGCCCGGGCCGATTGGGTTGATCAAACGGATCTGTCGACGAGCCTTGGTACCGATGATGCCCGGGTCACGACCGTAGAGCACCTGCTCTCTGCGCTGTGTGGCCTGGGTATCGACAATGTTTATATCGATCTAGATGCCCCCGAAGTCCCTATTATGGATGGCTCAGCGGGCCCCTTTGTTTACTTACTGCAGACAGCGGGCATCTGTGAGCAGTCAGCCGCAAAGCGATTTATTCGTGTGACTGAGAGCATTACCGTGAGCGACGGTGAGAAAACCGTGTCGTTGCATCCTTACGAGGGTTTTAAACTCAGTTTTGCCATTGATTTTGATCATCCTGTTTTCCGTGAGCAGACCGGGCGGGTTACTGTCGATATGAACACCGAGGCGTTCGTGCGAGAAATCAGTCGTGCGAGGACCTTCGGGTTCGTGCACGAATTCGAATACATGCGATCTCGGGGCTTGGCCCGGGGTGGGAGCGTTGACAATGCGATCGTGATCGACGATTTCCATATCCTCAACGAAGGCGGTTTGCGATATGAAGATGAATTTGTAAAGCATAAGATATTGGATGCCATGGGGGATTTATATCTCGCCGGTCATCAGTTAATCGCAGAGTACGATGGCTTTAAATCTGGTCATGCGATGAATAATCAACTGGTTCGTGCATTGTTGGCGCAACAAGAGAGTTGGGAGTGGGCCATCTTTGAGAACGCGAGCCAATCGCCCCTAGATTGGCCACTACCACACAATTTACAGCTGGTTTAAGTGCAATTTAGACGCTTTGGGATGCCGTTCAATGGTTTCACTTGAACCTTGAAAATGGCATAGTTTCGACCCCGTATTGCGATAAACGATCTTGAAGTTAATTTTCCTCAACCGCCATGCCGCATCGCGTACCCTAGAATTGGGTAGGTGGTCATGGTTGCTGCTGTCTGCCTGTGTCATCGGCGTCCCTCTGGGACTGGTCGCGGCGACTTATCAGCTCGGATTCGATGGCGGTGTGCGATCAGAACAGGCGTCTCGTATCTCAATGCGCGAGCAGCAAGCCACTCAGCGAGCAGAAGCACTGGCGCAACTGAGTGTTGAGGCACAATCGCGGCTGACCGCCATGACCCGTCGTCTCGCGACGTTACAGACACAGATGACGCGCCTTGACGCCCTTGGCCACCATCTCACCGAACTGGCGGGGCTCGAGTTGGGCGAGTTCGATTTCTCCGGGCCACCGGCATTGGGTGGGCCCTCGGTGCCATTGCAGGCCGACAGCGAACCCACTGTCTTCGAGATCAACACGCAGTACGATGCACTGGAGAATTTTTTTGCCGGCAGGGAAGTGCAGTTTGAGGTGCTGGCCGGTTTGTTGTCCTCCGAGCAACTGCGAACGGAATCCACTCCCGCTGGCAGACCAATACGATCGGGGTGGCAATCCTCATCATTTGGGAATCGTATTGATCCGATATCGGGTAAGCGCGCTTGGCACACGGGCGCTGACTTTGCCGGCCGCGAAGGGTCCGACATTCTTGCTGTTGCCAGTGGCGTCGTCAGTTGGAGTGGCGTGAAAGCTGGTTATGGCACGATGATCGAGGTCGCTCATGGCGATGGTTTGAGTACCCGCTATGCACACAACCAAGAAAATCTGGTCGAATTAGGTGACCTTGTCCGCCGCGGTGATGTCATTGCCTTAATGGGTAGTTCTGGCCGGTCGACCGGACCCCATGTCCACTTTGAGGTCTTCAAGCACGGAAGAGCGGTAGATCCGGCGTCTTATGTCCGAAGGACTCACCGCTAAGTCAGCCGTTCTCAGGCTTTGACGAGCCGCTTCTTCGTGTTTTTCCTTTTGACCGACCAGTGAGACTGCCATGCTGATCTCTACCATTAAAAAAATATTCGGTACCCGCAATGACCGGGAGCTGAAGCGTTTGAGTAAAGTTGTCGCCCGCATAAATAGCCTCGAGGAGGCGATGCAGGCGCTCGATGATGACAGCTTGCGAGCAAAAACCGCTGAATTTCGCACCCGGCTTGGCGCGGGTGAAACGCTCGATCAACTGTTACCTGAGGTGTTCGCAGTGGTGCGCGAGGCGGGTGTGCGTGCATTAAATATGCGGCATTTCGACGTGCAGTTAATCGGCGGCATGACACTCCATGCGGGGAAAATCGCCGAAATGCGCACGGGAGAGGGTAAAACACTCGTTGCCACGCTGCCGGCGTATCTCAATGCGCTGCCTAATCACAGTGTGCATTTGGTCACCGTAAACGACTACCTCGCTCAGCGAGATGCTAGTTGGATGAGCCCACTCTATGAGTTTTTGGGTTTAACGGTGGGGGTAGTGCGTTCGGGTCAAACACCGGAAGAAAAGCGTGCGGCTTATGCTTGTGATGTGGTGTATGGCACCAATAACGAATTTGGCTTCGATTATCTGCGGGACAACATGGCCTTTAGTCGGTCTGACAAAAATCAGGGTGCGCTCGCGTTTGCCATTGTCGATGAGGTGGATTCGATTTTGATCGATGAGGCGCGCACGCCGCTGATTATTTCGGGCGCGGTGGAGGATAGCTCAGCACTCTACAAAGCGATTAATCAGTTGATTCCCAAACTGACACCCGAATTAGAAGAACAAGAGGGTGATTTCACGGTCGATGAGAAACAACGCAGTATCGAGTTGACCGAGGCAGGACACGAAAAAGTCGAAGCGATGTTGATTGAGACTGGGCTTCTAGAGGGAGATGACTCGCTTTACGCGCCGACTAACCTGGGGCTTTTACATCACGTTCACTCTGGCTTGCGTGCACACGTTCTGTTTCAGCGCGATGTGGAATACATTGTGCAAGAGGGACAGGTGGTTCTCATCGATGAGCACACGGGCCGAACCATGGCAGGTCGACGGTTATCGGAGGGATTACACCAAGCGATTGAAGCAAAGGAGGGGGTGAAGATTCAAAGTGAGAGCCAAACTCTCGCGTCCACCACTTTCCAGAATTTTTTTCGACTCTACGACAAACTGTCGGGGATGACGGGTACTGCCGATACAGAGGCTTTTGAGTTCCAACAGATTTATGGCCTCGATTGTGTGGTGATTCCAACCAATGTCCCGATGCTTCGAGATGATCTAAACGATTTGGTCTATCTGACCCGCGACGAAAAATTCGAAGCGATCATAGAGGATGTGCAGTCGTGTATTGACTCGGGAGCACCGGTACTGGTGGGTACTGCATCGGTGGAAACATCCGAGGAATTATCGGAGGCGTTTAAGCACAAAGACATTGCGCACAAAGTGCTGAATGCTAAGTACCACGAGCAGGAGGCTGAAATTATCGCTCAGGCGGGTCGCCCCGGAATCGTGACGATTGCGACCAATATGGCCGGTCGTGGTACCGATATCGTACTGGGCGGTAACTTGGAAGCGGAGCTTGCTGCCAAGGGAGATGATCTTGACGACACTGTGCGTGCAGCGCTGACCGCGGAGTGGCAAGCGCGCCATGACGCAGTCATTGCTGCAGGTGGATTGCATATCCTGGGTACCGAACGACACGAATCTCGTCGGATTGATAATCAGTTAAGAGGGCGGTCTGGTCGTCAGGGCGATCCGGGCGTGTCGCGCTTCTATCTTTCTTTAGAAGATAGCCTGATGAGAATCTTTGCGTCGGATCGCGTGAAAAGCTTCATGCAGGCGATGGGAATGGAGCGCGGGGAGGCGATTGAGCACCGAATGGTGAGTAATGCCATCGAAAAAGCGCAACGTAAGGTCGAGGGCCGCAACTTCGATATTCGTAAGCAATTACTGGAGTACGACGACGTTGCTAATGACCAGCGACAGATTATTTACCGACAGCGGGATGAATTGTTATCAGACGACGAGATTGAAGAGACCATCTCTGCGATCCGCGCCGATGTCGTCAATGACGCTATTGATGGATTTGTTCCGCCGATGAGTGTGGAGGAACAATGGGATATTCCGGGGCTTGAGAAACAGCTTGAGGGAGAATTCGGTGTGACACTGCCCGTTAGTCAGTGGCTCGAAGAGGATAACGCGCTGCACGAGGAGACGTTACGCGAGCGGATTTTAGGGGCGGTGCAGTCTGCTTACGATGAGAAGGCTCAAGGTATTGGCGCGGGAATGCGTCAGCTAGAAAAGCAGATCATGCTGCAAGTGCTGGACACATTGTGGAAAGAGCACCTGCAGGTGATGGATCAACTGCGGCAAGGAATACACCTGCGCGCTTATGCCAATAAGAATCCGAAGCAGGAATACAAGCGAGAGTCGTTTGAGTTGTTTGAGCGTTTGTTACAGCGCCTTAAGTACGAAGTGATTCGCTTTTTGAGTCACGTGCAGGTGCAGCATGCGGACGACGCGGCGGCGGTTGAACAGCGTCGACGCGAGGAGGCGGCGAGGCAAAGTATGGCGTTTGAGCATGCTGATGCGACTGCGGTGGCCCCTGAGCAATCTGCGGTACCGGCATCACAGGCTCCGCCTCAGCAGCCGGTGACGCGAATGCAACCTAAGGTCGGACGAAACGATCCTTGCCCTTGCGGTAGCGGGAAAAAGTACAAGCAATGCCACGGTGCCTTAACCTAATGATGCCGCGTCCAACTGTTATCGGGGACAGTGAGAGATGTCGATGAATCACGCTGTCGCAGGTATGCGGCTAGGTGTTGCGCAAGCCGGCATTAAAATGGCCGATCACGACGATGTTGTGCTCATTTCCCTGGCACCCGGTTCGTCCACATCAGCGGTTTTCACACAAAATGCCTTCCGTGCTGCGCCGGTCTTAATAGCCGCGGAACATCAGCACACGAACCGGGGCCAAGCCGGCTGGCTGTTAATCAATACCGGTAATGCCAATGCGGGTACTGGGGAGCCCGGTAAAAGCATGGCGATTCAGTCGTGCCAAGCAGTGGCAGATTTAACTGGATCGAGCATCGATAGCGTACTGCCGTTTTCAACAGGCGTTATCGGCGAGCCACTGTCGGGTGAGCTGATCACGCAGGCATTACCTCAAGCATTGGCAGACCTTAGCGACAACAATTGGGAGCGCGCTGCTGCGGCAATTTTGACGACGGATACGCGCGCCAAGTTGAGAAGTGTCTCGATTGATCTGGATGGACAAACCTGCGTGATCACAGGCATGGCCAAGGGCGCTGGGATGATCTGCCCTAACCTGGCAACGATGCTGGGGTTTATAGGGACGGATGCCCAAATTGCGCCTGATGTGCTCGACACTTTGCTGCAAATAGCCGTTGCGGCCAGTTTCAATCGCATTAGTGTTGATGGCGACACCTCTACGAATGATGCGGTCGTGCTATCTGCTACAGGGCAGTCGTCTGTGGTGTTAGAGGCGGGGTCTGACCATACGACGCGATTTTTGGACGCATTAACCGGCCTCATGATTGAGCTTGCACACGATATTGTTCGCGACGGAGAGGGCGCGACTAAGTTTGTTGAGGTGCGTGTCAAAGGTGGGGCCTCTGAGGCGGCCTGTGATCAGGTTGCCCGCACGATAGCCCACTCTCCTTTAGTCAAAACCGCTCTGTTTGCCTCAGATCCTAACTGGGGCAGACTCTTGATGGCCATTGGACGTGCTGGCTTAGAGAACCTCGATACGAGTGTCATATCAATCCATATTAATGGGGTGTTGATTGCTGAGGATGGTGCTCGTGCGGCCTCTTACACCGAGGAAGCGGGTCAGGCAGCCATGGCGGATCGTGATTTAGTGGTCGAGGTGAACTTGAACCAAGGGTCCGCAGCGTCATCGCTATGGACTACGGACTTGTCCTATGACTACGTCAAGATCAATGCTGACTATCGGACTTGAGCTTGGAGGTCGTCACCGTGGCAGTCGGTATCTTGATAGACCCCCTGGGTCGAGTGCTGGTCACACGGCGTGCTCCCAAAACCCACCAAGGCGGGCTCTGGGAATTTCCTGGCGGTAAAGTTGAGCCAGGCGAGACGATTTCTGACGCACTTGCGCGCGAATTACAAGAAGAATTGGGAGTGGCAGTGCTGACCAGCGAGCCGTTCATGACGTTGCAGCATGATTACGGTGATCAACAGGTGTGCTTAGCGGTCTATCGCGTCACCAGCTGGCGGGGTGAACCATCGGGTATGGAAGGACAGCCCTTAGCCTGGCAGCAGCCTGAGAATCTGATTGACTGGCCATTTCCCGCCGCGAATCAACCAATATTGGAGGGGTTGTTAGGGGGCTAATGTGCGCGCCCGCGCCAGCAAAGTCTGGTGAAGGGCGTCTGTGCGGTGGTGCAGCGTTTTGAGACACTCGCTGTTGTCGATCACAATGTCGGCGCGACTCCGCCTTGTTTCCCGGTCTAATTGTGCGGCCATTATTTTTTCTACGAGGGCTTGATCGTTTTGATCCCGCGCCATGGTGCGCTCAATCTGCAGTGACTCTGGTACATCTACCACCACTTTGATATCGACCATCTCGGATTGATTACCTTCGAGCAGGAGCGGTGAGCTGAGCACCACATAAGGAGAGCTGGCGCTTTGCAGTTGCGCCTCCAGTTCTGCTCGGATGCTTGGGTGAGTGATGGCCTCTAGCAATTTCCGTTGATGCTCGTCAGCAAATACCAGTTGGCGCAGTGCGGGTCGGTCGAGCTGGCCGTCGGGCTGCAGATACTGGGCACCAAAAGTTTGTGCGATCTCTGCGAGTGCGGGCATGCCCGGCGCCACAACAAGGCGTGCGACCACGTCGGCGTCGACAATCTGAATATTTTTCTGAGCAAGCCAGTCGGTGACCGCAGTTTTACCGCTACCAATACCGCCAGTGATACCCACGCGCAACATCTTAAGGTGTCATCCACTGCAAATACTGGGTAACTAGCGTGTCGCCATAAAATAGTGCGAGTAGACCCGCTCCCGCCAAATAGGGACCAAATGGCATCGGCGTGTTGCGCCCTTGACGTGTTAACGCAAGGATCGTGAGACCCAGCAGCGCCCCGACAAGGGATGACAGCAGAATAATGAGGGGAATCGCTTGCCAGCCGAACCACGCGCCCAACGCAGCCAGCAGCTTAAAGTCACCATAGCCCATGCCTTCTTTGCCAGTCACCAATTTGAATGCCCAGTAGACACTCCACAACGCGCCGTAACCGAGCATGGCGCCAACAACGGCGGCGGGCAGTGTGGTCCACACTTGGAATAAATTTACGCCTAACCCCACCCAGAGTAGCGGCAGAGTGAGCGCATCAGGCAGGAGCTGGGTGTCGAGATCGATACCGGTTAATGCAATCAAAAATGCGATGAGCACAAGTGCACTGAGCGCCTCTGCGCTGAAGCCAAACCGCCAAGCCGCCACTGCGAACAGCACTCCTGTGACCAGCTCGATGATTGGATAGCGGATCGATATCGTGGCGCTGCAATCAGCGCAGCGTCCGCGCAAGATCAACCAACTCAGCACCGGGATATTGTGCCATGCCCGAATGGGGGCGTCGCACTGGGGGCACGTTGAGCGAGGATGAGCCAAACTCAGTGTCGCGTCGGAAGGAATGGGTTGATCCATCAACTCACAGCAGTCTTTTTGCCATTGCGATTCCATCATGCGCGGTAGGCGAAGAATGACGACATTGAGAAAACTACCGATAATCAGCCCCACCGCGCCGCAGATGAGCGTAAACAAAACAGGATCTGACAATAGGTGCAGCATGACCTTTACTGCTTTACAAAGCGCATGGGTATTAAATGACCGATCCAAGCATAAAGATGGGGAGATACATGGCAATCATCAGCCCCCCCACCAATACGCCGAGCACTGACATAATGAGGGGCTCCATGAGTGAGCTCAAACTGTCTACGGCATTGTCCACGGCGGCCTCGTAATGATCAGCAACTTTGCTGAGCATATCATCAAGTGATCCTGATTCTTCGCCAATGGCGATCATCTGTAGGAGCATGACCGGGAAAAGGTCGGTAGATCGAATCGAGGCGGTGAGTGCTTGGCCCGCTGTAACATCGTCTCGAATACGCGCAATACCGCGGGCGTAGACCGCGTTGCCCGCCGCGCCAGCAGTAGACTCCAAGGCTTCAACCAGCGGGACCCCGGCGGCAAAGGTGGTCGACAGGGTTCGAGAAAAACGTGCAATCACCGCATCGTGGACGATCGTACCGATAACCGGCACTTTAAGAGACATCGCGTCAACCCAGTCCGATACACGCTTGTAGCGTTGCTTAGCCTGCGAAAAGAGATAGCCGGCCACCATGAACGAGATCAATAAGAGTAACCAGTAGGCTTGAACCCAGTCTGAGATGCTCAGTACCAGTAGGGTGAACGCGGGTAACTCTGAACCAAAACCCTGAAACGTCTCTGCAAATTGAGGGACCACTTTGACTAGCAAAATAGCGGTCACCACAATGGCGACCACGATGACTGCCGTCGGGTAGGTGAGTGCTTTTTTGATTTTTGCCTTGAGCGCCTCGGTTTTTTCTTTGTAAGTGGCCACCCGATCTAACATGGTCTCTAGAGTGCCCGAATTTTCACCCGATGCGACCAGACAGCAAAAGAGTTCGTCAAATTGTCGCGGGTGTTTGCTCAGTGCATCCGCAATATTAGTACCCGAGGCCACATCTGTGCGTAAATCATTAATCAACCTGCGCATAGTCTCGTGTTCGGTACCGTCTGCGACAATCGTGAAGGCCTGAACCAGCGGTACCCCTGCTTTCATCATGGTGGCGAGCTGTCGCGTGAAGATGGCGATATCGGCAGGCGTTATCTTTTTTGTCCCAAAAAGAGTGAATTCCTTAGCCTTTTTTTTGACCGATTTAATGGTGACGCCCTGTCTGCGGAGCTGTGCGCGTGCCATGGCGGCAGAACTCGCCATTTCTTCACCCGTAGAAGGTTGTCCATTGCGGTCAGTGCCACGCCATGCAAATACGATACTGTCTGTTGTCATCGTTTCCTTCCATCACTGTGCGAAGTTACGAGATCAGTCGGTTGTCACCCGGCTGACTTCTTCCAGGCTAATCAGTCCATCGGCACATTTCTTCAGTGCGGATTGCCTAAGGTCATCAAAGCCCGCCGCGCGTGCCACGCGATTTAATTCGATGGAGTTCGCGCCATCCATAATGGCGGCAGCAATGGGTTTCGTGATCCGCACCACCTCATAAATGCCGACCCTTCCTTTGTATCCATCCTTGCATTGCTGGCAGCCGACGGCGCGTTTGATCGTTGCTTTAGCGAGCTGTTCGGGGCTGAATCCCATTTCTAAGAGGGCGCCCTCGGGCACCGTGGTTTCTGGTTCGGCGCAGTGCTTACATAATCGGCGGGCAAGTCGCTGCGCGATAATCAGTGTCACCGACGCGGCAATATTAAAAGCCGGTATGCCCATATTAAGGAGTCGTGTGACCGTTTCAGCCGCATTATTGGTATGCACAGTAGACATCACCAAGTGGCCCGTTTGAGCTGCTTTGATCGCAATTTCAGCGGTCTGCAGATCGCGGATTTCTCCCACCATGATGACGTCTGGGTCCTGGCGGAGAAAGGAGCGCAGCGCCTCGGCAAAGTTGAGCCCCACCTTGGGATTCACCAACACTTGATTGATACCCTGCATATTGATTTCTACAGGATCTTCGGCAGTGGAAATATTGCGCTCGGGTTCATCGAGAATATTGAGACCGGTATAGAGCGATACGGTTTTGCCTGAGCCGGTGGGCCCGGTGACTAAAATCATCCCTTGGGGTCGGTTCAGGGCCTCGAGGTAGAGCTGTTTTTGGTCGGCTTCGTAGCCGAGCGCATCGATGCCCAGTTGGGCTGAGCTGGGATCCAGAATACGCAGTACGATTTTCTCGCCATAGAGGGTGGGTAGGGTATTCACGCGGAAGTCGATCGCACGTTTTTGTGAGAGTTTCATCTGGATGCGGCCATCTTGCGGCACGCGCCGCTCAGAGATGTCCATCTGCGACATCACCTTCAGTCGCGCCGCTAAGCGAGGCGCCAAATTACGCGGTGGTTTGACCACTTCACGCAACATACCGTCGGTCCGAAATCGCACTCGGTAATCTTTTTCGTAGGGTTCAAAGTGGATATCTGAGGCGCCCTGTTTTACGGCATCCAGCAGCACTTTATTAACGAATTTGACGATCGGCGTGTCGTCAACGGCGTCAGTGACTTCATCGGCGTCGTCGAGCGTACCGTCAGTAATCTCAAGATCGTATTCACCGTCGTCTCCGAGTGAGGCCATATCGGAATCGAATCCACCTGCTTGCTCGGCGAGCTCGTTAATCAGCCGATTGAGTGCTTGGTCCTCGACTAATACGGCATCGGTGTTGATGCCTGCCGCAAATTTGAACTCTGCTAATGCCGCTTGATTCATGGGGTCAGAGATCGCGACGAACAGACAGTGACCGCGGTGAAACAGCGGCACGGCCCGATATTTCACCATGAGCGCGGCATCGATAGTGTGACTCGGCAGCATGTCGCGATTCATCGCCGCCAAATCAAATATCGGCAGCCCAAATTCAGCCGAGGCGGGCTCCGCCAGCTCGTGGCTGTCGATAGCGAGGGTGTCGATGAGATAGCGCATCAGCGAGACGCCTGTTGCTTTGGCATCCTCTTCGGCGGTGGTGGCTTGTGCGGCTGTCAGCACACGATCGGCCACCAAGCGACCGGCGAGTCCCCTGATGTTTGATCGAATCGTTTGTGCGACGGGTGCATTCATGATGCGCAGGACCTTGGGAAGATGGTGTGAACTGCCTCGCGAGCTCGATCTGATAACACTGTTCCCAAGGAGATCAACGACGCTGCCGCCCGCATCTGCGGCGTGCTACGGGGCAATCGATGCTTGGTTTTGCCAGCGTTGATGTGCGCAAATGCTTTCATGGTTTGGTTCTGTCGTTATCAGAGGGTTCAGCCGATACATGTTGCTTTTGTCTCGTCGGGCGAGGTGTCGAGGCCCACAGGATGCTGCGCCGATAGCCAAATTTTTAAGGATCTTTTGCGCTCGCAACACAGACCGCGTAGCGCTAAGAGAAGCCAAAGGGAGCGGACTCCCTTTGGTGATTGACAGAGTGTTGTGATCAGCACAAGCCCTTGGTAAGGCAGTCGCCTCCTTCGGTCCAAATCACAGGAACACTGTCCGAGGCGGTTAATGTGTACGTTGCGCCGCCTACGGCGCTTGTACCGGTTGCTGTGACGACGCCGTCTGTAACTCCTACCGACGCAACAACCCCTCCATTACTGCCGGCGGCTGCTGGAATACCGCATGCCCCTGCATCCAAATCAACGTTTGCTGCGTCTGTGCAGCCAGTAGCCTGTTTTTGCTTCGCGAGATCGATTGCTATTTTATAGGGTGCCACCGCTGCGACGACTTCGGCAAACTTGGCGCGTTTGGTGTAGTTGTCATAAGCGGGCAGCGCCACCGCGGCTAAAATGCCGATGATTGCGATGACGATCATCAGCTCGATCAGGGTAAAGCCTTGTTGTGGTTGTTTTTGCATGTCTCTCTCCTTAGAAACGGGATATTCCCTGCCCTTGATTGGCATGCTGCAATATCAAGCCGGCAGGCTGTTTTCATGTCGCTTTGCACAACGTACACCATATTTTTGCATACTGCGGCAATTATTTCATTATGCAAAAATTGCCTTGTGAGCACCTCAAACAGGCGTCAAAGCCCGATGCTAAAAAGGGTTTGGTGTGAGTGATGCCAGAGGCGTATCCCATCAAGCTTCAATGGGCGAGGGGCTATTGCGCGAAACGAGGCAGAGGTCGGGCCAATCGCCGATGGCGACTCAAGAGGGCGGGTCAAAGCGCGGCAGGGCAACGTTCACTGCCGCGTCGGCATTACCCCTGCGTTTTAAAGGCCAGTCGACGTCGGTGCAAAACCGGCTCGGTGTAGCCATTGGGCTGTAGGGTGCCAGCAAAGACGAGTTCGCAGGCGGCTTGAAAGGCATGACTGGTGTCAAGGTTTGCCGCCATCGGCCGGTAGCTGGGATCCGCTTGATTTTGTGCGTCGACCACGGACGCCATTCTGATGAGGGTCTCTCGTACTTGGCTCTCGCTCACAACCCCATGGTGGAGCCAGTTGGCAATGTGCTGACTGGAGATACGCAGGGTGGCCCGATCTTCCATTAAGCCAATATTGTGAATATCGGGCACCTTTGAGCAGCCGACCCCGTGCTCTACCCAGCGAACCACGTAACCCAAGATGCCCTGAGCGTTGTTGTCGAGTTCCTGCTGAATTGTATCGGGTGATAGGGCGCTGGCATCACCGATAGGGACGGTGAGCAATTCAGTGAGTGAGCGGCGGTGGTTGCCGGCGAGCGTCTCCTGAACTTGGGCGACTGAAATGGTGTGGTACTGCGTCGCGTGCAGCGTCGCCGCGGTAGGTGAGGGCACCCAGGCGCAATTTGCCCCCGATTGTGGATGGCCGATTTTAGTGTTCAGCATTTCTGCCATGAGGTCCGGCATGGCCCACATGCCTTTGCCGATCTGCGCTTTACCCTGCAGGCCACAGGCGAGTCCGGTATCGACGTTCCAGTCCTCGTAGGCGCTGATCCAGGTCTCCGCTTTCATCGCTGTTTTAGCCGTAATGGCGCCCGCTTCCATGCTGGTATGGATTTCATCTCCCGTTCGATCGAGAAAGCCCGTATTGATAAAGACCACTCGTTCAGACGCACGCCTGATGCATTCGGCGAGGTTGACCGTCGTCCGCCGCTCTTCATCCATGATGCCCATTTTGAGGGTGTTACGTGCCAACCCAAACAAGTCTTCGATGCGGGCAAACAAATTCACCGCCAGCGTGACTTCATCGGGACCGTGCATTTTGGGTTTGACGATGTACATGGAACCGGTCCGAGAGTTTTGCATTAGGCTATCGCCGCGCAGGTCGTGGAGCGCGCAGAAGGTAGTGAAAAGGCCATCCATAAAACCTTCTGGGATTTCGTCGCCCTGCGCATTGAGCACGGCTGGGTTCGTCATCAAGTGACCGACATTACGCACAAACAGTAAGCTGCGGCCGGGCAAGGTCAGCACGCTACCGTCTGGTCGCGTAAACGACCGGTCCGGGCGCAACCGACGCGTGACGGCCTCACCGCCTTTTTGAAAGGTATCGGTGAGCTTGCCGGTCATCAGACCCAGCCAGTTGCGATAGACGATCGCTTTATCTTCCGCATCGACCGCCGCAACGGAATCCTCGCAATCCTGAATCGTGGTCAAAGCCGATTCTAAGCAGACATCTTTCACACCCGCAGTATCGGTTGCGCCAATCGGATGGCTTCGGTCAATTTGGATCTCGGCATGCAGACCGTGATGTCTCAGCAGGAGACTATCGGGTGTGGCGGAATTGCCTGTAAAGCCGACCCATTGCGACACGTCCACGAGTTGAGCCTGTGAGCCGTCAATCTGTTCGATCAGCAAAGCACCGTCGACGATGGCGTAAGCAGCAGCCTGTTGATGACTACCCTTGTCCAGCGGAAAGTGCGTATCGAGAAAGCGACGCGCCCATGCGATCACACGCTCACCCCTGATCGTATTGTAGGCGCCGCCGCGTTCCGCGCCGTCGGTCTCTGCAATGGCATCGGTGCCGTAGAGGGCGTCGTAAAGGCTGCCCCATCGCGCATTGGCGGCGTTTAGTGCAAAGCGTGCATTCATCACCGGCACGACCAGTTGGGGGCCGGCGATCTGAGCTATCTCAGGGTCAACGCCCTCGGTGCTAATCGTAAAGGGTGCCGGTTGCGGGCAGAGGTAGCCAATATTAGTAAGAAACGTTTCATACGCCGCCGCATCCCAGGGCGCGTCGCTGTGGTCGCGATGCCACTGGTCAATTTGTGCTTGTAGCGAGTCCCGTTCCGCGAGTAGCCGCGTATTATCGGGTCCTAGATCTGCCCAAATATCGGCAACACCTTGCCAAAACTGCTCGGCGGTAACGCCTGTTCCGGGTGCTATCTCATCGGCTACTAGTGCGTGCAGTGTGGCATCGATGCTCAGGCCGGCACATTCAATTCTTTCGGACATAGTCAAACTCCAATGGCTCTTTACCGCGTACTCGACCGCGTACTCAACCGCGCACTCAACCCAGTGATATGGCAATCGCGATGAGGGCGTTACTGTACTGATTCACTCTCAGTGCGGACAGGGGTTTCAGCGATAGGGATTATTCGTAGCAGTTATGTTCCCGTCGGGGTACTGCTGTGCAGCGAGCGAGCAATCCCGGTGATAAACTGGCGTATCCACCGATGTGGCGCGTTGTTATGGAGCAGTGGGCTCCATGCCATCTTGAGCTCCAGCGCGGGAATCTCAAACGGAACGTCGCGCACCACCACGCGCGGATTATCCCGTTTAAGCCAGGTCGCGCGGGTGGGGAGGGTCACGATCAGGTCGTTTTGTTCTGCCAGCGTCATGGCCGCTTGATAATGACGGGTAAAAACGCGGATGCGACGTTTCTCTCCTCGTTTGGCCAGTGCACTGTCGACCCAGCCAAGGCGCTGCACATCATCGGGGTCAACGCCAACGCCCACTCCCATGCCCGTTTTACTCACCCAAATATGATTGGCGTGCAAATAGCTCTCGAGGGAAAAATTCTCGAGGATGGGGTTATCCGGACTCAGCAGGCAAGAAAAGCTATCTTCCCATAGGGTAATCTGGTGAAACGACTGTGGCATTTGGTCAAAACGATTGATCACCAAATCGACTTTACCCCGCTCAACATCGAGAAAACTCACGTCTGAAGGATTCATAATGTCGAGGGTGATACCGGGCGCATGCTCTCGAAGCTGGGTCAGCACCGCGGGGAACAGCGTCGATTCGGCATAATCGCTGGCCATAATTCTGACCACCATTTGCGCTTCTCCCGGGGCAAATTCGCTCGCCGGCTGCATGGCAAGATCGATGCCTAATAGAATTTCTTTAACCAGTGGTTCCAACTCGAGCGCTCGCTCGGTAGGGTTCATCCCCTCAGAGGTACGCACCAGCAAAGGGTCATCGAAAAGGGCTCGAAGACGCCTCAGTCCGTTACTCATGGCAGGCTGCGAGAGGCCGAGTTGGTTAGCTGCCTGCGTCACATTTCGTTCGCGCAATAAGACTTCGAGGTAAACCAGCAGGTTTAAATCGATTTGGTGTAGGTTTTTCATATAATACCCACGGCGTCGGTAGCAGTATTCACGCTGTGAATTGTAACTCTTTGACCATACTTTTGCCGTATGGGCACTGGTTGGTAATAATAGACCCATAAATCAACGAAATGTGAGCGCAAGGACAAGCCATATGTATAGGGCCCCCACCGAGGATATGCAGTTTTTAATCGACGATGTATTAGACGTGGGCAGCGCTTTGGGTGGGCTACCTCACTATGCTGATCTGGGATTGGGGACGGAACTGACCACCGCTTTACTCGATGAAGCCGGCAAGTTTGCCGCCGATGTGGTCTCGCCTTTGCGGCGCGTGGGCGACATGCATCCAGCTCGCTGTAGCGATGCGGCGGTTACGATCCCACCGGGTTATGGTGAAGCGATCCGGCAGCTGGGAGCCGGCGGGTGGGTCGGCATTAGTGCGCCGCAAGATCACGGCGGGCAAGGCTTGCCTGAACTGTTTGGTACTGCCGCCTGCGAGATGTGGAATAGCGCTGATATGGCCTTTGCGTTGGAGCCTTTTCTCAGTGCCGGAGCGGCGTTAGCGATTTCCGCTCACGGCAATGATGCGCTGAAAGCGACCTACCTGGAAAAGATTTATTCGGGTGAATGGTCGGGGACCATGAATCTGACAGAGTCCGGTGCGGGTTCTGATTTGGGTCCGATGAAAACCCGTGCTGAGCGAGATGGTGATCACTATCGATTATTTGGTCAAAAGATCTACATCACATGGGGGGATCACGACGCCACGGATAACATAATCCATCTGGTGTTGGCTCGATTACCCGATGCCCCTGCAGGCAGTCGCGGTATTTCCCTGTTTTTGGTTCCGAAATTTTTGGTGGCGGCAGACGGCTCGCTGGGAGCCCGCAACGACGCCTATCCCGTCTCCGTTGAGCACAAGCTCGGGATTCATGGCAGCCCTACTTGTGTCATGGCTTACGGTGACAATGGCGGTGCGTTGGGTTACTTGGTCGGAGAGGAAAATCAGGGGCTGGCCTGTATGTTCACCATGATGAATGAGGCGCGGTTGAAGGTCGGTCTACAAGGACTGGGTGCCTCTGAGGGCGCTTACCAAAAGGCGGTCGCCTATGCACGAGAGCGGGTGCAGGGCAATGTGCCGATTATTGAGCATGCCGATGTGAAACGCATGCTGCTGACAATGCGTGCCCTGAACGAAGCCATGCGAGCCCTTGCTTACTCAGAAGCGGTCACAATGGATCTCGCACACGCGGGTCCGACAGCGGAGCGTGAGCCGTCGCAGCGACGCATTGATTTGATGATCCCGGTGATCAAAGGCTGGCTGACAGAACTCGGTATCGAGGTCACGTCGCTCGGTGTGCAGGTGCACGGTGGAATGGGGTATGTGGAGGAGACGGGTGCGGCGCAATATTTGCGTGACGTCCGGATTACGCCGATCTATGAGGGAACGAATGGTATTCAGGCCGCAGATCTCCTCAACCGTAAGCTGGGCAGAGACAACGGTGCCACGATGGAAGCCGTTCAAGGCGAGATCCGGGCGCTGGCAACGTTATTACAAAGCGATGCTGACCCTCGGCTTGCCGCGATTGGCGCGTGTCTTGCCGATGCGCTGGCAGATCATGTCGGCACGACACAGCGGTTGCTGGCTATCTTGCCCGAGGATCGTTTTGCGGCATTGGGTGGCTCCTTCGATTATATGATGCAAACCGGTTACTTGTTTGGTGGCTGGCAACTGGCACGGGGTGCACAAGTAGCCGCAAAGATTGCGGCTGGGGGTGACCGGGTTACTTTTTGTGAGCGCAAAGTCGCCACGGCGTTATTTTATATGGAGCGGTTACTCCCGCGGGCACGGGCACACGCCGGTGCCATCGCAGTCTCGGGCGATAGCCTGACCGATTTTGCCCTTGATTGGCTGTGATCCTGTGACAGTCTTCACGACGCCAGATCTATCGGATCTCCACCCCGAGCTGAAACACCTCCCACTGCAGTTTCGTCAATTTGGATTGCGACGGTGCTTTGCGGGACCGCTATCAACGATTGCCTGTCATGCGGACAACTCTCGGGTTTCCGAGGCGGTGTCAGAACCGGGGGAGGGGCGAGTATTACTGGTAGATGGAAAGAGTGCTTTGCATCGCTCATTGCTGGGGGATCGCCTCGCGCAGCTGGCCGCTGATAATCAGTGGGCCGGCGTTGTCATCCTGGGCGCGATTCGCGACGTGGAAGTGATTGATGACATCGATATTGGTGTGCAAGCCTTAGGGGTCTGTCCGGTCAAAACCGAGAAGCGTGGCGCCGGCGAACGCGATATCACGTTAACCGTGTGTGAAATGACGATTTGCCCGGGTGACTGGCTTTATGCGGATCGCAACGGGGTGCTCATTGGGCCTGATGTGTCGCTTTAACAACAGCATTAGCGACCGCCGTGGAGGTTTGGCAGCGTGGGGTAACGGCAGCGCTAGATGATGCGCATGGAGAGATCCAATGCGCGAATATGCTTGGTTAATGCGCCAATAGAAATCAGATCGACGCCCGTCTCCGCAATGGCAACCAGGGTGTGATCCGTGACATTGCCTGAGGCCTCTAATTCAGCCTGACCGGCGGTTCGGGCGACCGCCTCGCGCAGGTCTTTATTGGAAAAGTTGTCGAGCATAATGCGGTCTGGCGCGGCAGACAGTGCGGTATCCAACTCTTCCAGCGTTTCCACCTCAATTTCGATGGGTTTGTCGGCATCCCTATGACGGGCCGCAATGATGGCTTCGCGAATGCCGCCGGCGGCAGCGATATGATTTTCTTTGATCAAAAAAGCGTCGAATAGTCCAATACGGTGGTTATAGCAGCCACCGCAGGCAACGGCATATTTTTGTGCGAGCCTTAATCCGGGCACGGTTTTTCGTGTGTCGAGTAATCGTACGTGAGTATGCGCAATGCGGTCGGCGTAGGCTTTGGCCACGGTGGCAGTGCCAGAGAGTGCTTGTAAAAAATTCAATGCTGTGCGCTCAGCCGTTAATAGCGCACGAGCCGGTCCGGTAACGCGATAGAGGATATCGCCAGCATTAATGTGGTCGCCATCCTCCACCTGCCAAGCAGTGCTGCAACGGGCGTCAACCTGCCGGAACGTCTCGTCCGCAAATGCTTTGCCACAGAGCACGCCCGCTTCACGCGTGATCACGTCTGCGCTGGCTAGGGTATCGGGCGCGATCAGTGAGGCGGTGATATCGCCTGTACCTACATCTTCGGCAAGCGCCTGCTGGACGCGTTCTGAAATATACTGAGCACTGATCATGGTCTTGTCCATGTTGCTTAAAAAATGACGGAAAAGGGGAGCAGCCCTCGCCGGTGCGATAAGATTACCCTGTGATGACCTCGAGTGACCAATGGAAGTTCGCGAATGGATGGCTGGCGTGCGCGCGCCCCGTACCCTCGCCCAACTTTAATGCGCGACCCACCGAGACATCACCAGAACTGATTGTCATTCATGGCATATCGTTACCGCCGGGCGAGTATGGTGGTCCATACATCGAGGCATTCTTTACCAACCAACTTGACCCCGCCGCGCATGCTTACTTTTCCGACATCGCCCACTTAACGGTTTCCGCTCACTTTCTAATCCGTCGAGATGGAGAGGTCGTGCAATTTGTATCGACCGACGACAGGGCCTGGCATGCGGGTGAATCGTGTTGGCAGCAGCGCTCAAATTGTAACGATTTCAGCATTGGTATCGAAGTGGAGGGCTGTGATGAGGAGCACTATGCGATGCCGCAGTATCATGCGTTGGCGACGCTAATTGCCGCGTTACGAAATCAATATCCGGCTATTCAGCACGATGCTATGGTAGGTCACTCGGATATCGCGCCGGCGCGTAAAACAGATCCAGGCCCTGCTTTCGATTGGTTGCAGTTGAGGCAGTTGCTGGGCGCAGTAAAAGGAGAGCGGGGGTAGTGTCGTACTTGGTGTTTATTGTGGCGGTGGGACTGTTTGCTTTATTGGGCGGCGGCGGACCTCTGCATCGTGATACGTGGTTTGATCCACTGATGCGTAGAATCGATGCATTGGCGTTGGATGCGCCGCTGTCGCTGACGCTGCGAGTGGCGGTACCCCTATTGATTTTGCTATGCCTGTTCTCGGTGTTGGCTTTTTTTCTGGGCGAGCTCGGCGAGGCGTTGATGTCCGTTGCGCTGTTGTACTTTGCCTTTGGGCGCGATGATTACCCGACGGATCTGCAGCGCTTTTTGGCTCGCGCTCGTGTTGGAGATCTTCAGGGAGCAGAAATGCTGGTAACGGACCCAAACGCCACGCCTGAGGAAGGCATTGCATTGCCGGACGCGGCGCTAGAAGCGTTTGCTTATCGCGGTTTTGCCCGCTGGTTTCCGACCGTATTGTATTTTTGGCTTTTAGGGCCCTTTGCCGCGGTGTGCTATCGACTCATCGACCTCATGAACGTGCGCTCAAACGGTCAATTTCAGTCCACGGTAGCGTTGTTAGAATGGCTTCCGGCCCGCGTGGCGTTACTGACTTTTTCGCTGTTAGGTGACTTCGAGAAAAGCCGCAGTCTGTTGACCGATCAAGCGTTTGACAAAACCTATTCCAATCAGTCACTACTCGCGGCGGGCATTGCGCGTGCGTGGCATCTTGATCTCAGTACCGCAGAGACACCCACTGACGTAGTTGAGGTGGCCGAGGCCACTCAGAAAGCCATCAGTCGTGCCACTGCCGTATGGATCATCGCTATTTCTCTGTTCGCGCTCCTATAAGCGGTCAACAGTTTGGGACTGCAATCGGATTGAGTGTGCCCGACTGTGCCTGTCGGCTAACATCGGCGGCCGTGGGCTATGACGCTAAGAGCCCTTCTTTTTCTCTGGCCTGAATGTCATCGTAAAGGGCCTGTAATGCCGGGGTCGCGGGGGGTTCAGAGACTAAATTCTTCAATAGCCAACCGAGTATCCATTCAACTTCTGTGGGGTTGCCGCGCGCTAGGTCGACTTTCATCGAAGAGTGATTTTGGGCGGTGGCGTGGCAAATCTCGCGAACTCGACCCGGTAACGCGTTGGCAATCGCCGTCTCACCAGCGGCAGTCAGTAGATGCTGTACCTCAGTGATGGCCGTCTCAGTGCTGCGCAGCAATTCGGGCTCGAGCAAAGCGCCGTTTTTCACCTGATGGATTGCTGTAAGTGGATTAATCACCGCATTGACGGCGGTTTTGGCCAGTAATATCGAGCGTATATCCGGTTGCCAATGACACTGCGTTAGGCTGCGCTGCCACAGTGGTAGCCACGATGGTGGATCTGAATCTTTGCCGTAAGGGCCGAGGTAGGTTGTGCCAGCGCTCGATAAATGGAGTGTATTGTGGTCGCTCCTGAGACAACCGGCGGTGGTAGATCCCACTAACACCTCAGCGCCTCCGATCATTGGGATAATGCGCTCAGCGAGGCCCATCCCGTTGCCCAGCAATACCACTTGCGTCCGCTTGGACAGCCGATGGGCAACGGATCGAATGGCATCTTCCGTTGCCCATGCTTTGGTGCAAACCAGTAAGGTAGTAATCGCTGATGCCTCAGCGACGGACTCTTGCGCAAAGGTGAACGACGTTGGGGCGTCTTTTGGCGCTGCGCTCGATGCTTTGCTCAGTGTAAGCCGACGTGTTGGCTCGGTATCACGGTGATGCAGCAACGTTATGGGGCAGTCAGGTGCCTGTAATTCACAGGCTAGCCAGCCACCAATCGCGCCTGCACCTAAAAGATGCCAGGACGGGTTCACCGTTGAGAGAGCCATGACAAGTCATTGCGCGGATCCGGAGCCTGGCTAGGGTCAAATCGGTGCTGCCATAATGCTGTCATGAGCGCAGCAATGCGTCGCCCCGCCGTCAGTAGTTCGGGCGACAGCGATTGCCCCAATACGTGCTCTGCCAATAACGATTGCTCAACGACGGGCAGATCAGCCATCGCAATGGCAGCGTCAAAATACCGGCTGCCCATGGCGGCGTACTCCCAGTCGATGGCGCAAAGATGATCACCCTGAAGGAGTAGATTACCGCCAGTGAGGTCGTTATGACATAAGTAATCGGTATCTTGTTCGAGCAACGAGAAGGCGTGGCTGATCTCAGTACTCTGGACAATAGCTTGCCAAGCACTGTGTTGTTCAGCGGGTACTGAGGAGAGGTAGGACGCGGCATCAGCACGAAGCGTTAGCTGGCGGTTCACTGGCGGAAGGTGATGGATAGCGCACATTAGCTGACCCAGTGCTGCGCCTGTGATGGCATGTGATGCCTGACATGCGCGCTCGCAGATAACGGCCTGCTGCCCGGGCTCGACATAAACAAGGGCCGGTGCGATGCCCGCTGCCGCAGCAGCCGACCAGATCTCAATTTCACCACTGAAGGCGCCTTCGACCCCACTAGTGGGTCTGCGGCGAACACGTGCTACCAGCGAGGGTTCGTCGACGAGTTCAAACAGAATATGACCGCTACCCTCAGACAGCACTGGACCTAGGCGCGGTGCTCTTGCCAGAGGCGCAACTAAGTCCCAGTCTGCCCACTGGCGCAGCGCTTCGCTTACGCGTTTTGCT